>CAZQCA010000033.1:0-19749 GCA_964591845.1 uncultured Nocardioides sp.
ACCCAGGCGCCCTTGGCGGTGATGCCCATCGCCTTGTGGTCGTAGCCGACGGATCCACCCGACGCGAACGCGTCGCCGAGCCAGAAGCCGTAGTCGTGGGCCACGCCGTTGGCGATGTCGGAGAACGTCGCGGTGCCCTTGTCGGCCGCGACCACGAGATAGGCGTCGTCGCCATCGTGTCGTACGACGTCGCGCGGGGGCACGATGTCTCCGGACACGAGGTTGTCGGTGACGTCGAGGAGGCCGCTGATGAACGTCGTGTAGCAGGCGATGCCCTCGGCCATCCAGGCGTCCCGGTCGGAGGGGTCGGGCAGCTGCTTGGCGAAGAAGCCGCCCTTGGCGCCGACCGGCACGATCACGGTGTTCTTGACCATCTGCGCCTTGACCAGCCCGAGGATCTCCGTGCGGAAGTCGTCGCGCCGGTCCGACCAGCGCAGGCCACCCCTGGCCACGGCCCCGAAGCGCAGGTGCACGCCCTCGACCCGCGGCGAGTAGACGAAGATCTCGAACCGCGGGCGCGGCTCGGGGAGGTCGGGGATGTCACGCGGCTCGAGCTTGAACGACATGTAGGGCCGGATCGACCCGTCGGTCGCGCGCTGGAAGTAGTTGGTGCGCAGGGTCGCCAGGATGTGGGTGAGGTAGGACCGCATGATGCGGTCGTGGTCGAGGCTCGCCACGTCGTCGAGCGACCGCAGGATCCTCTCGTGGATCTCCTGCTCCCGCGCGGCGCGCACGGCCGCCGGGTCGTCGTCCCCGCTGGCCAGCACGATCGGGTCGAAGCGGGTCTCGAACAGCTTGACCAGGAGGCGCGTGAGGTCGACGTTGCTGCGCAGCGCCTCCTCGATGTAGTCCACCGCGAAGGGGCTGTGGCCCTGCTTCATGTACTTGGCGTAGGCGCGCAGCACCGTCGCCTGCCTCCACGTGAGCCCGGCCGCCAGCACGAGGGTGTTGAAGCCGTCGACCTCGTTCTGCCCGTCCCACACCGCGCGCAGCGCGTCCTGGAAGAGCTCCCGGGCGTTGAGCGGCAGGCCGGCGGGGTAGCGCAGCCCGAAGTCGTAGAGGTGGGTCTCCCGGGGGAGGTTCTCCAGCTCGTAGGGCCACTCGTCGACGACCTCCACGCCCATCGACGAGAGCACCGGCAGCACCTGGGAGAGCGACATCGGGGCGCCGATGCGGTAGAGCTTCAGCCGCGCCTCGCCGGGGACCGCGTCCACCGGCTCGTAGAGCGACATGTCGAGGCCCTCGTCGCCGGTGATCGCCTCCAGCCGACCCAGGTCGACGGCGCCGGTGCGCGGGGAGTAGTCCTCCTTGTAGGCCTCGGGGAAGGCGTCGAGATAGAGCCGCGCGAGACGGGAGCCCGCCTCCTCCCCGAAGTCGGAGCGTACGGCGGACGCCAGGTCGTCGCGCCAGGACCGTGCCGCCTCGCCGAGCTTGCGCTCGAGCTCGCCCAGGTCGAACTCCGGGATGATGTGGCCACGCGGCGGTCGCACCACGAAGTGCACCTGGGCCAGGTAGGCCTCGTTGACGCGGACCGTGAACTCCACGCTCTCCGCGCCCAGCTCCTCGCGCAGGATCGTCTGGAGCCGCTGGCGGACCGTCGTGTTGTAGCGGTCGCGGGGCAGGTAGACCAGGCAGGAGACGTAGCGGCCGTAGGTGTCGCGACGGGTGAACAGGCGCAGCTGCCTGCGCTCGCGGGTGAGCATCGCCGCCTCGGCGATCGGCGCGAGCTCCTCGACGGGGGTGTGGAAGAGCTCGTCGCGCGGGTAGTTCTCCAGGACGTTCAGCAGCGACTTGCCGGCGTGGCTGGTCGGCTCGACGCCCGCTCGCGCCATCACCTCGGCGACCTTCTCGCGCAGCATCGGGATGCGCTGGACCGACTCGGTGTAGGTGGCTGCCGAGAAGAGGCCCAGGAAGCGTCGCTCCCCCACGACCTCCCCCGCGTCGTCGAACGTCTTCACGCCGACGTAGTCGAGGTAGGCGGCGCGGTGCACGGTGGCCCGCGAGTTGGCCTTGGCCAGCACCAGGAGCTTCTTCTCCTTCGCGCGCTCCCGCACCGGGCCGGGGAGCTTCTGGAAGGCCGACGACTGGAGCTGGTCGCCGCGCAGGATGCCGAGGCCGGTGGCGGGCAGCGCGTGCAGCGTGAGATCGTCGCCCTCGCCGTCGAGGTGGTACTCGCGGTAGCCCAGGAAGGCGAAGTGGTCGTCGGCCAGCCAGCGCAGCAGCTCGATGCCGCGCGACACCTCCTCGTCGGGGAGACCCTTGGGCGGGTGCTCCTCCAGCTCGCCCACGAGGTCGAGCAGCCGCGACTGCATGCGCGGCCAGTCGTCGACGGCGTCGCGCACGTCGCGCAGCACCCGCTGCAGCGCCGCCTCCACCTCGGCGAGGTCCTCCTCGTCGGTGATCCGGTCGATCTCGACGTGCATCCACGACTCGCGCTGCACCTGGTGGCCGGCCTCCAGGTCCTCGGGCGTGACGCCGACCATGGCCGGGTGCACCTCGAGGAGCTCGCCGGTGACGGTGCGGACCACCTCGAACTGCGGGTGGACCACGACGTGGATGGTGCGCTGCTCCTCACCCAGCGCGAGCGTCACGGAGTCGACCAGGAACGGCATGTCGTCGGTGACCACCTCGACCACCGAGTGGCCGCCCGCCGACCAGCCGTGCTCCTGGACGGTCGGGGTGAACACCCGGACCCGCGCGGTGCCCTGGGGACGCACGCCGGCAAGCCGGAAGTGGGAGGCAACGGCGCCGTAGACGTCGACCTCGCCGCGCTCGCAGACGTCCTCGGCCGCCACCCGGCGGTAGTAGGCGCGCAGCAGGTCGGGCGTGATCACCGACGGCGGTCCGCCGGACCCCCGGCGGTGAGCGGCGATCTCGGCCGCCTTGTCGAGCAGGTCGGCCTTGGTGTCCTCGGGGGTGACTGCCACATCCCGACACTAGGACTCCGCAACACCCCGGACAACAACCGGGGGGCTCGGGCCGGTGGGACATCATGGTCGCATGAGGTTCGTGCACGAGATGACCTACGACGCCGCCCCCGACGAGGTCGCCGCGATGCTGGCCGACCCGGCGTTCCGCACCGAGGTCTGCGACTACCAGCAGGTGCTCGACCACACCGTCTCGGTGTCGGAGTCCGGCGGCGCCGTCGTGGTCACCGTCGACCAGGTGCAGCAGGCCCGGGGCATCCCGTCGTACGCCGTGGCGTTCGTGGGCGACCGCATCGAGATCTGCCAGCGCGAGACCTGGCGCTCCTCGACCGCGGCCGACGTCCAGGTGACCGTCCCCGGCAAGCCTGCGCGGATGACCGGCACGATCACCCTGCGGGCCGACGGCGACCGCACCGTCGAGACCGTGGCCGGCGAGGTGACCGTCTCGGTGCCGCTGGTCGGCGGCAAGATCGAGGCGGTCGTGGGCGACGTCATCCGGATGGCGCTCGACGCCGAGCACGCGGTCGCCGTGGGCTGGCTCGCGCGGGACTGACCCGACCCGGGTCAGCGGTCCATGCGCTCGACGTCGTCCTAGTCGTCGTCCTCCTCGCGCCGCCGGAGCACGATCACGACGGCCAGGACCACGAACGGCCCGAAGGCCAGGGCGAGGGCCATCGCGTTCTCGTAGGGGTGCAGGCTGCCGAAGTGCCAGGCGACGACCCGCGCCAGGAGCGCAGCCGCCTGACCGGGCCCCGAGTGGGCCAGGAGAGCAGGCAGCAGCGCCAGTGCGGTCGACACCGCAGCAGTGTAGGACGGGTGACCGGTTGCTGCCGTCGGATCGTCAGCCCATGTGCGGGTAGCGGTAGTCGGTCGGCGGGTCGAACGTCTCCTTGATCGAGCGGGTCGACGTCCAGCGCAGGAGGTTCTGGGGGGCCCCGGCCTTGTCGTTGGTGCCGGACGCGCGCGCGCCGCCGAACGGCTGCTGACCCACCACCGCCCCGGTCGGCTTGTCGTTGACGTAGAAGTTGCCGGCGGCGAAGCGCAGCTCCCTGGTCGCCCAGTCGATGACCCTCCGGTCGCGGGCGATGATCGAACCCGTCAGGGCGTAGGGCGCGAAGCCCTCCATCTGCCGCACGACCTTCTCGAAGTCGCGGTCCTCGTAGACGTGCACGGTCAGCACCGGGCCGAAGTACTCGGTCGCGAACATCTCGTCGGTCGGGTCGTCGGCCACCACGACGGTGGGTCGCACGAACCAGCCGACCGAGTCGTCATAGGACCCGCCGGCGACGACCGAGAGCTTGCGGCTGCGCTTGGCGCGGTCGATGGCCTTCTTCTGGATCGCGAACGACTTGTCGTCGATCACGGCGCCCATGAAGTTCGAGAGGTCCCGGACGTCGCCCATGGCGATGCCGTCGACCTCCGACACGAAGCGGTCGGCCATCTTCTTCCAGACCGAGCGGGGGACGTAGGCACGGGAGGCTGCCGAGCACTTCTGGCCCTGGTACTCGAACGCGCCGCGGATCAGCGCCACCCGCAACACGTCGGGGTCGGCCGACGGGTGTGCCACCACGAAGTCCTTGCCTCCGGTCTCGCCGACCAGGCGCGGGTAGGTGCGGTAGGAGCCGATGTGGGCGCCGACCTCGGACCACAGGTGCTGGAAGGTCCCGGTCGAGCCGGTGAAGTGGATGCCGGCCAGGTCGGGGTGGTGCAGCGCGACGGCGGAGGTCTCCTGGCCGTGCCCGGGCAGCATGTTGAGGACACCCGGCGGGAGCCCGGCCTCCTCCAGCAGCTCCATCAGGAGGTGGGCGGCCAGGGTCTGGGTCGCCGCGGGCTTCCAGATGACCGTGTTGCCCATCAGCGCCGGGGCGGTGGGCAGGTTGCCCGCGATCGCCGTGAAGTTGAACGGCGTGACGGCATAGACGAAGCCCTCGAGGGGCCGGTGGTCCATCCGGTTCCACACGCCACGGGAGTTGGCGATCGGCTGCTCGGAGACGATCTGCTTGGCGAAGTGCGCGTTGAAGCGCCAGAAGTCGATCAGCTCGCACGCCGAGTCGATCTCCGCCTGCCAGGCGGTCTTGGACTGACCCAGCATCGTCGCCGCGTTGAGGCGCGCGCGCCACGGCCCGGCCAGCAGGTCGGCGGCCTTGAGGAGCACCGCCGCCCGCTCGTCGAGGGAGAGCGCGCGCCACTCGGGCGCGGCGTCGGCGGCCGCCTTGATCGCGGCACGCGCGTCGGCCTGCGTCGAGCTGCCCATCACGCCCAGCACGTGCTGGTGGTCGTGGGGCATCACGACCTGGAGCTCCGGCCCCTTGCCGGTGACCTTGCGGCCGCCGATGGTGGCCTTGAAGGTGTGCTGCTTGGACGCCAGCCGGGACAGCTCGGCCTCCAGCGCCTTGCGCTCGGCGCTCCCGGGCGCGTAGTGGAGGGTGGGCTCGTTGACGGGAGGCGGAGTGTGGGTGAGGGCGTCCATGTCTCCGATGTTGTCAGACGATCCGGTGCCGGCAAACCCCGGGCGCAGCCGTCCGCCGGCCGCTCAGCGGAGGTCCCGGAGCACCCCGTCGACCTCCTGGCGGGCGAACCACGGGAGGTCCTCCTCGGCGGCCGTCTCGGGGTCGTCGAGCAGTCGGGCCGGAAGGTCCTGGGCGTCGGCGTGCAGGGCCGCCACCCGGGCCCACGTCAGCCCCTCGACGAGCGTCACCGCCGTGCCCTCGCCCTCGGTGACGACGTCGGCGTCGGCGGCCACGACGAGCCGGCGAGGCGGGTCGTCGGCTGGGCGGGCGCGCAGGGCGTCGACCGCGGCGGCCGCCATGGCGGCGTACTCCCACTGCTCCTGGTCCCCGTCGGGCCACGCGGCCCGCAGCGCCGCCGTCACGGCGTGGGCAGGGAGCGGCGCGGGCAGGGCCCGGTCGGCCACCAGCCGCTCCAGCTGAGCCAGGGTGAGCGGCACATAGACGCGCACGGTCACGACCGGGGCCCACGACGGCCGCGCGGAGCGCGGGAGCGACCCCCGGCCGTGGTGTCCTTCAGCTCCTCCAGCGCCTCGCGGAGGCACTGGGCGAGGACGTCGACGTCGGGCAGGGCGTCGCGGTCGGCGGTGACCCCGTAGAACACCCCTCCGTCGTACGACGTCACGCCGATCGCCAGCGCGTGACCGGGCAGCAGCGGCGGCACGGGGTAGGTCTCGCTCATCCGGGCGCCCGCGGCATAGAGGGGGAACTGGGGTCCCGGCACGTTGGTCACGCTCAGGTGGAAGCCGCGGCGCTGCTCGGCGGCGGCCACCCGGGAGCCCAGCGCGTGGAACGTCGTCGGGGCGAAGCCGGCGATCCCTGCCAGGCGGTTGGCCGAGACGGCACGACCGGTCTCGGTGTGCTCCCGCAGCGAGTAGGACACCTGGTGCAGGCGCACCACCGGGCTCACCTCGCCGATCGGCAGGTCCACGAAGTGCGGAGCCACCTGGGCCCCCAGGGAGGTGGCCTCGAGCTCGTCGTCGATGACCGACATCGGCACCATGGCCTTGAGGTGGCGCAGCCCGCCCATCGACTCGGCGCGCGTCATCAGCCATCCCCGCAAGGCCCCGGTGAGCGTCGCCAGGATGACGTCGTTGACCGTCCCGCCGTGGGCGTCCCGCACCTTGCGGTAGTCGCCCAGGTCGGTGCGCACGGCCACGAACCTGCGCTGCTGCGACAGCGGGCGGGTGATCGGCGAGTCGGACACCTGTCGGCGGTTGGCGAGGGCGTTGATCACGGAGCCCGCCCGGTGGGCGGCACCACCGGCGGTGCGCAGTGCGCTGTCGAGGTTGCCCTGCACCGTGTGGAGCACGGTGGTGGGGTGCCGGACGGAGTCGGACACGGCGTCGACCAGCAGGGAGGTCGGCGTCGGGCGACGCTGCGGCAGCCACTCGTCGTGGACCACCACCTTGGGCTCGGGTCCGGTGTCGAGCAGGACCTGGCCCAGGTCGACGGTCTCGACCCCGTCGACGAGGATCTGGTGCGACTTGGCGAGCAGCGCCACCCGTCCAGCCTCGAGCCCCTCGACCAGGTAGATCTCCCACAAGGGACGCCCGCGGTCGAGTGGCCGCGAGATGATCCGGGCCACGAGGTCCCGCAGCTGGTCCAGGCTGCCGGGCCGGGGCAGCGCCGAGCGCCGCACGTGGTAGGCGAGGTCGAAGTCGGGATCGTCGACCCACACCGGGTTCGCCACCCTGCCGGGCACCGAGGCCAGGCGCTGCCGATAGCGCGGCACGAACGCGATCCGGTCGGCGATCAGGTCGACCAGTCTCTGGTGGTCGAGGCCGGACTCCCCCGGCTCGAACACCTCGACCGTGGCGTTGTGCATCGGCGAGGAGGGCGTCTCCTCCAGCAGGAGCGCCAGGTCGCGCGGCCTGAGCCGCTCGGTCATCTCACCCTCCTCGGTCCACGACGTGTCGTCGTATGTCATCCTCTCAGGGACCCCGGCAGACGACCGGGGCAGGGAGAGACCCTACCGATGAGACGTGCCCTCACCGCCCTGACCGCGACCCTCGTGCTGTCCGGCGCCCTCGCGGCCTGCGGCGGCGACGACGAGGGGGATGGCGCGGCCAACGACGCGATCGAGGTGACCTTCGAGGGCGGCGACGTCACGCCCAAGGGCGAGCGGGTCGAGGTGTCGACCGGCACGGTCACGTTCACGGTGACCGCCGACGAGCCGGGTGCCATCCACGTGCACTCCTCGCCGGAGCAGGAGTTCGACTACGAGACCGGCACCCATGACTACGAGGTCGAGATCGACACTCCCGGCGTCGTGGAGGTGGAGTCCCACGACCTCGACGTGGTGATCGTCCAGCTCGAGGTGAAGTGACGCCGGTGGGGTCCCCGGACGGGGTGATCCTCGCCCACGGGATCGGGGGCGCCCAGGACCTCCCGATCTCGCCGGCGCTGGCGATCGCGGGCGCCGTCGCGGCGCTCACGGTCTCGTTCACGGTGCTGGCCGTCGCCTGGCGCACGCCCCGGTACGACGACACGGTCGGCGAGCCCGCACCCAGGTTGCTGGCCGGGCTCGTCGACTCACGCGCCTGGGCCGTCGGCCTCCGGGGGCTCGGACTCCTCCTGCTCGCCTACACACTCTGGGTCGCCTTCGCCGGACCCGACCTGCTCACCAACCCCGCCTTCGGCATGTTCTACGTGCTGCTCTGGGTGGGGCTGGTGCCCGCGTCCCTGCTGCTGGGCCCGGTCTGGCGGATGCTCAGTCCCGCGCGCACGCTGAGCCGCGGACTGTCGCTGCTCGCCCGCATCGATCCCGACCGTGGCGTCCGCGCCTACCCCGACCAGCTCGGCTACTGGCCCGCGGCGGCGGGCCTGTTCGCGTTCGTGTGGACCGAGCTGGTCTACAGCCGCGTGGACGAGCTGGGGACCATCCAGCTGTGGCTCGTGGCCTACCTGGGCGTGGTCGTCCTGGGCGGCCTGGTCTGGGGACAGGCGTTCCACGAGCACGCCGACCCCTTCGAGGTCTACTCCTCCCTGGTCGCCCGGATGTCGCCCTGGGCGAGGCGCGACGGCGAGCTCGTCGTCCGCAGTCCGCTGGCCAACCTCGCGAGCACGCCGGCGCGTCCCGGCCTGGTCGCGGTCGTCTCGGTCCTCTTCGGCAGCACGGCGTTCGACTCGTTCCAGGACTCCCCCCAGTGGCTCGGCTTCGTGCAGGACTCGGGCGCGCCCACCCTGTGGGCCAACCTCGGACTGCTGGGCTTCTGCCTCGGGGTCGGCGCCATCTTCGCCGTCGGGACGATGACGACCGGGGTGGGTCCGGAGACGCGGCGAGCCGAGCTCCCTCGGCTGTTCGCGCACTCCGTCGCGCCGATCGTCGTGGGCTACGTCGTCGCCCACTACCTGAGCTTCCTCGTGATCGTCGGCCAGAACACGCTGATCCAGATGAGCGACCCGATGGGCGACGGCAGCAACCTGTTCGGCACCGCCGGCTGGTCCGTCGACTACTGGCTTCTCGGGCACCCCACGCTGCTGGCCAACGTCAAGGTGCTGGCGGTCGTGACCGGGCACGTCCTGGGCGTGGTCGCCGCCCACGACCGGGCGATCGCGCTGCTGCCGAGGCGGCACCAGCTCACCGGCCAGCTGCCCCTGCTCCTCGCGATGATCGCCTTCACCGTCGGCGGCCTCTACCTGCTGTTCGCGGCCTGACCCTCCGCCGACCGGCGCCCGTGGCCGTCTCCGGCACCACGGAGTCGACCAGTCCCTCCACCGACCGCACCAGGACGCCGTCGCGCTCCTCCACCAGCGTGCGACCGGCGACGAGCGCGCGGTCGACCGCGGCCCGGTCCTCCGGCAGGAAGTGGAGGCTGGCGACCCGGGTGAAGCCCTCGACCATGCCGGCGATCTCTCGCTCGGACCAGCCGAGCGAGGCTCGGCTCCGGTTGACGGCGACGTGGAGGTCCGCGGCGGGGACCACTTCGCGCAGGTCGACCAGGCCGCGTGCGAGCCGGGTGAGTCCCACCGGATCGGCCGAGCCCACCACCACGACGTGGTCCGCGGCCTCGAGCGCGGCCAGGGTCATGGCGTTGCGGCCCGGTCGGCCGGTGAAGTCGGAGCCCGGCTCGCGCTCCAGGCTGAAGCCCGTGTCGACGACCACGTGGGCCTCGCGCTGGGCGAACTCGAGGAGGTGCTCGACCGCGCCGCCGCGCACCTCGTGCCACCGGTCGGGGCGCGGCAGGCCGGTGACCACCCCGAGGCCGCGGGTCACCGTGCGCGGCACCCCCGCCCACCGGTCGCCCAGGGTGCCGGCAGTGGCCAGCCGCGCGGCGACCAGCAGGCCCGACAGCTCGTCGACGACGCCGAGCTGCGTGGCCACCGCGCCGCCGTAGGGGTCCGCGTCGACCAGCACCGTACGGCGTCCGCGCGCGGCCAGCACCGCGGCGAGGGTCACCGCGACCGTCGTGCGTCCCGGAGCGCCCTGGGGCCCCCAGACGGCGACCACGCGCCCGTCGGACTCCGGAGGCGTGTCGGCGTCCTCGGCTCGGGTCGCCTCGTCGGACGTGCTCGGGTCGTCGCCGGGGTCGGGATCGGTCACCGCCGACACCAGGGCGTCGAGGTCACTCGCGCCGACCGACGTGGACGCACCGATGCGCATCGCCCGGAGGCGCAGCTCGGGGTCCTCGAGGTCGCGCAGGACCGTGACCAGGCGCACCTGGTCGCGACGCAGCAGGTCCACGGCGGCGACGTCGAGGCCCGGAGCGTCCAGGGCCACCACGGCGACGTCGGCCTGTCCGGCGGCGGCGGTCGCGAGCAGGTCGTCGACGTCGACGCACCGCTTGAGCACCACGACGTCGGGGCGCTCGACGAGCCGGCCGAAGGCGGTGGGCTCCCAGTCGGCCCCCGAGGCGACCATCAGCACGCTGATCACCCCGGCTCCTCAGTCCTTGCCGACGATCGTCAGACCCGAGTCGCCGGCACCGGCGAGGGTCTTGCCGAGGGCCTCCTCCTCGTCGGGGCTGACGCCGAGCACCAGCTGCCGGTCCCCGGTGGCACCGAAGGCATCCTGGGACGGCGGCGCCGCGAGCACCACCACATCGGTCAGCAGCGGCCGCGCCACCGTGCGCCCCGAGCCGCTCTCGGTGGAGACCCAGACGTCCACCCGGGAGCCGGGTCCCACGTCGGGCGGCACGGCCATGGACGGCACGGACACCGGGACGCTCAGCAGCCCCTCCTCCGGCGGCTCGCCGAGGGCGGCCGCGGGCAGGAGCTCCCCGGCGGCGACCGGCCGCAGCAGCGTGTGGGCAGCCGGCAGATCGCCGCTGACGGTGAGGTAGCGGTCCTGGTCGGCCTCGTCGAGGAAGCGGACGCGCACCGCCACGAGGTCGCCGCTCGACACGTCCTGACCCGCGGCCAGGTCCACCCGGGCCGCCCAGACGGTGGCCGCGTCGTCGGCGCGGGCCAGGACCCTCGCCCCGACGAGGACGGAGGCGGCGACGATCGCCACCCCGATCCACAGCCGCGGGTCGCGCCATCCGGGGGCGGTGGCGCGCGTGGCCATGGGTGGTTCGGTGCTCCCGAGCGTGCTGGTCACGCTGCACATCATGCGTCAGGCGGCCCGATGGCAACACCCGCGTGTCCACAGCGACTCCTCCACAGCCGCGAGCGCGCCCCTGCGGGGAGCTGGGTCCGGGTGCCACCATGGAGTCATGGCGGAGACTCCCCGGTTCCTGACCCTGGCCGATGTCGCGGAGGTGCTCAACACCTCCGTCGCGCAGGTCTACGCCCTGGTACGCCGCGGCGAGCTGGCGGCGATCAAGATCGGCGGTCGCGGTCAGTGGCGGGTCGAGGCCAAGGAGCTCGAGGGCTACATCGAGCGGATGTATGCCGAGACCCGCGACTTCGTGCGCGAGCACCCGTTCGTGGAGGCCGACGAGGAGGCCTGACCCCTCGCCACCCGGCCGGGGTCAGCCGACCTTGGAGTCCAGGGTGACCCGGAAGGTGCTCTCCCGCCCCTCCCGGGTGACGGTCAGGTCGATCGTCTCCCCCGGCTGGTGGGCGCGGATCGCCACGATCAGCGCGATGCCGTCGGACACCCGCTGGCCGTCGATCGCCGTCACCACGTCGTCCTCGCGCAGTCCGGCCCGCTCGGCCGGGCTGTCGTCGAGCACCTCGTCGATCGTCGCGCCCTCGTCGCCGTCGATCTCCGTCTCCGCGGTCTGCAGGGTCGCGCCGATGACGGGATAGCGCGCCTCGCCGTTGTCGAGGATCTGTTCCGCGGTCACCCGGACCTGGTCGATCGGGATCGCGAAGCCGACCCCGATGTTGCCGGCCTCGCCCGCGATGGTGCCGGTGGTGGCGATCGCCGAGTTGACCCCGACCACCTGGCCGCTCAGGTTGACCAGGGGACCGCCCGAGTTGCCGGGGTTGATCGCGGCATCGGTCTGCACGGCGTTGATGTAGGACGTCTCGTCGGTGGAGCTGCCGGTCGTGACCGGTCGGTGGACGGCGCTCACGATGCCGGCCGTGACGGTCGAGGTCAGCCCGAGCGGCGAGCCGATCGCCACGACCGCCTCCCCGACTCGCAGCCGCTCGGCGGAGCCCAGGGAGGCGGGCTTGAGCCCCTCGAGCTCCGGAGCGGAGAGCACGGCGAGGTCGTAGACGGGGCTGCGTCCGACCAGCGTCGCGTCGAAGCGGTTGCCGCGGTGGTCGATGATCTGGATCCGCCCGTCCTCCCCCGACGCGTCGGCGACCACATGGTTGTTGGTGACGACGTGGCCGTCGCGGTCGAGCACGAAGCCCGACCCCGAGGCGCCGCCGTCCTCGCCCTCGACGAACGCGAGGATCTGCACGGTGCTGGGGAGGACCTGCTGGGCGACGGCCGCCACCGAGCCGTTGTCGGCCGGGAGCGGCGCCGGGCCGCTGGACGCCGCGGGGTCGCGCTCGGACCGCAGCCGCTCGTAGGCCGCGCCACCCGCCGCGCCGCCGAGCAGCCCGACCAACAGGGCCACCGACGCGACGACGGGCCACAGCCAGCCCGGCAGCCGGCCCGGCGCCGGGCCGGGTCCCATGCCCGGGCGCGCCATGGGGTAGCCCGCGACCGGGCCGGGGTGGAGGGGCCAGGTGGCGGGCCCGGCGCCGTAGGGCGCGGTCGGAGGTGGCGGAGGCGACGCCTGACCCGGCTGGGCGGCGGCGGGCTGGGGGGTGCTCGGGAACGCGCCGCCGTGCGGAGCGGCCGCCGGGGTCGACGGGGAGGGGTACGACGTCGGGGCGGGTGGGCCGCCGGCCACCGGGCCGGCGTGTCTCGGCGGGACCTGACCGGGCCAGGGGCCGGCGCTCGGGTCGGGCGGCGGCGCTGCCGGCACGGACGGCGGGACCCAGTCGGCGCCCGGCCGCCGGTGCAGCGGCTGGGTCGGCTCGGTCCCGGCGCCATCGTCGGCACCGGAGGTCCAGGGAAGGTCCTCCGGGTCGGGGGTGCGGTCGGTCACCCGCCTATTGTCACCGACGGGTCGAAGTCGCGACCGGCTGACGTCGGTTTCGGTCCCGGCCCAGGCTGTCGGACACGTCCGCGGTCGGGGTGGGGCTCGAGCGCGGCCCGTCGAGCGAGGTCACCGGCGTACGCCGGTCGACGCCGGGCGCGGACGCCGGCGAGGTGCCGACCAGCAGCACGCCGAGCATGGCCATCCCGACCGCTCCCGAGCCCAGGGCGACCGCCCCGACGCGCGAGCGGGGACGGCCCGCCGCCACCAGGTAGGCCTCTCCGGGCGGCAGCATGACCGGCGCGAGCAGCAGCGAGCCCTTGAGGGCGGAGGGCGCCACATCGGCACCGAGCCCCAGCCGGGCGAGGCTGGTCTTGACCCAGCCCTCCCGCTCGACCTGGTCGCGGCAGAGGTGGCAGGCGTGCACGTGGTCCCACGCGCGCTCCTCCTCCTCGCGGCTCATCCGGCCGTCGAGGAGCGCGCTGACCCTGGCGCCCAGGTGGCCGATCATGGCCGGCCTCCGGCCCGCGCGTCGGCGGCCGCCCGCTGCTCGGCGTCAGGTCCGGCGTAACGGACGCGGCCGGCGACGGGCTCACGGTGGGCGAGGGCGCGCCGCAGCTGGGCGCGGCCGCGGTGGATGCGGGAGCGGACGGTGCCGAGCTTGGTGCCGAGGATCTCCGCGATCTCCTCGTAGCTGAGCCCCTCGACGTCGCACAGCACGACCGCGGCACGGAACTCCGGACTCAGCGCGGAGAGCGCCTGCTCCACGTCGTCGTCGAAGCGCGCGTCGACGTAGGCGGCGTCGGGCGCCTGATGGCCACTGGGCAGCATGCTGGCGCGCTCGTCGGAGAGCGAGTCGAAGCGGATGCGCTGCCGGCGGCGGGCCTGGTCGAGGAAGACGTTGGTGGTGATCCGGTGCAACCACCCCTCGAACGTGCCGGGGGTGTAGGTGTGCAGGCTGCGGAAGACCCGGACGAAGACCTCCTGCGTGAGGTCCTCGGCGTCGGCGCGGTTGCCGGTGAGCCGGTAGGAGAGCCGGTAGACGCGGTCGGAGTGGCGCTCGACGATCTCGTCCCAGGTCGGGACGCCGGCGGTCTCGCCGGACGCGGGCTGCTGCATCGTGGCCTCCAGGATCGGTCCTCCCACGCTAGGGCTCGGGGCTGAGAGCAACCTGTGAGCGCGTCGAGGGATTCCCCAGAAGCGCCCACCCGTGCCCTCGCCGGGTGTCTCGCCCGGTGCAACGCGCGGCCGCCGTCGGAGGTTCCCCAGGCGATAGGGTCGGCACGTCCAGCGGTACGGCGTCCACGCCGGCCACGCGTCCGAGGAGGCCACCATCACCACCCCGATCAAGTCGTCGAGCTGGACCTACGCCGAGCAGTACGTCGCCGAGGACGAGGTCCTGGTCGCCGCCCGTGCCCGTGCGGACGAGGTGGGTGTGACCCCGATCAGCTCGGGCGGCGGGGCGGCTCTCGGCTTCCTCGCGTCGGTGCTCGACGCGCGAGCGGTGGTCGAGGTGGGGACGGGCACCGGTGTCTCGGGCGTCTGGCTGCTGCGCGGCATGCGCAGCGACGGCGTGCTCACCACGGTCGACATCGAGGCCGAGCACCAGCGGCTGGCGCGCGAGTCCTTCACCGAGGCCGGCGTACCCCACCAGCGGGTGCGCACCATCGCGGGCGCCGCGCTCGACGTGCTGCCCCGGCTGACCGACGGCCACTACGACCTGGTCTTCTGCGACGGCGACAAGAGGGAGTACTCCGCCTACCTCCACGAGGCGTTGCGGCTGCTGCGTCCCGGTGGCGTGGTGGCCTTCGACAACGCGCTCTGGCACGACCGGGTGGCCGACCCGGCGCAGCGCGACGAGGAGACCGTGGCCATCCGCGACCTGGGCCGCGAGGTCGCCGCGCGCGACGACCTCATGCCGGCGCTGCTGCCGGTCGGCGACGGGCTGCTGGTCGCCAAGAAGGTCTGGGTCGCCGAGCCCGACGACTGACTTCGCCGCCGGTCGCCGTCAGCCGCGCGGCCGGGCGCTGAAGCCGGCCCCGCCCTCGGCGACGGCCACGATCTCGCAGGCCTCGATCAGCTCGGGCGCCGCGCCGACGATGCGCGAGCCGGGCGACTCGGCGGCGACCGCCGTGAACTCGTCCTGGAACGCCGCGCGGGCGGCGTCGTCCTCGAAGACGTAGCAGCCCTCGAACCACTCCCCCGGCACCATCCGCCAGGTCTTGTAGGCGAGTCCGGGGCGACCGGTGAACCGGGCATGGGAGGTGTCGGCGACGTAGTCGGCCAGCTGTTGCGCCACCCCTGCCGGGGCCTCGCGCAGCGACCAACGCACGGTCAGGCCGTTCACCCGACTCCCGCCAGCGGGTCGTCCGTGGAGAGCCATTCGAGCAGCGCGCGGGCGCCGAAGCCGCTGGGGCCCTCGGTCCACTCGAACCACTCGCTCGGCGAGTCGCCGACCGAGGCGACGTCGAGGTGGGCCCACGGCACGCTGCCCGCGAAGTGCTGGAGGAAGAGCGCGGCGGTGATCGCTCCCGGCCCGCCGGCGGCGTTCTCGGCGTCGGCGACCTTGGAGGAGAGCTTGTCCTCGTAGTCGCGCGCCAGCGGGAAGCGCCACAGCGGCTCGCCGGCCCGGTCGCCCCCGGCGATGAGCGCGCCGGCGAGGTTGTCGTCGTTGGCGAAGATCCCGCCGACCCGCTGGCCGAGCGCGACCTTGATCGCACCGGTCAGCGTCGCGATGTCGACCAGGACCGCGGGCCCGAGCTCATCGACGGCGTAGGCCATGGCGTCGGCCAGCACCAGCCTGCCCTCGGCGTCGGTGTCGGTCACCTCGGTCGTGCGCCCGCCGTAGTGGCTGATCACGTCGCCGGGACGCATGGCGGCGCCGCCCACGGCGTTCTCGGCGGTCGCGAGGAGCCCGACCACCCGGACCGGGCAGCGCACCCGCGCCAGGGCACCCATCACGGCGAGGACCACGCCGGCCCCGGTCATGTCGCGCTTCATCGTCGACATCGACTCACCCGGCTTGATGGAGAGCCCGCCGCTGTCGAAGGTGATGCCCTTGCCGACGAGGACGACGGTGGGCGTACGACGGCCGGCGCTGGCCGGGGCGTAGTCGAGCCGCACCAGTCGCGGCGGCGTCGCCGAGGCGCTGCCGACGGCGAGCAGCCCGCCCATGCCCTGCTGGGCGAGCTCGGCCTCGTCCCACACGGTGACCTCGAGCCCCTCGCGCGCGGCCAGCTCGACGGCCTGGCCGGCGAGCCAGGCCGGCGACTTGAGGTTGGAGGGGACCGTCGCGAGCGTGCGCGCGAGCCAGCCGGCCCCACCGACGGCGATCGCGCGCACCAGCTCGGGCGCCCTGTCCTCGGCGTCGGCGTGCCCTCCGAGCGCCACGCGGGCGACCGGCTCCCGGCGCGGGCCGTCGGAGCGCCAGTGGAACTCGAAGGAGCCGAGCATCATCCCGACCACGAACGCCTCGAGACCCCCGTCGGGGGACGCGGCAGGGATCGAGGTCGCCACGGACTCCTGGCCCTTGGCGGCGCGCGCCAAAGTCGCCCCGGCTCGCCGCAGGTCGACCGGCCGTTGCTGGCCGACGCCGACGAAGTACGTCGGCACCGTCTGACCGTCCACGGAGAGCGGGACGACCGTCACGTCTCCGACCGCGCCCGTGGTCCCCGTCTGCTCCAGGTGCGCCAGCAGGTCGAGACCGGTGGCTACCGCCAGGTCGTCGGCCTCGGGGTCGACCAGCACGCCGTCCTCGCCCGGCAGCACGGCGTACGCCAGCGCGGAGACCCCTCGCAGCGCGGAGGGCGCGAGCGCGCTGAGGGCGAACTCCGGTGGGGACACCTGGGGCGGGAGGCCACCGGCAGCGGACCCTCCCCCGGAAGCGGGCACGATCTTCAGCGGCTCACCCGACGACGGCCTTCAGCGCGTCGCCGAGAGACCCGGCCTCCTCGGCGTTGAGCTCGACCACCAAGCGACCGCCACCCTCGAGAGGCACCCGCATGACGATGCCGCGACCCTCCTTGGTGACCTCGAGCGGTCCGTCGCCCGTCCGGGGCTTCATCGCCGCCATCCGTGCACCTGCTTCCTTGTGTTGCCAACGAGCCTGCGGGCGCGCCGACGGGGCCGTCGGTGGAGACCGACCCCCGTCGTGCATCGCACGCGGAAGCCATTATCCCCTATCCCCGAAGTGACCTCGACCACAGGGGTGGGACGCCCCTCCCGGGAGGTCGACGGCGCGCTGGCAGACTGACCGCCATGACCGACTCGCCTCTGCTGGTCGAGGTCGCCGACGGCGTCGCGACCCTGACCATGAACCGTCCCGAGGCCATGAACAGCCTCGACCGCGCGCTCAAGCTGGCGTTGCTCGACGCGGTCACCGCGGCCGCGGAGGACCCGGCCGTCCGGTGCGTGGTGCTGACCGGCACCGGCCGGGCGTTCTGTGTCGGCCAGGACCTGAAGGAGCACGTCCAGACGCTGCGGAGCCCCCGGCGCGACGAGCTCTTCGGCACGGTCGAGGAGCACTACAACCCGCTGGTCACGGCTCTGATGACGATGCCGAAGCCCGTGGTCGCCGCCGTCAACGGCGTGGCCGCGGGGGCGGGGGCGAGCCTCGCCTTCGCCTGCGACCTGCGGATCGTGGCCGCCTCCGCCGGCTTCAACCTGGCCTTCGCGGGCATCGCTCTCTCGTGCGACACCGGCAGCAGCTGGACCCTCCAGCGGCTGGTCGGCCGGGCCAAGGCGCTGGAGCTGCTGTTCCTCCCGTCAACGATCCCCGCCGACTCCGCCGCGGACCTCGGCCTGGCCACCCGCGTCGTGCCCGACGACCAGCTGACGACCGTCACCGCCGAGCTGGCTCGCCGTCTGGCAGCCGGCCCGACGCTCGCCTACGCCTCGATCCGGGAGTCGGTGACCTACGCCGCCAGCCACGGGCTCGAGGAGTCGCTGGCCGTCGAGAGCCGCATGATGCAGCGCACCGGCGCCAGCGCCGACCACGAGGCAGCCGTCTCGGCGTTCCTGGCCAAGGAGCAGCCCCGGTTCGAGGGCCGCTGACCGGGCCACCTCCCCGCAGCGCCGACGGCGCGGTCAGGGCACCGGCTCGACGACGACGTCGCCGCGCCAGCCGCCGAGCACGGCGACCACCTGCCGGGGCGCCGTGACGCGCATCCGCTTCCGGCCCGGGCGGGCGTTGTACTCGACCGTGAGAGCCGCCCCGGAGAACTTGTGGTTGAACCACATCGTCATCGTGCCGTGGCACACGCCCCCGCAGTCGAAGCGCTTCGCGGGCAGCTTGAGCGCCCGGGCGACCCGGCGCGCGAACGCGGGCACCTTCGTGTCGGTGTCGACGCCGTACAGGGGCTGGTGGAAGCTGAGGATCCGCCGCGGCTTGACCGCCCGCAGGAACTTCATCACCGCCCGGGTCTCGGGCTCCGAGGCCGGCTTGGGCCCCGACTCGTAGTTGCCATCGAGGTCCTTCCACCGGTAGGGGAAGTTGCGGTTGAGGTCGACGCCGTGGGCGTTCTTGCGGGTGCCGGCCGCGACCCCGTCGGGGTTGTAGGTCGGGACGACCCACAGGTCGATGTCGTGGACCTCCGGCCCGGCCATCAGCGACCGCAGGATCTGGCGCGGCGCGGCCTCGTTGCCGTGCATCGCGGCGAACAGCACCATCACCGGGGCTCCCGCCTCCCCGAGCCGGTAGGCCATGATCTTGCGGCCCTGCACCGACTTCCCGAGCAGCTTCTTGCCGATGATCGTGTCGGGCGAGGCCGCCGCCGGGGTCGCGGGGACCGCAGCGAGCGGGCTGATGCCGAGCAGCAGCGCGACGACCACGCCCGCGGGCGATCGGTGAGGACGAGCCAAGGTCAGATCAGCCCTAGTGCATAGGAGACGGTCTCGATCGCCACGCCGACGAACATGCCCACGTGCGCCAGCACCGAGAGACCGGGGCCGTCGCTCCAGGAGTCCTCCGCCCGCTCGGAGGCGTGCCGACCGTGGCTCGGCAGCCACCGCAGCAGGATGAGGAGCCCGCAGACGACCACGATCCAGAGGCAGGCGAGCCCGACGATGCCGACCACCGGGTCGGCGGCCTGCGAGTCCTCGGGCGCGACCAGATAGGTCACCCAGGCGGCGAGGCCGATGAGGCCGAAGCCGGTGTGGGCGTGGAGGACCGCCCGCGGGACCTGGGACTGACCGGCCGCCGACTCCTTGCGCAGTCGCAGGCGCGTGAGCACCACCACGACCAGCGACAGCGCGGTCAGGACGTAGACCGCCACCTCCAGGGACACGTCGGAAGTCTGCCCTAGTCGGTCGAGGGGTGGCCATCCTGCCCACGCGCGGCGTGTCCGAGCTCCCGGGCGAGCCGGTCGAGCAGGGCGTCGACCTCGGAGGCACGGTAGCCGCGGAAGGCCAGGGAGAACCGCACCCGCCGCAGGTCGTCGGCGGTGAGCGGACCGTCGGCGGGGAGGACGGCGTCGGGGCGGTCGTCGTACTCCTCGGCCATGGGGGTGCCCCGCCCGGCTGCGACGAGGGCGACGCCGCCCATGGCGAGGACCACCAGCACCGCGAAGAACCACATCACGACGGGTCCGCCTTCTTGCGGCTGCTCTCCACCATGACGCTGACGGCGTGGTCGACGTCGTCGGTGAGCGTCAGCATCTCCAGGTCGCTCTCGCTGATCTTGCCCTCGGCGAGGACGGTGGCCCGCAGCCAGTCGATCAGTCCCTGCCAGTACGCCGTGCCGAGCAGCACGATCGGGAACGAGGTGATCTTGCGGGTCTGCACGAGCGTGAGCGCCTCGAACAGCTCGTCGAAGGTGCCCAGCCCTCCCGGCAGCACGATGAAGCCCTCGGCGTACTTCACGAACATCGTCTTGCGCGCGAAGAAGTAGCG
>CAZQCA010000034.1:0-19404 GCA_964591845.1 uncultured Nocardioides sp.
GACCTCGACGGCGACCTCGACATGGACGTCGAGGCGGACCGTGCCGTCGTGTCCATCGTGGGTGCCGACCTGGCGCAGCTGGTCGGGCGTGACGGTGAAGTGCTGGAGGCCCTCCAGGAGCTGACCCGCCTCGCCGTGTACCGCGAGACCGGGGAGCGCTCACGGTTGATGCTGGACGTCTCCGGCTTCCGGGCGCGACGCCGCGAAGAGCTCGCCGCGGTGGCGGCCGAGGCGATCGACCGGGTCCGCGCCTCGGGGGAGCGGGAGTCGCTCGAGCCGATGTCGGCGTTCGAGCGCAAGGTCGTGCACGACGAGGTGGCCGCCGCCGGTCTGGTCTCGGAGTCCGAGGGAGCCGAGCCGCGTCGCTTCGTGGTCATCCTTCCCGAGTGACCGATGCCCGACGTTTCACGTGAAACATCGGAGGGGCGGGCCGCGCCCGCGATGCCTGCGGTCGCGTCCGAGCTGTTCCCAGCTGACCGAGTGCACCTGGCGGCGGCGTACGCCGAGCTGCTCGCCGACGACGGGGTCGTGCGCGGCCTGATCGGGCCGCGCGAGGCACCTCGCCTGTGGGAGCGCCACCTCCTCAACTGCGCGGCGCTGGCCGAGCTGGTGCCGCCAGGCGCGTCCGTGTGCGACCTCGGATCTGGTGCCGGGCTGCCGGGCCTCGTGGTCGCGATCGCACGGCCGGACGTCCAGGTCACGCTGGTCGAACCCCTGCTGCGGCGCACGACGTTCCTGCAGGAGGTCGTCGACCGGCTGGAGCTGGAGGCGGTGCGCGTCGTGCGGGGCCGGGCCGATGCGCTGCACGGCGAGGAGACCTTCGACGTCGTGACGTCGCGCGCCGTGGCACCCCTGCCGCGGCTGCTGGAGTGGTCGATGCCGCTGGTGGCAGGGCACGGAGCGATGGTGGCGATGAAGGGGTCCTCGGTGGCGGCCGAGATCGAGGAGGCACGGACCGTCCTCCACAGCCTGGGGTGCGGCGAGCCCGAGACGCTCCTGATCGGTGAGAATGTCCCACTGGCGGCGACGACCGTGGTCCGGGTTACCTGGGCGGTCCCCGGGCAGGTAGGTTGGCGATCTGTGACACGGGCCGCCCGTGACGACCGGCCCGACCGTTCGGGGTCGGCCGGACGTGGCCGACGAGGCAGTGGGCGACCAGGAAGAGGGCACCGCAGATGACCCACGTCGAGCCCCCCGTGGGCGGTGACGCGACCGGTCCCCGGGGCATGGCCGAGGAGTTATCCACCGGCAGGACGCCACTCTCTGAGTCTGAGTTTCCACAGGATCGAGCCGTTCATCCACAACCCACGGCGACCAACCCCCAGGACGTTTCACGTGAAACATCCGGGGCGTTCTCGGTGCGGACGGCGGCCGATCTCGCCGACCAGGCCCCGGTCTTCGAGGACGAGTCGACCCCTCTGGCCCGGGCGGCCGAGCACACCCTGCTCGCCCGGAGCGGGGCTCGGTCGAGGCCGCCTATGGCCCGGCCGCCCGCGACCCGGGTGATGGTGGTCGCGAACCAGAAGGGCGGGGTCGGCAAGACCACCTCGACCGTGAACCTGGCGGCGGGTCTCGCCCAGCTCGGCCAGCGGGTGCTCGTGGTCGACCTCGACCCTCAGGGCAACGCCAGCACGGCCCTCAACATCGAGCACCGACGCGGGGTGCCGTCGACGTACGACCTCGTGGTCGACGGTGCCGCTCTGCGTGACGTGATGACGCCGTGTCCGGACCTCGAGCAGGTGTGGGTGGTGCCCGCGACCATCGATCTCGCCGGCGCGGAGATCGAGCTGGTCAGCGTCGTGGCGCGGGAGAGTCGACTGCTGCGGGCGCTCGAGGGCCACGCGGGCATCGGCCCCGCGGACGCCGCCGGCGAGGAGCGCCTCGACTACGTGCTCATCGACTGTCCGCCCTCCCTCGGTCTGCTGACCCTCAACGCGCTGGTCGCCGGCGCCGAGATGATGATCCCGATCCAGGCGGAGTACTACGCGCTCGAGGGGCTCGGCCAGCTGTTGGAGACGGTCGAGATGGTGCGCAAGCACCTCAACCCGCGGCTGGCCGTGTCGACGATCCTGGTCACGATGTACGACGCGCGCACCCGGCTCGCCGCCGGCGTCGCCGACGAGGTCCGCGAGCACTTCGGAGACCGTGTGCTGCACACCACCATCCCCCGCTCGGTGCGGGTCTCGGAGGCCCCGTCCTACGGGCAGACCGTGATGACCTACGACCCGGGCTCACCCGGCGCCCTCAGCTATCTCGAGGCCGCGCGCGAGATCGCCCGCAAGGGAGCGACCACATGAGCACCACCCCACCGCGCCGCCGGGGCCTCGGGCGCGGTCTCGGCGCGCTGATCCCCACCGCTCCGCCGGAGCCCGAGGGCGGCTCCGTGGCCGAGGGCGCCGCGTCCGGCGACGGACCGGACGGGCCGGTGGCAGGCGCGGCGGCCTCCGGAGAGCCCGTCGTCCCGGTGCACGGCGCCTGGTTCGCCGAGCTCCCGATCACGCAGGTGCGGCCTAACCGCTGGCAGCCCCGGCAGGTCTTCGACGAGGAGGCGATGGCCGAGCTCGTCTTCTCCATCCGCGAGATCGGGCTGCTGCAACCGGTCGTGGTCCGGCGGGCCGGACCCGACGACTACGAGCTCGTGATGGGGGAGCGGCGCTGGCGCGCCGCCCAGGAGGCCGGCCTCGCGCTGATCCCGGCGATCATCCGCGAGACCGATGACACCGACATGCTGCGCGACGCCCTCCTGGAGAACCTCCACCGGTCCCAGCTGAACCCGCTCGAGGAAGCCGCGGCCTACCAGCAGCTGCTGGAGGACTTCGAGTGCACCCACGAGGTGCTGGCCTCGCGCATCGGTCGCTCCCGTCCCCAGATCAGCAACACGCTGCGCCTGCTCAAGCTGTCGCCGGCCGTGCAGCGGAGAGTGGCGGCCGGCGTCCTGTCGGCGGGGCACGCGCGCGCGCTGCTCGCGATCGAGGAGCCCGACCTCCAGGACCGCCTGGCGCAGCGTGTGGTCGCCGAGGGCATCAGCGTGCGGGGCCTGGAGGAGATCGTCTCCCTGGGCGACACGGGCCGCCCTGCTCGGCAGGTGCGCCGCCGACCGACGGCCCCCGGCCTGCTGGATCTCGCGGAGCGGCTGAGCGACCGTCTGGAGACCCGGGTCAGGATCGACCTCGGCAAGGCCAAGGGCAAGATCACCGTCGAGTTCGCCACGCTGGAGGACCTCCAGCGCATCATCGACATCATGGATCCGCGCAACCGGACGGACCGGCCCATCTGACCCAGGGATCCGACAGCCACGGGTCCACTGGTCGCTATGTCGACAAAGCGGCAAACCGACAAAGCGACCGAGATTCACCGTCCACGGGGCGCGCGCGCTGCGGCGCGCCGGGCCGCGCGCTCCCGTCGCTCGTCGGCATCGAGCCGCGCCGCCTCCTCCGGCGTCGGCGCACCGCCGCCGTACGACGCCGGGAGCCACCACGACCCCGGCGGCTGCTCCTCGGCGGGATGGGCGCGGATGGTCTGGTCGAGCAGCGCCCGCATGCGCTCGCGGAGATCGCCCGTCTCCGCGGCCGGGTCGGTGCCCGACGGCTGCCAGGCCTCCCCGACGCTGATCGAGATCGCCCGGCCGCGGGTGAGGTCGCGCGGATGTGCCTTGGTGAGGATCCGCTGCGTGCCCCAGACCACCACGGGGAGCAGCGGTACGCCGGCCTCGGCGGCCAGCCGGACGGCGCCCGACTTGAGCTCCTTGATCTCGAAGGACCGCGAGATCGTGGCCTCGGGGAAGATGCCCACCGCCTCGCCGGCGCGCAGGTAGTCCATCGCCTCGCGGTAGGAGTCGAGACCGTCGGCGCGGTCGACCCGGATGTGGCGCATCGAGCGCATGATCGGGCCGGTGAACCGGTGGTCGAACAGCTCGCGCTTGGCCATGAAGCGCACCAGGCGGCCGGACGGGTCGGCGGCGAGCCCGCCGTAGACGAAGTCGACGTAGGAGATGTGGTTGACCGCCAGCAGCACTCCGCCGGAGCGGGGCACCCGGTCGGTGCCGGTCATCGAGATCCGCTGGTCGAGCGCGCGGAAGCCGGTCTTGGCGAGCACGACGATGCCGCGGTAGCCGACGTCGCGCATCGCGCTCACCGGCCCGTGCCTCGGGCGGCGGCCGCCTCTCCTCGGCTCCGGCCGACCGCGCCGTCGACGAGCGACCCGATCACCTTGCCGAGGTCGAGGCCGGTGCTCTCCACGGCGAGTGGCACGGTCGAGGTCTCGGTGAACCCAGGAGCCACATTGACCTCCAGGAACCACACCTGTCCCGTGGCGTCGACGATCAGGTCGGAGCGCGAGAGGTCACGCAGCCCCAGGGCCTCGTGCGCGGCGAGCGCCACCCGCGCACACTCCGCCGCGGTCTCCTCCGAGAGCCGCGCCGGGACGAAGAACTCCGTGGAGCCGGCGGTGTAGCGCGCCGTGTAGTCGTAGACGCCCCCGTCGGGGGCGATCTCGACGGCGGGCAGCGCCTGCGGACCCGACCCGTCGTCGAGGACGCCGACCGCCACCTCGGTGCCCTCGACGAAGTGCTCGAGCAGCGCGACGTCGCCGTAGGCGTAGGCGTTGACCATCGCCGCTGGCAGCTCCTCGGGCCGGCGGACGACGGCGCAGCCGAGCGCGGAGCCGCTCCGCGCCGGCTTCACCATCAACGGCAGCCCCAGCCGCCCCACCAGTGACGCCATCACGTCGGCCGCGCCGAGCTCGCGGAACGACTCGGCGGGCAGGCACACCGAGGCGGGCGTCCTCAGCCCCGCCCGGGCGACCACGGTCTTGGCCACCGGCTTGTCGAAGGCGATCCGGCAGGCCGCGGGCCGTGCGCCGACGTAGGGCACGCCGAGCAGCTCCAGGACCTCGCGGATCGCGCCGTCCTCGCCGGCCTCGCCGTGCAACATCGGCACCACGCAGGCCGGGGGCTCCTCGCGCAGCGCGGCCAGCAGGCCTGCGTCGACGTCGCGCTCGGCCACGTCGCGTCCGACGGCGCGCAGCGCCTCGGCCACCCGGCGGCCCGACCGCAGCGACACGTCACGCTCGTGGGAGAGGCCGCCGGCCAGGACCAGGACGGGGGGTCCTGACGGGTCTGTCATCGTGGCTCCTCGGTGGGTCTGCCGGCTAGCTCAGGTCGGTGCTGGGGGCGTCGTAGCCGCTGCGGGGGTCCATGGGCAGCCCGGCCACCGGCCCGGTCGCCCCGAACGTCTCGCGCAGCTCCATCTCGGCCTCCAGGACGCCCGCGAGACGGCGTACGCCCTCGCGGATGCGCTCGGGGGTGGGGTAGCAGAACGACAGCCGCAGGTGACTGGACCCGAAGCCGTCGGCGTAGAAGGCCGTGCCCGGCACATAGGCCACGCGCGCGGTCACGGCCCGCGGCAGCATGGCCTTGGCGTCGACCCCGGGCGGGAGCGTGAGCCAGACGAAGAAGCCGCCGTGCGGCACCGTCCACGTGCAGGAGGGCGGCATCAGGTCGTGGAGCGCCTCCAGCATGGCGTCGCGGCGCTCGCGGTACATCTCGCGCAGCTGCTTGATCTGGCCGAGCCAGTCGTGCTGCGTGAGATAGGCCGACACCGCCATCTGCGAGAACGCCGGCGGGCAGAGGGTGGCCGACTCCTGGGCGAGCACCAGCTTCTCGCGGACGGCGTGCGGCGCCAGCGCCCAGCCGACCCGCATGCCGGGGGAGAAGGTCTTGGAGAACGACCCGAGGTAGATGACGCCGTCGGCCTCGTCGGCGCGCAGCGCGCGCATCGGCTCGGCGTCGAACCCCAGCAGGCCGTAGGGGTTGTCCTCGAGGACCAGCACGCCGGCCGCGCGACAGATCTCGAGGATCTCGCCCCGCCGGGCCGCCGACAGGGTCACGCCGGCCGGGTTGTGGAAGTTGGGGATCGTGTAGAGGAACTTGAGGCGGCGACCCGACGCCTGCACCGAGGCGATCGCCTGGCGGAGCGCCTCGGGGACCAGCCCGTCGGCGTCCATCTCGACGTGCACCACGTCGCACTGGAACGCCTTGAAGACCCCGAGCGCCCCGACGTACGACGGCGCCTCGGCGAGCACCACGTCTCCGGGGTCGCAGAACACCCGGGTGACCAGGTCGACGGCCTGCTGCGACCCCACCGTGACGACGACGTCGTCGGGATGCGCCTCGATCCCCTCGAGCCGCATCACGTCGCAGATCTGCTCGCGCAGGCGGGGATGGCCCTGCCCGGAGCCGTACTGGAGCGCCTCGGGACCGTGGTGGGCCAGCAGGTCGGAGATCGCTGAGCCGACCACGTCGAGCGGGAGGCCGGAGATGTTGGGCATGCCGCCCGCCAGCGAGACCACCTCGGGCCGCGAGGCGACGGCGAACAGGGCCCGGATCTCCGAGGCGGTCATGCCGGCGGTGCGCGCGGCATAGCGGTCGACGTAGGAGTCGAGCCGGGTGCTGGTGGGGACGGGCTGGTGGTCCATGCTCCGACTAGCATGAACGATCGGGGCCCGGCGCGCAGCATCGGGCCGTCGGTAGTGGGCCCCGGAGTGTGCCCGGCGACGAACCGCGGAGGTGTGATGTCCCGCAAGATCGTGCGGTTGACCCTCGACCACCTGGCCGTGCTTCCCGGCAACTGCTCGTCCTGCCTGTTCTGGGAGGCCGATCCCGTACGCCGGGCCCGGGTGCCCGACGACGAGGCGGGCGCCGTCAAGGAGGCCTGGGTCTCGCAGGTGCTGCGCGAGTGGGGCTCCTGCGGCCGGGTCGCCCTGGTCGACGACGTGCCGGTGGGGCACGCGATCTATGCGCCGGCCGTGATGGTGCCGGGGGCGGCGGTCTTCCCGACGGCCCCCGTCTCGCCCGACGCGGTGCTGCTGACCTCGCTCTTCGTCGCTCCGGGGCTCCGCGGAGGCGGGCTCGGCCGGATGCTGGTCCAGGGCATGGCCAAGGACCTGATCCGCCGGCGTACCGAGGTCCGGGCCGTCGAGGCGTTCGGGGACACCCGGGGCCGGGCGGGCTGCGTCATCCCCAGCGACTTCCTGGGCAGCGTGGGCTTCAAGACCCAGCGCGCGCACCCGACGACCCCGCGCATGCGGATGGAGCTGCGGACCGCGGTCTCCTGGCGCGAGGAGGTCGAGCAGGCGCTCGAGCGGCTCGTGGGGGCCGTGCGTCCCGCGCCCCAGCCCGAGGCGCCGCTGCGGACGCCCCGGGAGGGCTAGCGGGCGGCCGGGCGGTCTGGGCTCAGGCGGTCTGGCCGGCCTCGAGGAAGACGGCGAGCTCGTTGAGGATGGCGGCCTTGGGGCGCGCGCCGACGATGGTCTTGACGACCTCGCCGCCCTGGTAGACGTTGAGCGTCGGGATGCCGGTGATCCGGTAGGTCGAGGGGACCACGGGGTTCTCGTCGACGTTCATGGCCACGAAGCCCATCTTGTCGCCGTGCGTCTGCGCGATCTCGTCGAGGATCGGGCTCACCTGGCGGCACGGGCCGCACCACTCGGCCCAGAAGTCCACGAGGACGGGCTTGTCGGACTTGAGGACCTCGGCCTCGAAGCTGGCGTCGGTCACGGCGGGCAGGTTGGACACTCAGGGCCTCTTTCGTTCTGTGGGGTTCGGGTGCGTCTGCTGAGTCAACACCAGCGCGCCGACGATTTGTTCCGACGCGCCGGAGCCACCTGTGGCTGGTCCACAAGATGTGGGGGTGGGGCTGGGCCGCGGCCACTACATCTGGCGTCGTACGCCGGCCCGGCCGGCCGGCCGCCGCATCCTGACTCCTGCTGCGCCGTGGGGACCTCCACACGCGCCGGCGGTGCAGGCAGTCCCCCCACCACAGCAGGAGTGGGGGGGTCGGCGGGCCACTCAGACGCGGGCCACCTCGGCCTCGGTGGCCTCGGCGGAGCCGGCGGTGGAGGCGGCGTGGTCGAGCGCGGCGACGTAGCGCTCGGCGTCGAGCGCCGCGGCGCAGCCGGTGCCGGCGGCCGTGATCGCCTGCCGGTAGTGGTGGTCGACCAGGTCGCCGGCCGCGAAGACGCCCGGCAGGTTGGTCTGGGTCGACGGGTGGCGCACGAGCACGTAGCCGTTGTCGTCGAGGTCGACCTGGCCGGTGAGCAGCTCCGAGCGCGGGTCGTGGCCGATCGCGATGAACAGGCCGGTGACGGCCAGCGGCCGGGTCTCACCGGTGGTGGTGTCGCGAAGGACGACACCCGCCAGCGTGTCGTCGCCCTGGATCTCGGCGATCTCGGAGTTCCACACCAGCTCGAGCTTGGGGTCGGCGAAGGCCCGCTCCTGCATGATCTTCGAGGCGCGGAGCTGGTCGCGGCGGTGGATCAGGTAGACCTTCGACGCGAACCGGGTCAGGAAGGTGGCCTCCTCGATCGCCGAGTCGCCGCCGCCGACCACCGCGATCTCCTGGTCGCGGAAGAAGAAGCCGTCACAGGTGGCACACCACGAGACGCCGCGGCCGGACAGCTCGTCCTCGCGCGGCAGGCCCAGCTTGCGGTAGCCCGAGCCGGTTGCGAGGATCACCGACCGCGCCCGATAGGTGTCGGTGACCGTCTTGACCACCTTGACGTCGCCGGTGAGGTCGACCTCGACGATGTCGTCGGCCACCAGCTCGGCGCCGAACCGCTCGGCCTGGGCGCGCATCTCGTCCATCAGCGCCGGGCCCATGATGCCGTCGCGGAAGCCGGGGAAGTTCTCGACCTCGGTGGTGGTCATCAGGGCCCCGCCGGCGGTCACGGAGCCCTCGAAGACCAGCGGTGCGAGCTGCGCGCGCGCGGTGTAGAGCGCGGCGGTGTAGCCCGACGGCCCGGATCCGATGACGATGACGTTGCGGACGGTGTCGCTCATGGACGCTTCCTTCGTGGGTGCCTTCGTGGGTGCCTTCGTGGGTGCCTTCGTGGATCGTGCCTGATCGCTCGTACGCCGGCCTCCGCGAACGGAGCGGACACTCCGGGGGGTATGCGACGTACGTCTGCTGAACAGATCGTAGGCGCTGGGCATTCCCCGGCCGGCGTTGCGTCCGCGTGGGAGGAGAGCGCGTCAGGGAGCCGGGAGGACCGTGATCCGGGTGGGGGTGTCCTGGCCGCACAGGAAGAGGTCGACCTCCTGCTGGCCGGAGCGGGGCTGGCGGAAGACCAGGACGCCGCGGTCGCCGTCGTAGAGCACCTCGACGCGCCGTCCCGCGGGCCAGTCGGCTCCGGCCTGGCACCTGCTCAGGCGGCGGACGCTGTCCAGCGCCTGCGCATCCGCGCTGTCCGACGGCGTCGGGCTCTCGGTCGGCGCGCCGGCCGCGTAGGCGGCCGCCCCGGCGTCGCGCAGCTCCGCGACCTGCCTCTGGAAGTCCTGGGCGCGCAGCTGGGGGCGGGCCTTGGGCAGCCGAGCCGTCTCGGGGGCGATGGTGCGTGCGGACTCGCCGGCGTCGCCGTCACCCCCGCCGCTGCCCTCCTCGAAGTCCGTGGCCCCCCGGTCGGCCGACACGGCGCTGTCGCCGCCGGAGTCCATCGAGCCGCTGCCCGCGAGCCCTCCGAGCAGCTGCGGACCGCCGACGCCGACCACGGTGACGGCGGCTGCGGCCACCAGGAGCTGGGTCACCCGCCGCCGACGGCGCCGGGCCGCGGCGCTGTGGGCGAGCTCGATCACGGCGGCGGACGGCTGGCGCGGCGGCGCCTCCCTCTCGTCGCCGGACGCGGCGAGCTCGGCCAGCGCCGTGTCCATCCGCTCCGCCACGTCAGCCGGCATCGGCTGGTCGTGGCGCGCCTCGGCCAGGAGACGGCGCACCCGCTCCTCCTGGGCGGGCGTCAACGACGTCTCGGGACGCTCGTCAGCTCCCTCGGCTGGCACGGCGGGCACCTCCTCTCCTGTCCGGCTCGAGCTGCGGTCGTGGGGTCATCCGGTCGGGGCCCCCGGCGGTGGCGCGCGGGAGGACTCCTGGGATCGGACGGGCGAGTCGGCGGGCGGGTTCCCCGGTGCCGTGTCGTGCACGTCACCTCCCGAGTCCGCTCCCGGCGCGAGCATTCCGAGCAGGCCGGCGAGCCGGGTGCGGCCGCGCGAGCAGCGCGACTTGACCGTCCCCTCCGCGCAGTCGAGCATCACCGCCGCCTCGGCGACGGAGTAGCCCTCCATGTCGACCAGCACGAGCGCGGCCCGCTGCTCGGCCGGCAGGGTGGCCAGGGCCTCCAGCACCAGGCGTCGCCGCTCCTCGGCCACGGCCTCGTCGGCCGGATCGGTGACGTCGGCCGTGGCCAGCGCGCCGCGGCCGGCGTGGTCGTCGAGGTCGTCGGGGAGGGCGTCGGCCGCGCGCACCTTGGCGGCGCGGATCCGGTCCAGGCAGGCGTTCACGACCACGCGGTGCAGCCAGGTCGTGACGGCGGCGTCGCCCCGGAAGGACCCGGCCCGGCGGAAGGCGGCGATCAGGCCGTCCTGGAGCCCGTCCGCGGCGTCCTCGGGGTTGCCCATGGTGCGCAGGGCCACCGCCCACAGGCGGTCCCGGTGCCGCCCGAAGAGCTCACCGAACGCGGCTGCGTCGCCCGCCACGTGTGCGGCCAGCAGCTCGGCGTCGCTGCGCGCGTCCCCGGCGCCGGTCACGCCGTGACCTCCACCTCGGCGACCGACCCCCGGAAGCCGCCGTCGACTGCGGGCAGGGAGGTGAACCAGAGCACGACGTAGCGGCCGCTGACGCCGCCGAGCGACACCTCCAGCCGTGCGTCGGCCGACTCGGTCGCCACGGGCTCGAGACCCTTGACGAAGGCGGGCCGCTCATCGGTCACGAAGACCGTCACCTCGCTGGCGCGGCCGCCCAGGTCGACGCCGAGAGTCTGCAGCTCGCGCACCTCGCCGACGTCGACCACCAGCCCGACCCCGGACTTCAGACCGCCCGGGCCGAGCTGCTGGGAGTACGTCGAGGTGTGCCAGTCGGTGCCCGGGTCGCCGTCGACCGCCAGCGGGGCGAGCTCGGGGTTCTCCTCGGGCGGGTTGCCCTGCGGATCCAGGTCGGAGGCGGTGAGCCCGGTGAGGGCTGTGGCCGCGGCGGAGGAGGTCTCGCCCGAGGGCGAGGCGTCGCCGTCGGAGCCGGAGCCGAGCGACAGCGGCGCCCGGCCCCGGAAGAGGTTGACCGCGACGAGGACCGCGAGGACGGCGAGCAGCGTCGCGAGGATGACCATGCCCAGCCGCAGCGCGCTGCGGCCCGGCACGCCGTCGTCGAGGGGCTCCTCGTCGTCGACGAGCGGACCGCTGCCCGTCGTGACGGGGGCGCCGGTGCCCGTGCTGGACTCCCACGGCCAGTACTCGCCGCTCGGCGTCGGGGCTCCGGGACGCGGGCGCCGCGCGGGCTCACCGGGCGGCGGCTCGGGCGCGAACAGCGGCCGCGCCGGGTGCTCCTCGAACGGCGGTGGCGGCGGTGGCCTGCTGGCCCGCGCGGTTAGCCAGCCCACCTCGCCCGAGTCGTCGTCGAAGATCGGCATGCCCAGCTCGGTCGGCTGCTCGGTGGAGGACGGGTCGACCGTGGCCGGCGTGGGGGTGGCGGGCGTAGGGGCGCCGGGAGCCTTGGGCACGGGGGTGGTGCGCGTCGTGCTCGTCTCGGGCGGTGTGGTCGGCTCGGGTGGCAGGACCGGCAGCGCCGTCGTGACCTCCTGGTCGACCGCGGGCTGCTCGGCGGTGCTGTCGCCCGCCAGGTCGGCTCCGGACTCCTCCACCTCGGGAGCGGCCGCCGCCTCGGCCTGGGGCGGGCCCTGCCGCCGGAGCCGGCGTACGAGCCGGGCGGTGGCCGGCGGCAGGTCGCCGCCGTCGCCGACGAAGGCGCGCAGGGAGTCGGTGATCCCGCGCGCCGACGTCAGGTCGTACGCCGTCCGGGCATGGACGCCGATGCCGCCGGGGTTGATCACCTGGTCGCAGAGGGCGTCCAGCGGCCGGGGGATGCCGGCGCGCACCTGTCGTGCGCGCAGCACGTCGCCGTGCTCGGTCGGCGCCCGCGGGACGGCCGTCTGCGAGACCCCCGCCCAGCGACCGGTGAGGCTGGCGTAGAGGACCGCGGCCAGGTCGACCACGTCGACGCCCACGCGCCCTTGCGGCAGCCCCCAGAGCGCGGCCTCCACCCCGAGGCCGATGAGGCGGACGTGGCCGTTGAGGTCGAGCAGCACGTTCTCGGGATTGAGCCTGCCGTGCGCGACCCCGGCGTCGTGGGCCGCCGCGATCGAGGCGCCCACCTCGGCGGCCACCCAGGCCGCGTGGCGAGGCTCGAGGGGACCGTCGCCGAGCAGCGCGATGTCGAGGGAGGCACCCTCTCCCCACTCGTTGACGACGAAGACGACGTCGTCGCGCTCGTCCGCGTCGAGGACCCTCAGGATGCAGCGGTCGAGCACGGCGGCGGAGCGGCGCGCGGCGTCGAGCAGGTGCGGCGCCCGCTCGTCGTCGGCCGCCAGGCAGTGGACCGCGACGTGGCGGTCGAGCACGCGGTCGTGGGCTCGCCAGAAGCGCCCGCCCCGGCTTTCGTTGAGCAGGTCTTCGAGGCGATAGCGGCCGGCGAGCAGGTCACCCGGCCGGATCGACGTGGACACGTGCCCGGTGGCCCCCGTTCTCGGCGAGATCTGGCTGGTCAGGGCCATCGTAGGGCGACGGTCAGCCCTCGCGGCGCCCGCCGAGCCGACCTGTCACCGTCTGGACCACGGCCGAGACCTCGGTCAGCCGCAGCATCCGCGCGATCCCGAGGTAGACGACCCCACCGAGCCCACCGGCGACGGCGAGGACGCCCGTCGCGGCCGGCCACGAGGGCTCGGCGCCGACCCAGGCGTGCAGCAGCCGCGAGAGCAGGTACGCCGTCGCGGCCGCGCCCGCGACCGCCACCGACGTGCGCACCACGAAGCGCAGCACGCCGCGACCCTCCAGTCCGCCGAGGATCCGGCGCAGCACCAGGACCGACAGCAGCGCCCCCACGGCGTACGAGAGCGCGTAGGCGACGACCAGCGCGGGCGAGGTGCCCTCCGGGCCGACCCCGCGCACCAGCAGCCACGCCGCGACGACGTTGGTCGCGGCCACGCCGCACTGGATGAAGAAGACCGTGCGGGTGCGCTCCAGCGCGTAGAAGCCCCGCAGCATGAAGTAGTGCACCGTGAAGGCCACCAGCCCGATCCCGAAGAGCGCCAGCGTCGGCGCGTAGAGCGCGAAGCTCGAGGCCGCGGCGCCGTGCCCGAAGATCAGGTTGGCGATGTCGGGAGCGACCACCGCGAGCAGCGCGGCGAACGGCAGGATCACCGCGAGCGCCGTGCGCAGGGTCTGGGCGAGCGTGTGGGCCAGCGCCCGCAGGTCGCCGTCGGCGGCGCTCGCCGACAGTCGGGGCAGGATCGCGGTGGCCAGGGACACCGTGACCACGGCGTGCGGCACCATCACGATGAGGAACGACTGCGAGTAGACGGTGTAGCCGGTGCCCCGGGCCTCGGGGGAGCAGGCGTCGAGCGCTGCCTGCGCCGTGCCGCTGGAGGCCAGCCGGACGACGACCGTGTAGGCGATCTGGTTGACCACCACGAAGAGGACCGTCCACAGCCCGAGCCGCAGCGTGTGGCCGAGTCCGGCGTCGCGGAAGTCGAAGCGCGGCCGGAACGTGAAGCCGGCGGCCCGGAGGTAGGGGACCAGCACCAGCAGCTGGACGGCGATGCCGGCGGTCGACCCGAGCCCCAGCAACAGCTCCTGCCGCGGGGTGAAGCCGCCGCACAGGTCGCGGGCGGGGCCGTAGGCGACCAGGTAGGCGACGAGCACCCCGATGGAGACCACGTTGTTGGCGATCGGCGCCCACATCATCGGCCCGAACGAGCCCCGGGCGTTGAGGATCTGCCCGACCAGCACGAACATGCCGTAGAAGAAGACCTGGGGGAGGCAGTAGCGCGCGAAGGCCACCACCGAGTCGGTCTGGGCCGGGAGGTCGGCGAACTCCGGCCCGAGGAACAGTCGCATCACCCACGGCGCCGCCGCGACCAACGCCACCGACACCAGGGCGAGGAAGAGGGCGGCCAGGGTGACCACCCGGTTGGTGTAGGCCTCGCCGCCGTCGGCGTCGTTCTTCATCGCCCTGACGAGCTGGGGCACGAGGACGGCGTTGAAGATGCCACCGGCCAGCAGGATGTAGAGCATGTTGGGGATCGTGTTGGCGATGTTGAAGACGTCACCGTGCAGCTGGGCGCCGAGCGCCGCCGTCAGCAGCGCCGCGCGCACGAACCCGCTGAGCCGGGAGAGGACCGTGCCCGCGGCCATCACGGCGGAGCTGCGCAGGATGCCCTGGGCCTCGTGGGCGGCCGAGGTCACGAGCGCACCTCGGCGTCGGGTGCGCGAGCGGGCTCCCGGCGAGCGGCCAGGCCGGCTCGGACCCTGCGGACGAGCCGGATCCCGATGGTCGTCAGGAGCAGGAGCGCGCCGCCACCGATGACGACCCAGATGACCTGGCTGACCCGGTTGGCGCGCAACGGGAACGTCGCGGCGCTGCCGACCGGCTGCCCCCGCTGGTTGGCGACGACGAGCGAGACGGAGTGCACGTTGAGGTTGCTCGCCTCGGCCTCCATCCGCACCGTCGCCCGCTGACCGGGCCCGAGCTCCTCGATTGGGTTGGGCGTGATGTTGGTGACCTCGACGCCCGGGTCGGTCGCCGCGGTGATGCTGATCCGGACCGTCTGCTCCAGGCCGTTGACGACGTCGGCCGAGAGTCGTCCGGTGTCGCTGGAGAGCGTCACCGACGGCGGGGTCTCCACGGTGATGCTGGCCAGGCGCTCGTCGATCCACGACCGGGCCAGGTCGGCCGAGCGGCGGGCGCTGAGCGCCGCCTCGCGGTCGGCGTACGACGCCGTGGTGAGGGCCTCGGCGTCGAACTGGCGGGCGACGGTGTCGTTGAGCGGCAGGATGCTGTCGAGCAGGCGGCCACGCGCGCTGAGCTGGAGCGCGGCGCCGAGCACGTCGCTCCCGAGTTCGGCGTCCTCGACCCGCTCGGGGTAGCGCAGCTGCTCGGGCGAGACCCGCCACGCCTTGCGATCGGCCAGCCCACCGAGCGTGGTCAGCCGCACCCACGGTGCGTCGTCGAGGGCGTCGAAGAGGGCGGTGGCCTCGGCCGCGTCCCACGCGGCCGGCCCCGCGGGCTCGTCCTCGGTGGTCGTGGTCGGCGGCGCCTCCGTCGGGACGGTGAAGACGAGGGGCCCCCGCTTGTCGAGCAGACGCACCAGCGACTCCGCGAGCAGGCGCTGCTGGACGTCGAACACCGAGCGCTGGCGCGGACCGGAGCCACCCAGGACCGCGGTGTTGCTCACGTAGGCGCGGTGGCCCAGCGTGCGGATGACTCCCGGGGCCCGCGCCCGCGTGTCGTCGTCGAGCAGCTCGTCGCCGACGACGAGCGTGCTCTCCCGAGGGACCAGGCCGAAGCCCGCCTCGTCGAGGAGGCCGCCGGGCGGAGCGACGGCCGGCGCCGCGGGCAGGCTCAGCGCCTCGATGGTGCGGTCGGAGCGCCGGCGGGCCAGCCGGTAGAGGTCGGGCCCGACGTCGGCGGCGGCCGCCACGTCGAGGTCGCCGTAGGGCAGCACCAGCAGCTGATCGGAGGCGACCGCGGCGCGCAGCCGCGTCAGCCAGGCGGCGGGAGGTGCCTGGGCGGCGCGGGCCGACGCCGCGCCCTCAGCCGCGTCGGCCTCGTCGCCGGACTGCTCGCCCTCGCCGGCTCCGGTGTCTCCCGTGTCGCCGTCGGTGCCGCCGCCCGGCTCGGCGCTGTCGGCGAGGGAGCGGGGCGGGTTGTCACGGCCCAGCCTGGCGACGGCGTCGGTCACGGCAGGGTCGACCAGCCAGGTGAGGGGGCGGGCGCCGGCGGCGCTCGCGAGGTCGCCCAGGCGGCCGAGGACGCCCCCCTTGGCCAGGTCGGCGGCCCAGGTGTCGGGGTCGGCGAGGCGGCCCTCGACGTCGTAGGTGACGCTGTGGCGCAACGGGACCACGAGCGCGGTGTCGAGCGTCGGCTGCACCGGCTGACGCCCCCGGCGCCGCGGCGCCGGGGGGTCGTCGAGCGGCACCAGCACCCGGTCGCGGCCGTCGGCGAGCGCCAGCTCCTCCCGGCCGGCGTCGGTCTCGCCGAGGGCGTGGATGCCCAGCCAGTAGACGCCCGGGTCGCCGCTCAAGAGCAGCTGGCTGCGGCGTACGGAGACGGAGAACGCGGCCGAGTCGCCCGGGTCGAGCACGTCGATGGTGTCGAAGACGTCGTCGGAGGTGATCCGGTTGCCGATGTAGTCGGTCGGGTCGCTCGCCGCGGCGGCGGTGAGCTCCTCGGGCGTGGTGAACGGGGTGGCCGAGGTGAGCGGGTAGACCTTGATCACCCGCCACTGCTCTTCGCTCACGTTGGTCACGGTGCCGGTGACGGTGATCGTGGAGCGCGGCTGCGCGGGGATCACGGCGGGGTCGAGCCCGGAGATCTCGACGCTGAGGGGGTCGTCGGTCAGGGCGGCCGGCGCGGCGTACGCCGGCGCGCCAGCGGCGGGGCCGGGCACGGCCGGTGTGAGCAGCACCCCCAGGAGCAGCACGCCCAGCAGCAGCCTCAGCGGCAGCCGCGCCGCGCGGGCAGGCGGCGACGACGCGGGGTGCAGCACGGCCCGACTCTATCCAGCGGGCCCGCGCGCGGATCCAGGGCTTGCCTCGTGCGAGCACTAGAGTCATCGGTCGTGTCCACGTCCGACGTCAGGCCCGACGGCGAGCCGTTCAACGTCGCCGACGCGCAGTCGCGCATGGCCGCGGAGCTCGACCGGGTCGCACCGGTGGTCGAGCCGCTGGCGCGGCGCTTCGCGGACGCGGGACACGTCGTGGCGCTGGTGGGGGGCCCGGTCCGCGACGCGCTGCTGGGCCGCGCCGGTGTCGACCTCGACCTGGCGACGTCCGCGCACCCGGACGAGATCGAGCGCCTCGTCGACGGCTGGGCCGACGCGACCTGGGACATCGGGCGTGAGTTCGGGACCATCGGCTGCCGCAAGGGCGACTGGACCGTGGAGATCACGACGTTCCGCTCCGACAGCTACGACCCGTCGTCGCGGCACCCGCAGGTGCGCTTCGGCGACTCCCTGGCCGGTGACCTCGGACGACGCGACTTCACCGTCAACGCGATGGCGATCACGCTGCCGGGCCGCGGGTTCGAGGACCCCTACGGAGGCATCGTCGACCTGGCCCACCGACTGCTGCGCACCCCGGGCCGGCCGGAGGACTCCTTCTCCGACGACCCCCTGCGCATGATGCGGGCAGCCCGGTTCGCGGCCCAGCTCGGCTTCACGGTCGCGCCCGAGGTGGTGACCGCGATGAGCGCGATGGCCGATCGGATCGCGATCATCTCCGCGGAGCGGGTCCGCGACGAGCTGGTGAAGCTCGTCTGCGCGCCCCACCCCCGGCGGGGCCTGACCCTGCTGGTCGAGACCGGGCTGGCGCAGCGCATCCTGCCCGAGCTCCCGGCGCTGGCGCTCGAGCGCGACGAGCACCACCGTCACAAGGACGTCTACGAGCACACGCTCACCGTGCTCGAGCAGGCGATCGCGCTCGAGGCACGGCTCCCGGGCGGCGGGCCGGACTTCGTCTCCCGCTTCGCGGCCCTGATGCACGACGTCGGCAAGCCCAAGACCCGCCGCTTCCTGGGCGACGGCACGGTCACCTTCCACCACCACGACGTGGTCGGGGCCAAGCTGACCCGCAAGCGGATGCAGGCGCTGCGCTTCTCCAACGACACCATCGACGCCGTGGCCAGGCTGGTCGAGCTCCACCTGCGCTTCCACGGCTATGGGTCGGGTCAGTGGACCGACTCGGCCGTACGCCGCTACGTGCGCGACGCCGGCGACCAGCTCGACCGGCTGCACATCCTGACCCGCGCCGACTCCACCACCCGCAACGCACGCAAGGCCGAGCGCCTGCAGCGGACCTACGACGACATCGAGGCGCGCATCGCGCGGCTCTCCGAGGAGGAGGAGCTCGCCTCCCTCCGGCCCGACCTCGACGGGACCCAGATCATGGAGCTGCTCGGGATCGGGCCCGGGCCGCGGGTGGGCGCGGCGTACCGCTATCTGCTCGACCTGCGCCTCGACGAGGGCCCGATGTCCGAGGAGCAGGCCCGTGCCGCTCTGCTGACCTGGGCGCGGGCACACCCGGACTGAGAGCCTCGTCAGGCTGGGCCGGCGGCGGCTGCGGCTGCGCGGTCAGGCGCGCCAGACCGGGGCGATCTCCCGTCGGTAGCTGCGGCCGAAGACGCCGTTGATCACGCCGAGGACGGGACGCGGCACGGACGACGCGATGGCCGCCCGCTCCTCGGGCCCGGCGCCGTCGAGCAGCCAGGCGAAGAACCGGCCGCCGACGACCGGCCCGACCTTGCCGAACTCGCGGCCCATCTCCTTCATCTCCGGGGTGTCCTGGTGGGTGAGGTAGACCTGCTCGAGCTCCTCCTCCTCGTGGTCGAGGTGGCTCACGGTCACCTGACGCAGCGTCCGCAGCGACCGCAGTGCGGTCGCCGCCCGCTCGGCGCCCGGATCCTCCTCCAGCCCCGCCATCGCGGCTGCGGTGTCGACGAGAGCGGCCGCCATCGCGTCGTGCTCGCCGTCCATCGCCTGCAGCAGCTGATGGCTGACCCCGATGGCCTCCAGGTGCGGCCAGGCGATGCGGTGCTCGGACTCGTGGTGGCGGGTGAGCTCCCCGTGGAGGTTGCGCCAGGCCCGGTGCAGAGCCGAGGCCCGCTGCGCGTCCCCCGCGGGGAACGCGGCCAGGGCCTCCTCGAAGCGCTCGAGGTCACGGCGTACGGCGGCATGGATCACGCGGTTCATGCTCATCTCCACCATGACTGGAGTTTGCCCCACCGCGGGCGACTCATGCCTGCCTCAGGCGAGGCGTTCGGTGATGCCCTGCGCCGCGAGGACTCGCTCACGGCCGGCAAGCTCCTCGGCGTACGGACGTGAGGGCCGCCGGCCACCCGACCGTGACGCTCCTGGGTCCAGGAGCCCGCCGGGCCACGATTGTGCCGAAACTGCAACGCGGCCCCCAGCCCGGATTTGTTGACGTTTGGGCTCAAACGTCAACGATCCAGCCCCCGGCGTACGACGAGGGGCGCCCGGCCGGAAGACCAGGCGCCCCTCGTGTGGAGCTCACTCCTCGCCGCGGATGAACGCCTCCACACGCCGGCGGCCCTCGTCGTCGGGGAGCTGCACGGGCGGGCTCTTCATGAGGTAGGACGACGCGGAGACGATGGGGCCACCGATGCCGCGGTCCTTGGCGATCTTGGCGGCGCGGATGGCGTCGATGATGATGCCGGCGGAGTTGGGGGAGTCCCAGACCTCCAGCTTGTACTCCAGGTTGAGCGGCACGTCGCCGAAGGCCTGGCCCTCGAGCCGGATGTAGGCCCACTAGCGGTCCTCGAGCCAGGCCACGTAGTCGGACGGCCCGATGTGGAC
>CAZQCA010000035.1:0-19127 GCA_964591845.1 uncultured Nocardioides sp.
TGGTGCGGAACTACGTCGAGACGTTCGCCGGCTACGACCACGTGGTCGTGCCCTCGGGATCCTGCGCGGGGTCGGTGCGTCACCAGCACGCCATCGTCGCGGCCCGGTCGGGGGACCCCGGGCTGGTCCGGACAGTGGAGGAGTGTGCACCGCGCGCGCTGGAGCTGAGCGAGTTCCTCGTCGACGTGCTGGGGGTGGAGGACGTCGGGGCGTCGTACCCCCATCGGGTCACCTATCACCCCACCTGCCACTCGCTGCGGATGCTGGGCGTGGGGGACCGGCCCCTACGGCTGCTGCGGGCGGTCCGCGGCATCGACCTGGTCGACCTGGCCGCCGCGGAGGAGTGCTGCGGCTTCGGCGGCACGTTCGCCGTGAAGAACGCCGAGCTGTCGGTGGCGATGGGCTCCGACAAGGCGCGCCACGTGACCGACACCGGCGCCGAGGTGCTGGTGGCGAGCGACAGCTCCTGTCTCATGCACATCGGCGGGCTGCTCTCCCGGCAGCGGGCCGGCGTACGCGTCGCCCACCTGGCCGAGGTCCTCGCCGCCCAGGAGGGCACCGGTGGTTGAGGAGCGCCCGCGGGGCGCGTCTCGAAGCCACCGGACCTTCGTCGGGATGCCGGCCTTCCCGGCCGCCGCGCGCGAGGCGCTGGCCGACACCCAGCTGCGACGTAACCTCGCCCACGCGACCACCACGATCCGGGCCAAGCGCGCGGCCGTCGTCGCCGAGGTCGAGGACTGGGAGCAGCTGCGGGTGGCCGGGGCGGCCGTCAAGGACGCGGCGTTGCTGGACCTGGACCGGCAGCTGGTCCGGCTCGAGGAGTCCCTGACGGCTCGCGGCGCGACCGTGCACTGGGCGCGGGACGCGGCCGAGGCCTGTGCGATCGTGGCCAGCGTCGCGCGCGGCCACGGCGTCGACGAGGTGGTCAAGGTCAAGTCGATGGCCACCCAGGAGATCGGGCTCAACGAGGCGCTGGCCGCCGAGGGCATCGCGGCCTGGGAGACCGACCTCGCCGAGCTGATCGTCCAGCTCGGCGACGACCTCCCCTCCCACATCCTGGTGCCGGCCATCCACCGCAACCGGGCCGAGATCCGCGCGATCTTCCGCGCCTCCATGGCCGGCGCCGGCCGCCCCGCGCCCGACGACCTCACCGACGACCCGGCGATGCTGGCCGCCGCCGCGCGCGAGCACCTGCGGGAGAAGTTCCTGCGGGCCCGGATGGCGGTCTCCGGGGCCAACTTCGCGGTGGCCGACACCGGCACGCTCGTGGTGGTCGAGTCCGAGGGCAACGGCCGGATGTGTCTCACCCTGCCCGAGGTGCTGGTCTCGGTCGTGGGCATCGAGAAGGTCGTGCCGTCGTGGCAGGACCTGGACGTCCTCCTGCAGCTGCTGCCGCGGTCGGCGACGGGCGAGCGGATGAACCCCTACACCTCCACCTGGTCGGGGGTCACCCCCGGGGACGGGCCGCAGGAGGTGCACGTCGTGCTGCTCGACAACGGCCGCAGCCGGGCCCTCGCCGACGTGGTGGGCCGGCAGGCGCTTCGCTGCATCCGCTGCTCGGCCTGCCTCAACGTCTGCCCGGTCTATGAGCGCACCGGCGGCCACGCCTACGGCTCCGTCTATCCGGGGCCGATCGGCGCCATCCTCAACCCGCTGCTGCGCGGCGTCGGCACCGACGCCCAGGTCGACTCGCTGCCCTATGCCTCGTCGCTGTGCGGGGCCTGCTTCGAGGTCTGCCCCGTGCGCATCGACATCCCCTCGGTGCTGGTCGACCTGCGGGCGCAGGTGGTCGACGCCCACCGAGGAGGTACGCCGACGCCGGAGGCACTCGCCATGAGAGCCGCCGGCTGGACCTTCGGCCGCGCCTCCCGGCTGGCCGCGGCCGAGCGCGCGGCGGGGATGCTGGGGCGGATCCCGGGCCGCTGGGGCCGGCGTACGCTCCCGGGCGGACGCGCCGCCGTGGGCCGGGTCCCCGGACCTGGGGCCGCGTGGACCGCCGCGCGCGACCTGCCCGCACCGCCCCGCGAGTCGTTCCGGGCCTGGTGGCGGCGCAGCCGCGGCGGGCGCGACGACGCGGACGGTGCGGCGTGAGCGCCCGCGAGGAGATCCTGGCCTCCGTGCGGGCAGCGCTGGCCGACCGACCCGTGGCGCCCGTGCCGCCGGGCGACCATCGGCGCCCGTCGGGGCTGCACGGCACCGCGCTGCTCGACCTCTTCGCCGAGCGGGTGGCCGACTACCGCGCGACGGTGGTCCGCTGCCCGCCGTCCGAGGTCGCCGCCGCTGTGACGGACGCGCTGGCCGGGGCGGAGGCGGTCCTGGTCCCTCACGGCCTGCCCTGGGAGGTGGAGGGAGCCGTGGTCGACGACGGCTTCGGGGCCGCCGACCTCGACGGGTTCGACGCGGTCGTCACCGCTGCCGCCGTCGGGATCGCCGTCACCGGCACCGTCGTCCTCGACCACGGGGCCGGGCAGGGCCGGCGGGCGCTCAGCCTGGTGCCCGACCGCCACGTGTGCGTGGTGCGCGCCGACCAGGTGGTGGCGGGCGTGCCGGAGGCGGTCGCAGTGCTGGATCCGGCTCGGCCGCAGACCTGGGTCAGCGGTCCGTCGGCCACCAGCGACATCGAGCTCAGCCGGGTCGAGGGCGTGCACGGCCCGCGTCAGCTGGTCATCGTCCTGGTGACGGAGGGCTGACCCCGGCCGCGTCGGCCTCCTCGCGCCGTACGCCGTGGACGGGGCTGTAGCGGTCGTGCAGGGAGCTGAGCAGGCTCAGCAGGACCACGAAGAAGCCGACCGCCGTGGGGTTGAGGTCGCCGCGCGACGGCGTGAACCCGACCGGCAGCAGCACCGCCACGACCACGATGGCCAGGTTGAGCACCAGCCGGACGGCGAACGTCTTCGCGGCGGAGTCGAGCCCGACGGCGCCGCGCCGGGCGGCGACCAGGCTGATCGCGGTGCTCGCGACCACGAGCGCCGAGAGCTGGAGGAAGAGGGTGAGCGGCCCCGAGTCGAGGTCGGGCAGCACCTGCGCGTAGATGACGCTGAGAAGGCCCACCAGGACGGCCTTCTCCGCGGTGTCGACCGACAGCAGCCGACCGTGGCGGCGCATCCACTCCGCGCGTTCCACGCCCGTGTCCATGGCCTCCGGAAGCGGGTCCGCGGCGATCCTCCAGCCCCAGTCGGGGGCGATCAGCCTCGGCCGGACGACGAACCACGAGACGCCCGCCAGCGCGACCAGGCCGATGACGACGGCGGGGCCGAACCACGCCAGGTCCCGCACCGCGTCGGTGAAGTCCAGCTGCGCCACGTGGATCCAGTACTCCTGCGGCAGCTTGACCACGACCCAGATCGTCGCGGCCGTGATCAGCCACCCCCGAGTCGAGATCCGGAGCGGGTCCCACCGCGAGCGCACCGCCTCGTAGGCGATGAAGAAGTACTCGAAGGTGTTGGGGAAGAGCAGCAGCAGCGGCCGCCACCCGGTGAGCTCGAAGACGACGACCCCCACGAGCCGGTAGAAGAACAGGCCCCGGCCGATGCGCACCGCACCGAGGCTGGTCCAGTTGCGCAGCGTCGCGAGGTAGGCCATGGCGAGGTAGAAGTTGTCCATCGCCTTGTCGTAGCCCTGGTAGCCGGGCGGGTCGAAGCCGAAGGACTGGAAGACCGTCTGGTCCACGGCGTCGAGCACGAGACAGGCGATCAGGGCGGGCAGGGGGAAGCGCGGGATCAGCAGGGGGAGCGCGAAGCGGGCGATCACGACCGCCCAGAAGACCGTGGCCACCTCGGCGCTCATGACGACCCCTCCTGCGTGGTATTCGTGGCCAGCTCGCGGTCGAGGAAGCCGATGGTGCGGTCCATGCCGGCGAAGAACCGCGGCCCGAACGCGTGCTCCTCGTCGGGATACCACGCGAGCCGCGCGCGTACGCCGGCCGCACGCAGCGCGGCGTACGACGCCCGCGCCCAGCGGGGCGGGCAGGTGTCGTCGCTGCCCCCTTGGACGAGGAGCACGGGCTCGGTGATCCGGTCGAAGTAGGTGCGGGCGCTGATCTCCCGCCAGAAGCGACGGCTCCGCGGCTGTCAGGGCGGCCCGTAGCGCCGTGCGACGAAGCCAGCGACGCTGCTGCGCGTCGGGTCGTCGCGGATCCAGCGGTCGAAGTTCTCCGCTTCCAGGGAGCTCACCGGCGCTCAGACGGCCGCGGCCCCGACCAGGCCCGGCGCCATCTCGAGCGCCTTGTAGACCACGCCGCCGCCCATCGACCGGCCCATCTGCGCGACCCGGTCGTCGTCGACCGGCACTTCGCGTGTCTCGCGGAGCGCGTGCACCGCGTTGACGACGTCGACCGCGTAGCCCAGCCGCAGCTCGCGGTCCGACTCCGGGTCCACGGAGGACCCGGCGTGGTTGCGGTAGTCGACGTGGAAGGCGACGTAGCCGCGCACGGCGAGCACCCCGCGCTCGCGGGTCATGCCCTGCCCCGAGACGTAGTAGGCGGGGTCGATGTAGCCGTGCGCCAGCACGACCGCGGGGAACGGCCCTCGTCCGCGGGGCACGTTGAGGACGCCGGTGACGCGCAGCCGCCCGCTGCGGTAGCTCGCGTCGTAGGAGGTGTAGTCCGCCGTCTGCTCGCGCATGGCACCCAGCCGCAGGTCGCCGCCGGAGAACCTCCTGTCGAAGTACGCCGGCAGCGAGACGGGGAACGGCGGCCGTGCCGATGGGTCGGAGGTCGACGGCGCGGACCCGGTGGGACTCGGGTCCGTCGGCGCGAGCGGGGAGGAGGAGGCCGAGGCGACCGGTGGCTCCGGATCCGGGGCACCATCCCCCGACGAGCAGCCCGCGAGTGGCGCCGCGAGGAGCGCGGCCACGAGGACGTTGTCAGCCCTCATCGCGGATCTCCGCGACCTCCAGCACCGGCCCCACCTGGGCGGTGGTCAGCAGCTGGGGGCGTGGTCGCCCCCGCACGAGGCGACGCCCGGCGCAGGCGGCCGGCACCTCGCCGAGCAGCTGCCAGCGCTCGCCGTCGTCGGTGTCGATCACGTGGACGCCGCCCTCGACGTCGAGCAGCCGGACCAGGCCGACCAGCTCGATCTCGGGACCGGGGGCGGCAGCCCCGGGACCCTCGCTGAGCGAGTGGTCCCGGAGCTGCCGCAGGTGGTGCCGGTCCTCGTCGGTCACCCGGTGGAGGCAGGCGTGTCGACCCTGACGATCGTCGGGCTCGGCATGCCGACGGCGCCGTCGTAGACGACGGAGCCGAGATAGCGCGTCAGCGGCGCCAGGTCGCTGAACGACAGCGTCACATCGGCCGTCGTCCCGGTCGTCGCCGTCGCCGGCGCGGATACCGACATGTTGCCCTCGTCGGCGCTGCCGAGCGCCCACGAGAACAGCGTGAAGTTGGCGTCCGGACCGTCGGTGGCGAACCCGTGGACGACCGCGGTGTAGGTGCCGGCCGGCGGGCTGGTCAGGTTGATCTCCTCGTCGGAGGTGCCCGACCCGCTCGACCCGACGACGGCGCCCGCGGAGTTGTAGAGCACCAGGTCGAGGTCGTCGTTGCCGTCGGTGGCGTCGTCGAACAACGACACCCGCGCGTACGTCGTCCCGGCGGGGACGTCGACGGCGAACTCCACCGTGCCCGGGCCACCGCGCACGTAGGTGTCCGTCGGGTCGTCCTCGACCGTGCCGTCCTGCGTCGTCGCGGGGATCAGACCCCGCGGCGTCGCGCTGAACGGACCGTCGTACCCGAAGCCCACCGGGTAGGTGATCGGGTCACCCGACCCGCTGACCTCGGCCGGCCTGGCCAACGGCACCGGCCGCGCCACGACCGGGATCCGCACCGACTGGCGTCCCTCGCCCTTCCAGGTGAGGTAACCGCCGGTGTAGGCCGCGAGCGGGGCCGTCGTCTTGGTCAGGGTGACGGTGAACTCCTTGGTCTCCCCCTTCTTGATGAACAGCTTCTTGGGCGACACCGTCACGTCGATGCCCGCCACACCCTGGACCTGGGCCCGGTAGGTGCCGGCGAACTTGCCCACGTTGGTCACCCGGCGGGTGACCGTCTGCGTGCCCGCCAGGTCGCCGATGGCGATCGACGGGGTGTTCATGTCGCTCGGGTCGGTGGAGTAGCCGAGCGACTTGAGGGTCGCGCAGGTGTTGGGGTTGATGCCCGACGGGTTGGTGCCGCATAGGAATGCGAACCAGTCGAACAGGTCGCTGTCGAAGACCAGCTCGGTCCGGTCGGCCTTGCGCGGGTCGACGTGTCCGGCGCCCTGGCTGAAGATCACCGACGGGTTGTTCGGGTCACCGTCCAGGACGTCGTAGGCCGACGTCATCAGCGCCGACTTGATCGCCATCGGCGACCACGTCGGGTGGCCGTCCATCATCAGCGCCGCGAGCCCCGCGACGTGCGGGGACGACATCGAGGTGCCGCTGTAGACGTCGAAGTCGCGACCGTGGTTGCCGACCGGCGAGACCGCGGCCAGGATGTCCTGCCCGGGCGCGATCAGGTCGGGCTTGAGCAGGTCACCGGCGCCGGCCCGCAGCGGCCCTCGCGAGGAGAACGCGGCGGTGAACGGCGCGGGGTCGGTGAACGTGATCGTGCCCTTGGCGATCGTGGCCGTGGCCCCTGCCGTGGCGGCGTAGGTCTCCACCGGCGCCAGTGCGTCCGCCTGCAGGTGGACGGTCGGCAGGAAGTGGAAGTCGGCGTTGATCGAGTTGGTCGACGTGTTGATCAGGATCACCCCGACGCCGCCGGCGTCCTTGACCGCGAGGCTCTTGTTGATCCGGGCGTTGACGCCCCGCTCGCAGACCACGATCTTGCCGGCGACCTTGGCCGGGTCGAGCGCGTTGCCGCCGTCGGAGTCCGCGAAGCACAGGCGCGCCGCGTTGACGTCGGCGCCGGCCAGCGCGACGTCCTTGGAGTTCACCACGGGAGCGGTGACCTCCTCGGCGGCGACCGACGCACCGGCGTACGTCGTCCCGTTGCCGAGCGTCACCGACCCCGAGCCGTTGCGCGGGTGGGTGCCCGCCGCCACGGTGGTGATCCACGGGGACGGGTGGGCGACGGTCGAGGCGGTCGGGCCGCTGTTGCCGGCCGAGGCCGCCACGAAGACGCCCGCGTCGGCGGCGAAGAGGAACGACACCTCGACCGGGTCGAGGAAGTTGGTCTGGCTGCCGCTCACGGAGTAGTTGATGACGTCGACGCCGTCGGCGACGGCCTCGTCGATCGCGGCGACCAGGTCGGACCCGGCGCCGCTCGCGGTGTCGGCGGCCTCGGTGGACCACAGCGCCTTGTAGACGGCGATGCGGGCCCGAGGAGCCATGCCGCTCAGGCTGCTGCCCAGAGCCGTCGCCTCACCGGTGGTGGGCGTCTTGAAGTTGCCGCCGGCGGTGCTGGCGGTGTGGCTTCCGTGGCCCTGGTAGTCGCGGGGCGAGTTGAACTCCCACGGACGGTCGGCGTCGATGCCGGCGTCGCCGCCCTGGCCCTCGTTGTAGTAGCGAGCGCTGATGAGCTTGTTGTTGCAGTCGGAGGTCTCCCACTCCTCGCCCGCGTCGCAGGCGCCGAAGGGCATCGCGTCGTAGGCGACCCGGCCGGTGGCCGAGGGCGCGCCGTTGCGCGTGCGGTCGGAGAAGGAGAGCGACTCGGGCCAGATGCCGGAGTCGACGATGCCGATGACCACGTCCTCACCGGCCTTGCGCGGACCGCCGAGGCGTCCCCACAGGCCGCCGGGTCCGGACAGGCCCAGGAACTCGGGAGTGAAGGAGGTGTCGCTGGTGTAGGTCTGCTGCTTGCTGATCGCCAGCACGCCCTTGGTCTTGGCCAGGGTGGCCGCCTGCTCGGCGGTGAGCTTGGCCGCGAAGCCGTTGAAGGCGTAGTGGTAGCGATAGAGGGTGCGCGGACTGCCGGCGGCGCGCAGCGCGTTGGCCTGCTGCGTCCGGAGGTGGCTGACGTAGTCGCGGACCCGCGGGAGCGCGGGGTTGAGCCGCCGCCCGGGGGCCGGCTTCGTCGCCTTCAGACCTGCCTTGCCGCCGGTGTAGCCGGCGACGGGGGGCTCCAGCATCTGCACGATGTAGATGCCATCGGTGAACTGCTGGGCTTTCGACTGGTTCGCGCTCGCGGCACTGGCGCTGTGCAACGCTCCACCGGCGAACACGAGGGGCACGGCACAGATCGCCGCCACCGTCCTTCGCAACATGCAAGCTCCTCGCATGGAGATCCGTCTCACGGGACGTGAGGGAGCCCGAGAGTTCGGGCCCACGAGCGGAGGCTAGCCTCGGCGGGCGGCAGGGGGAAGACCCTGGATGGGCAAGCTCCGTCTAGAAGCCGCCCCCGCCTCCGTGGCCGCCGCCGAAGCCGCCGCCACCGCTTCCTGCGTCACCTCCGCCGCCGCGACGGCCACCGAAGCCGCCGAAGCCACGCCCGCCGCCGCTGTCGGGCGCCTCCACTCCCGTGGCCCCGTCTGCTCCCGGTCCCGCGGGCGCGGTGGCCCAGCCCGCGGGTGGTGTGGCGAAGTGCTGGTGCATGAAGGGCTGCCCCGCCCAGTAGCCGTGGAGGTAGACCCAGGCGGGCGCGGCCGCGAGCCAGTGGTTGGTCCACGAGCCACGGAAGCTGAGCATCCGCGGTCGCGGCTCCTGGCCGGCCTCGAGCTCGGCCCGGCAGGCCGCGCACACCGGCACCGGCGTGGTGAGCCCCGAGGCGGGGTAGGCCATGGTGGCGACGCTGAGGCCGTGACGCGGGTCGACGAAGCAGGGCGGGGTGCGGGTCGGTGCCGGACGGTTGTCGCGCAGCGCCTGCGCGGCGGCCAGCTCGAACCGCGCGTCCGCCAGCATCCGGGCGACCGCCTGGGCGTCGGCGGCGCTGCGCATCGAGGTCAGTCGCCCGTGTGCCTGGTCGAGCAGCGTCCGCAGGCCTGCGATCCGCGTGTCCACGGCCTCGCGGTTGCCGGTCAGCGCGGGACCCATGCTGCCGACGCGCTGGCGGAGCTCCTCGATCTCCTCGCCGAAGGAGGTCCGCAGCGAGGCGGAGGTGTCGGGGTCCAGGCCGGAGCCGGACGGCGTGCGCCGTCGTACGACGAAGGCGAGGCCGCCGACGGCCGCCGCCGCGGCTGCCACCACGCCGAAGACCGCGAGGCCCGGGCCGGACTCGCCGTTGTCCTCGGCGGCAGTCTCCTCGGGGAGGGCGACGATGGGACCGCCGCCGGACCCGCTCCCGCCGCCGCGAAGCGGGTCGTCGGCCTCCTTGAGGAAGCGCCGCAGCATCGGCGCGTAGTCGGGTGCGCAGCAGGCGATCGCGCGGTCCGCGGCGTCCTCGATGTCGTAGGTCTTCCCGCCCCGGGCCCACTGGTACGCGTAGAACGACTGCCCCTCGTCTCGGGAGTCCGCCGAGACCAGCACGGCGTAGGTGCCCGCGCGGTCGACCCGGCGGTAGATCTGCTTGACCAGCTGCGCGGGACGGTAGGCGAGCTCGGCGCTCGTGACGCCGCCGCGGTCGACGCGGAGCTCCTCGACGGGCAGCACGAGCAGGCGGACCGGTCCGGGCGCCTGGGCCGCCCGGCGCTCGAGCGTCGCCACGTCGTCGCTGGTGAGCTTGCCGTCGTCGAGCACGGCCGGGTCGACGAAGACCCCGGGTGCGCGGACGGTGTCGGCGACGGAGTCGAGGTAGCGGTCGACGTCGCGGCGGGTGCCGTCGGCGGAGGCTGGTGCCGCCGTGGCCACGACCGGAAGGCAGGTCAGGGCGAACGCGCCGAGCAGGCGGGCAGCGGCCACGCGCAGCGCCATGCGTCAGCCTTTCGCCAGGGCCGCGCCGCCGCGGCCGCCGTGTCAGGGCAATCCTGCCGCACGCGGGGCCCGCGACGTGGGCGATTCGCGCGGCGCGGGGTGCGCCGCCGTGGGGGCCTACTCGCCCCTGATCCGGCGCCGCAGCACGTCGAGCTGTTTGCGTTCGGACGAGGTCAGCGAGTCCATGCCGGACTCGCTGATCTTGTCGAGGAGCGCGTCGAGCTTGGCCCGGTCGGAGTCGACCCGGGGTGCCGAGGAGCCCGCCCACGGTCCCGCGACCACGCTGCTGCCCGAGGGCGTGGCGCGGCTCCGTCGAGGTCGCCGTTGACCCCCGCCGATGCGGGGGAGGGCGGCGTAGTCGGAGAGCAGCCCGTAGTGGCGGGCGACCAGGGCGGCGATGCCGAGGCTCACGAGGAAGTGCAGGAGCGCCAGCAGCAGCGGCGGGCGGGAGGCGAGCATCGACAGGATGGGCAGCGCGACGAGGACGGCGCCGAGCAGCCAGGCGGGGATGTTGAAGAAGAAGCGTGCGTGCGGATGGTCGGCGATCCAGACCAGCAGCACGAGCAGCTCGAGGGTGCCGATGCCGCCGACGTAGGGCTCGTTGAAGCCGGATAGCGCCGAGATCGGCAGGGCGGCGAGTCCGGTGAGCACGGTCGTCCACAGGAGAAGGCGAGCCATCCGGACCCGGCCGAGGTCGCTCTCGAGCTGAGACCCGAAGTACCAGAAGAAGAAGATGTTGAGGATCGTGAAGAACCCGATGAAGTTGGCGAGAGGCCAGGTGGCGACCCGCCAGATCTGCCCGCGGACGACCAGGGCGGGGTCGAGGGCCAGGGCCGCGGGGATCTCGGCGCTGAACACGTGGGTGACCATCACGACCGTCGAGGCGATGACCACGAACATCGTGGTGGTGACCTCGAGCGTGCCGATGCGGAACCACGGGTCGTGCTGCCCACCCGTGGCGCCGGGGAAGCGGAATCCTCTGGCCACGCCGGAATGCTAGCCAATCCGGCCACGGCTCCGGCACGCCTCGGCCCGGCCCGCGGGACTGCCGTCGCCGCCGCGGGGTACTCCCTCCGCGAGCCCGGCGAGCCGAGGACGGAGGAGCCATGCCCCGCTTGCGACGTGTGTCGCCGCACGAGCCGGGCTGGGCACGCCGGCGCCGCGGCCGCGGCTTCGTGTACGTCGACGAGGGTGGCGCGCCGCTGGAGGACCCCCAGGTCGAACGGGTCGTCGCCCTCGCGATCCCGCCGGCGTGGTCGGGGGTGTGGATCTGCCGGTGGGAGAACGGCCACCTCCAGGCGGTCGGCAGCGACGAGGCCGAGCGCCGGCAGTACCTCTACCACCCCTACTGGCGGGTGCTGCGCGACCGCAAGAAGTTCGACCGGGTGCTCCAGGCGGCGCACGAGCTGCCCCGGGTGCGCCGCCTGGTCGAGCGCGACCTCCGCGGCCCCGAGCCGACCCGTGAGCGGGCGCTGGCCGTGGCGGTGCGCCTGCTCGACCAGGGCTACTTCCGGATCGGCTCCGACGCCTACGCCGACGCCCACGGGTCCTACGGGCTCACCACGCTCCAGCGGGACCATGTGCGGCGTACGCCGCGCGGGCTGAGGTTCGTCTTCACGGGCAAGTCGGGCGTCGACCACGACGTGCTGATCGAGGACCCGGAGGTGATCGCCGCGCTCGAGCCGCTGCGCCGTCGCCGTGGCTCGGACCCCAAGCTGCTGGCCTACCGCGAGGGGAGGCGCTGGCGCACGCTGACGGCGGGGGACGTCAACGTCTACCTCGACGAGCTGTTCGTGGGCGACTTCACCGCCAAGGACTTCCGCACCTGGCACGCCACCGTGCTGGCCGCGCTGGCGCTGGCCGAGACCGCCGAGGGCGGGATGACGGCCGCCTCGCGCAAGCGTGCCGTCCGGCAGGCCGTGGTCGAGGTGGCCGCCTACCTCGGCAACACCCCGGCCATCGCGAGGGCCTCCTACATCGACCCGCGGGTGCTGGACCTCTATGAGTCGGGGACCGTCGTGGAGCTGCCGCGGCGGCGGTTCCGCAGCGCCGGCGCCCGGCAGGCGGCCGCCGAGGCGGCGGTGCTGGAGCTGCTGTCCTGACCGCCGGCAGGGACGGTCAGATCGCCTGGACCGGGGGGTACTCCGGCTGCCACATCCGGGCGAAGACCTGCTGCACGGGATCGGTGAGCGGCGTGCCGGCGACCCCGTCGGCCTCCGCGGCGCGGGCGACGGCCACGGCGACCGTGGCCGAGACCATGCGCAGGTCGCCCAGCGACGGCAGGAGTGACGCCCCCGGGCGGTAGGCGTTGACCAACCCGGCCAGCGCGTCCGCCGCCGCCCCGACCATGCCGTCGGTGACCCGGCTCGCCCGGCAGACCGCGACGCCGAGTCCGAGGCCGGGGAAGATCAGCGCGTTGTTGGCCTGGGCGATCTGGTAGCGGACGCCGTCCTGGTCGACCGGCCCGAAGGGGCTCCCGGTCGCCACCAGCGCCCGCCCGTCGGTCCAGGCGAGGAGGTCGGCGGGTGTCGCCTCGGCCCTGCTGGTGGGGTTCGACAAGGGCATGATGATCGGTCGCGCGCAGTGGGTGGCCATCTCCTGGACGACCTCGCGGCTGAAGGCCCCTCCCCGGGTCGAGGTGCCGATCAGGATCGTCGGCCGCACCTCGCGGACGACCTCCTCCAGCGTGACCTGCGCGGGGTCGGCGACGCTCCAGCCGGCGAGCTCCTCGCGGGGACGGGCGTAGGGCCGCTGGAAGTCCATCAGCTCCGGCTGGTCGTCGACGTAGAGGCCGTGGATGCCGATGGCGTGGAAGCGCGCCAGCGCCTCGGTCTCGGTGAGGCCGCCGCGCACCAAACGCTCCCGCACGAGCTGAGCGATCCCGATGCCGGCGTTGCCGGCCCCGAAGATGACGATCCGGTGCTCGGCCAGGTCGTGGCCGGTCACGTCGACGCCCGCGAGGAGGGCGGCGAGCACGACCGCCGCCGTGCCCTGGATGTCGTCGTTGAACGTGCAGACCTGCGGGCCGTAGCGCCCCAGCAGCCGGTGGGCGGTCGCGGGCCCGAAGTCCTCCCAGTGCACCATCGCGTGCGGGAACAGGCGCGCGGCCGTGGTGACGAAGTGCTCGACGAAGTCGTCGTACCGCTGCCCGCGCACCCGCGCGTGCCGCTCGCCGAGGTACATCTCGTTGTTGAGCAGCCCGAGGTTGTCGGTGCCGACGTCGAGCACGATCGGGATCCCTCGGCGTGGGTGGATGCCGGCGGCGGCGGTGTAGAGGGAGAGCTTGCCGATCGCGATCTGGATCCCGCCGATGCCCTGGTCGCCGATGCCCAGGATGCCCTCGGAGTCGGTGACGACCAGCAGGTCGACGTCGTCGGCTCCGAGGCCGTAGTCGAGGAGGGAGCGCTCGACGTCCTCGGGCCGGTCGATCGAGAGGAAGACCCCGCGCGGGCGGTTGTACTCGTGGCTGAACCGCTCGATCGCCTCGCCGATGGTCGGCGTGTAGACGATCGGCAGCATCTCCTCGAGGTGGTCGGCGAGGAGGCGGTAGAACAGCACCTCGTTGCGGTCGCGCAGGTTGGCCAGGTGGAGGTACTTGCCGAGCTGGGTCGACGTCCGGCGGTACTGCTCGTAGACGCGCCGGGTCTGGTTCTCCATGCTCGTCACACCGGTGGGCAGCAGGCCGACCAGGTCCAGCTCGCGCCGCTCGGCGTCGGTGAAGGCGGTGCCCCGGTTGGTCATCGGGTTGGACAGGACCCCGCGCCCGCGCGTGCGCACCCGCAGTACGCCGCCACGGGTGGTCGTGTCCTGCTCGTACTCCCGCTTGGTCATGCACCCACCCTGACGGGCGGCGCGGGCGACCACAACTTCCCCACCATCGCCAGGGCCGACCGTTGCCATCCGGGCGCGAGGGGGTGAGGATGCGCGAAGGACTCGGGACCAACTCGGACGACCTGGGAGCTGACATGGGGATGCTGCACACGAGGCTGGTCGCGGGCGCGGCCGCACTGCTGACGACGGCGGGCCTGACGGTCGCCCTCGCGTCTCCGGCCGAGGCCGCGCGGGAGCGTCGCGGGCAGCCGGTCACCGTGATGACGCGCAACCTCTACCTCGGGGCCGACATCAACCGTCCCGTCAACGCGGCACTGGCCGCCCAGGCCCAGGGAGGCACCGCGCAGGACGTGCTGGTGGCGCTGGGCAACGCCACCCACGTCACCCGCGCGATCGTGGACGCCACCAACTTCCCGGTGCGGGCCGGGCTGCTGGCCCGCGAGATCGACCGGGCCAACCCCGGGCTGGTCGGTCTGCAGGAGGTGGCGCTGTGGCGCAGCGGACCGCTGGAGCTGACGCAGGTGGGCGTCCCCAACGCGACGACCGTGGACTACGACTTCCTGCAGATCCTGCTGGACGCGCTCGCGGCCCGCGGGGAGCACTACGTCGCGGTGAACGTCGGTCAGCGCGCCGACGTCGAGGCGCCCAGCTTCACCGGCAGCCCGTTCCTCGGCACCATGGGCGGGACCGTGCGCGACGTCCGGATGACGATGCGTGACGTCATCCTGATGCGTGCCGACGCCGGGCTCACGGTGCTGGACAGCGGAGGGGCGATCTACGCCCACAACCTCAGCGTGAGCGTCGCCGGCATCCCGACCCGCTTCGACCGGGGCTACCAGTGGGTCGACGTGCGCAAGGGTCGGCACGTCTTCCGGTTCGTCAACACCCACCTCGAGGCGTTCAGCTCCGACCTGGCCCTCGCGCAGGCCAGTGAGCTGCTCGCGGCCGCGCCGACCGACCGCGACGTCGTCTTCGTCTGCGACTGCAACTCCGACCCGCTCAACGACCGCATCAAGCCGATCGACCACGTGCCGCACAAGGCGGCGTACGACCTGATCACCGGGCCGGGCGGCTTCACCGACGAGTGGCTCCGCTGGGCGCCCGCCGAGCAGGGCTGGACCTCCGGGCTGTCCGAGACGGTCGACGACGCGACCGGCGACGGCTTCGACCACCGCATCGACATGGTGTTCGCGAGGTCGGCCAAGGGTGGTGGGTACGCCGTCGACAAGGGCCGGGTGACCGGCACCTCCGTCGCCGACCGGGACCGGGCCACCGGGCTGTGGCCCTCCGACCACGGCGGGGTCGTGCTCCGGCTGCGGATGAAGGGCTGGCTGGGCGGCTGAGCCTCGAGGGCTGATCTCCCGCTCAGCGACCGTCGGTGGTGAGCTCCAGGGAGGCGGAGCGAAGGAAGTCGACCGTGTCGTAGAGGCGTCCACCTACGCCGGGCCGCGCCCAGCGGACCAGTCGCACGTCGTCGGCCATCAGCTCGCCGGCCTTGGTGACGCCGCCGGGGTCGGCGAGCCGCAGGTAGGGCTGGGCGGCGACGACCCCGTCGGGCACGACCACGTCGAGCCGGAGCTGGCGACAGCCGTCCTCCGCGTCCACCTCGCCGATCGGCAGGACAGCGACGTCGGAGCTGGGGCCGGCCATCTCGGCGTACCACCGGATCTCGGCCTGGGCGCCGGTGGTGGCCCGGCCGACGTCCAGGACCAGGCTGAGGCGCTCGCCCGGCGCCACCGGCACCCGGTGGGCGGTGTACGCGACCACGTCGAAGTCGCGCGCGGGCTGCCGCACGGCGTGCAGGCCCCGGCTGCCGGAGCACGCGGCGTCGTTGCTGACGCGGGTGTACTTGCCCAGCGCCCAGAGCAGGGGGGAGCCGGTGTCGCGGGCGGTGTCCATCCGCTCCATGCTCCCGGTCCCGAACAGCAGGTCCTCTCCGGCCACGACGTCGTCGTGCCCGGCGGGCACCCAGGTGCCGGAGGGGAGTGGCGCGACCTCACCGGCGGTCCCCGCCAACGGGGGGCTGCCCACGCGGTCCAGGCGCGAGGTGGTCGCGGTCCCCGGCCCGAGCCGCAGCGGACCGCCGAGGAGACCGGCGGCCACGCGGGCCGACGCGTCGGCGAGCAGCCCGGTCGTCGGGATCGGTGCGTAGTCGGAGATCGCGAACGGGTCCACCTGGGTGCGGACGGTCTCGCCGTCACGCAGGTCGACGCGCAGGAGGTAGGAGCGCTGGGTCGACCAGAGGTTCTGGTCGAAGACCAGGTTGCCCATCGTCTCCGCGACCACGGCGCCGTCGCGCTCCTCGACGCCGCCGATCACGTGAGGGTGCCCGTTGACGACGAGCGTGGCGCCCGCGTCGACGGCCACGTCCGTGAGGTCTCGGACGATCGAGTCCTGCGTCTGCTGGTACTCCACCCCGCCGTGCATCATCACCACGACGGCGTCGGCGTGCGCCCCGGCGGTCTCGATCGCCTGGCGAAGGGGGCCGGCGGCGCACTCGGCGGCGCCGCCCTGCCCCGGGCCGGCGACGTAGTGGACGGTGTGCTCGTCGCCGGTGACGGAGGTGCACCCCACGAACGCCAGACGCTGGCCACGTGCGTCGACGTACGCCGGCAGCCAGGCCTCGGCGGGCGTCCGACCCGCGCCGAAGTGCACCAGGCCCGCGCTCTCGACCGCGCGCACGGTCGAGTCCAGGCCTGCGGAGAGAGCGTCGTAGACGTGGTTGTTGCCGAGGTCGACCACGTCGACGCCGGCGCGCTTCAGCGCCCGCGCGGCCGTCGGTGCGGTCGCGAAGACCAGGTCCTTCTCCTGCTGGAAGCGCCGCGGGCGGGTGCCACTGAAGTAGGGCCGGTCCACGAGCGAGGTCTCCAGGTTGACCACCGTGACGTCGGCGTCGGCGAGGAGGGGTGCGATGTGCTCGAGCACCGCCAGGTGCTGCTGGACCCCGGCGCCCTGGCGCAGCCAGGTGTCGCCGGCGGCGGTGGGCTCGTAGAAGCGACGGCCGAGCATGACGTCGCCACCGAAGCGCAGCGAGACGCTGCCGGGGGCGCGTCGCACCAGGTCGATGACCGGCTGCTGCCCAGGCGCCACGGCGAGCACCCGGGGCGAGTAGCCGGGCGCACCCGACCGGAGCAGCACCGGGGCGTCCAGGCGCAGACTGACCCGCCCCGTGCGGTCGACGCTCCGCGGAGCCTCGGGCCTGCCGATCTGGGTGACCCAGGCGCGCTCCACGGGCAGGCCGCTGCCGGCGTCCACGACCGTGGCGATCGTCGTGAGGGCAGGGTCGACCACCGCGGTCTGGCTGGGCGTGGGCTCCGGGCTGGGGGCCGCCTGTGACCAGACGTACCAGAGGAAGAGGCTGCACACCGTCAGCGCGACGACCGCGGGGACCGCCAGGCGGCTTCCGCCCTGCTCTCCACGCACCCGTCGAGGATAGGAGCGCGTGGGGTGGTCTAGAGGGGTTTTCGCCAGATCGGCGCAGGCTCAGTCCGCGCCCGGGATCCGGGGCCCCAGGGTCCTGCTGCGGTCGGGCTGGAAGCCGTGGTCGACCCCCCACAGCACCGCCCGGGAGCGGCTGGTCACGCCGATCTTGCGGTAGCAGGACCGGATGTAGGACTTGATGGAGTTGATCGACAGGCCGGTGCGCTCGAGGATCTCCTTGTTGGAGAGCCCCTGGGTGATCAGCGCCAGCACCTCGGACTCGCGCGGCGTGAGTCCCTCCTCACGACCGGGCCAGTCCCCGCCGACCGGCGCGCGGCTGGCGTCCTCCGACGAGACCAGCACCTCGCCCTGGTGGACCGCCTCGAGTGCCTGCACCAGCTCACCTGCCGTCAGTCGTTTGGAGAGGTAGCCCGAGGCGCCGATGCGCAGGCTCGCCTGCTCGAGATGCGGGTCGAGGTTCCAGGTGTAGACGACCACCTTGCGCACCCGCGGGTTCGCCACCAGGCGCCCGACCGACGCCTGGTCGCCCTGTGGTTGCGCGAACGTGTCGTAGAGGGCGATGTCGACGGGCGAGACCACGGTGGCGTGGGTGTCCAGCTCCACCACCTCGACGCGATCGGTGTAGGAGCGAAGCATCGCCGCCACTCCGTGGACCACGACCTCGTAGTCGTTGACGACGGCCATCCGGATGACCACGGTTCGGATGCTACTGGCCCCGTGGGCGCATGCCTTCACCCCTTCGGGGGTACTTCGTGGCTGGCGGGCCGTGGGCCCGCCGTGGGCCGTTCATGGGAACGGACACCGACTCGACGAGGAGTTGTTGATGATTGTCCTGGGGCTGATCCTGCTGATCGTGGGGCTCGTGGCCCACATCTCCGTCCTCACCACGATCGGCGTGATCCTGTTGGTCGTCGGCCTGATCCTCAACCTGGTCCCGATCGGCGGCACCCGCCGGCGGGTCTTCTAGGGCGGGGCCCGGACATGGGTGTCGGACTGGGAATCGTGCTTCTCCTGCTGGGGCTCGTCCTCGTCTTCGACGTGGTCGACCTCGGCACCTCCGTCGTCGACGAAGGTCCGCTGGGGTGGATCCTGGTCGTCGTCGGGGTGCTCGCCATCGTGCTGGCCCTGGTGATGAACCAGCAGCGCCAGCGGGTCACGCGCGTGGAGGAGCGGCGCGACGTCTCCTGACGTGAGCGCCCCCGCCCGCCTGCGGTGATCAGGACAGGCCGACGATCCGCCCGTCGTCGTCGATGTCGATGTGGTCGGACGCGGGGACCTTGGGCAGACCGGGCATCGTCATCACGTCACCGGTGACCAGGACCACGAAGCCCGCCCCGGCCGCGAGCCGGACCTCGCGGACGTTGACCGTGTGTCCGGTCGGCGCTCCCAGCACCGAGGGGTCGGTGGAGAAGGAGTACTGCGTCTTGGCGACGCAGATCGGCAGGTGGCCGTAGCCGTCGGCCTCGATGCGCTCGAGGCGGCGACGCGCCTTGGCGTCCCAGGAGACGTGCCCCGCGCCGTAGACCCACGTCGCGACCGCCTCGGCCTTGTCGGCCAGCGGCATCTCGTCGGGGTAGACGAAGGAGAAGCGGCTCTCGCGCTCGGCCTCGATGGTCTCGAGCACCGTGCGCGCCAGTGCCTCGGCCCCGGCCCCGCCGTCGGAGAAGTGGGTGGCGGGGACCGCCTGGGCGCCCTCCTCGGCCACGAGGTCCACGACCGTCTTGATCTCGAGGTCGGTGTCGGTGGGGAAGCGGTTGACGGCCACCACCGCCGGCAGTCCGTAGACCTCGCGCACGTTGCGCAGGTGGCGACGCAGGTTGGCCATGCCGGACGCCAGCGCCTCGACGTTCTCGTCCTTCAGCTCGGCGAGCGGCACGCCGCCGTGGTACTTCAGCGCCCGTACCGTGGCGACGATCACGACGGCCGACGGCCGCAGACCGCTGGCGCGGCACTTGATGTCGATGAACTTCTCGGCCCCGAGGTCGGCGCCGAACCCCGCTTCGGTGACGACGTAGTCGGCGAGCTTGAGCGCCGTCCGGGTGGCGACGACCGAGTTGCAGCCGTGGGCGATGTTGGCGAACGGACCGCCGTGGATCATC
>CAZQCA010000036.1:0-19033 GCA_964591845.1 uncultured Nocardioides sp.
AAAGCGGTCGCTGGCAGAGATGTCAGCCGCGGGTTCGAATCCCGCCCCCTCTGCCGAACGTCACCGACCCGAACGTCACCGAGCACGAGTCGGGCTAGAGCAGAGCCTCGGTCCTTGCGGGCTCCGGGCGCAGCGCCCCCTCGGCCTCGGCCCGGCGCCCACGGCGGCCCCGTGACCCCGTGAGCCGCAGGTCGACCCGGATGACCAGGTAGCCCACCACCAGCCCCACCACCAGCGTGTAGGCCTCGGTCAGCAGCATCTCCGGGGCATCGAAGGCCGGGCTGACCAGCAGGTGCGAGATCGGGACCGTGGCGGCGACGCCGAACGCCGAGACCCACCACCCCTGTCGGCGGCGGGCGCGCTGGTGGCATCCCCAGGCGATCGCCGGGATGCCGAGCAGCGCCTGCAGCGGTCGCGGGAAAGCCCCGAGGTGGTCGCGCGTCCAGGCCACCGCGTCGAGGGCCGTCGCCACCAGGCCGGGGGTGCCGTAGCGGCGCAACAGCTCGGCGTAGGCCAGCGTCACCCCGAGCACGACGCCGCCGCCGACCACCACCACGAGGCCGCGGGTGCCGAGGCCGTGCAGTCCGGCGCCCAGTCGGTAGACCAGGGCCAGCACCAGCAGCAGCGAGACTCCCAGCGTGGTGTAGCCGAAGCGGTCCACGTTGAGCACCGGCTCGTAGCCCAGCGCCGCCACCGCTCCGACGAGCGCGATCGTCATCGCGATCACGACCTCACGCGCAGCGCCGGCGAAGCGCACCGTCGGCACCGTGACCATCACCCCGAGGACGGCGCCCAGCGACGCCGTCGTGACGGCGGCGCCGGTGCGCATCAGGTCGTAGGGACCGAACACCGCCACGCCCGCGAGCAGCCCGACCAGCGCCGTGTAGAGGAACCACCGGCCGCCGGTGCGCACGGCCAGCACCCAGGTGTAGGTCGTGCTGACCAGGGCGGCGCCCACGCCGCCGACGTACGACGGCCCCACGGCGAGCGACCCGGCCACCAGGCCGGCGATCCCCGTCAGTACGAGCACGACGTGGAGCAGCACCAGCAGCCCGGGCGCAGCGGCCGAGAGGAGAGCGCGCGTCCGCGACGGACGCCGTGCCGGGCGGGCGGCGCGCCGTCCGCCTCGGGAGGAGGAGCGGGAGGTCGTGCGGGCGGACACGGGGAGGAAGGCTACAGTCGCCGGTTGGCGAGGGACGGGTTGGCGTCGCGGGCCTCGGTGAGCACGTGGCGCTCCAGGGTCGCGTGCAGCACCTCCGGCGCCGCGCCCGCCTCGACCACGACGTCGCCCCACGGGTCGACGACGAGCGAGTGGCCGGTGTAGCGCGGGCCGGGCTGGCCGACGGCGACGACGTAGGCGACGTTCTCGATCGCCCGCGCACGCACGAGGGTGCGCCAGTGGTCGACCTTGTGGGGCCCGGCGACCCACGCCGCCGGCGCGACCAGCACCTCGGCACCGCGGTCGGACAGCAGTCGCGCGAGCTCGGGGAAGCGCAGGTCGTAGCAGGTCATCAGGCCGACCCGGAACCCGTGCACGTCGACCACCACGGCCTCGGCCGGACCGGCGCTGATCCGGTCGGACTCGCGGAAGCCGAAGGAGTCGTAGAGGTGGATCTTGCGGTAGGAGGCGTCGGCGGCGCCGCGCATGACCAGCGTGTTGAACGGCCGGGCCGGGTCCTCGGAGGTCTCGAACATGCCCGCCAGCAGCGTCGTACGACGGGCCGCTGCGAGGCGCGCGACCTCGGTCGCGAACGGTCCCGCGAGGTCCTCGGCGGCACCGCTCACGTCGGAGCCGGGCTCCCCGAAGTCGCGCGCGAACACCTCGGGGAAGACCACCAGGTCGGCACCCGCGGGCGTCAGCCGGTCCAGGTCCGCGCGGTTCGCGGCGGGATCCAGGCCCGAGGCCGCCTGCACGAGAGACACCTGCAGGCAGCCCGACTCGTCGGGGCGGGGCGCGTCGGTCACGACTCCAGCCTGCCACTCCGGAGCCCTCCGCTGGCACCATGGGGGCGTGGCGGACCTGGTGGCGGTGATCCTCAGCGGCGGCACCGGCTCGCGCATGGGGGGTGTCGACAAGGCCGCGCTGACCTACGCCGGCGCGTCGATGCTGGAGCGCGCGCTCAGGGCGGTCGCCGCGGCCGATCCCGTGGTGGTCGTCGGTCCGGCCCACCCCCTCGCCCACCCGGCGGGCGGGGAGCTGCGGTTCGTGCGCGAGGAGCCGCCGCTCGGCGGGCCCGCCGCCGCTCTGCTGGCCGGCCGCGACTCCCTCGGCCGGGTCGACGGCCTGATGGTGGTGCTGGCCGTCGACATGCCCCTGGTCGGGCCCGCCACGGTCGACCGGCTGGTGGCCGCGGCGACCGGTGTCGACGGCGCCTTCCTCACCGATGCCGAGGGGCGCCGTCAGCTCGCCGGCGTCCTCCGACTCGCCGCCCTGGACGGCGTACGCCCCGCGCGGGGCACGGAGCCCGGCCTGCCCCTGCACCGGCTGCTCCACGATCTGGAGCTGGCCGCCGTTCCGCCGGTGCCCGACGAGGGTCGCGACGTCGACACCTGGGACGACTACGCGGGCCTGCCGGGGTGAGCCACCGCCCCCTCCGGCGGGCTTGCACCTGCGCGCGCCGTAGACGAGTCTGGGCCTCGTGAACCTCCACGACTGGATCGACGAGCTGTGTGACGCTCTGGACCTGGAGACCGAGGTCGACGAGGGCCTGGTGCTCGACCTGGCGCGCGCCGCAGCACACAACGTCGAGCGGCCCGCGGCACCCATCAGCGCCTACCTTCTGGGCTATGCCGCCGGGCAGCGGAGCGCCGGGCCCGACGAGGTCGAGGCGCTGGCCGCCCGGGCCCAGGCGCTGGCCGACGAGTGGGACCGCCCGGCGGGTGCCCCCGATCCCGACGATGTCGACGACGACGTGCCCGACGACAGCGGTGTGGACCACACCGGCGACTCCTTCGACGACTGATGCGCGCGGTCCGTGCCACCCAGCCGGGCGGCCCCGAGGTGCTGGCCGTCGCCGAGCTGCCCGCACCCGAGCCCGGTCCCGGCGAGGTGCTGCTCGACGTGGCCGCCACGGCCGTCAACCGCGCCGACCTGCTGCAGCGGATGGGCTTCTACCCGCCTCCGCCGGGTGCCTCGGAAGTCATCGGCTTGGAGTGCAGCGGTCGGGTGCGCGCGCTCGGCGAGGGCGTCACGGAGTGGTCGGTGGGCGACGAGGTGTGCGCGCTCCTGGCGGGAGGAGGGTACGCCGAGCAGGTCGCGGTGCCGGCCGGCCAGGTGATGCCGCTGCCGTCGGGAGTGGGCCTCGTGGAGGCGGCGGCACTGCCCGAGGTGGCCTGCACGGTCTGGTCCAACGTGTTCATGATCGCCGGCCTCCGACCTGACGAGACGCTCCTCGTGCACGGTGGCGCCGGTGGCATCGGCACCATGGCGATCCAGCTGGCCACGGCGCTCGGTGCGCGGGTCGTGACCACTGCCGGGTCGGCGGAGAAGCTCGCCCTGTGCCGCGAGCTGGGGGCCGACCTGGCCGTGAGCTACGTCGACGACGACTTCGTCGCGGCAGCGCGGGACTTCACCGACGGCCGCGGCGCCGACGTGGTCCTCGACAACATGGGCGCCGCCTACCTCGGCCGCAACATCGACGTGCTCGCGCACGGGGGGCGGCTGGTCGTCATCGGCATGCAGGGGGGCACCCGGGCCGAGCTCGACCTGGCAGCACTGCTGGGCAAGCGCGGTGCCGTGATCGCCACCTCGCTCCGGGCCCGGCCCCCCGAGGAGAAGGCCTCGATCTGCGCCGCTGTCGTGCAGCACGTCTGGCCGCTGGTGGCCGACGGCGTCGTCCGTCCGGTCGTGCACACGACGATGCCGTTGGACGCCGCTGCCCGGGCACACGCGCTGATGGAGGACGGCGGTCACGTCGGCAAGATCCTGCTGACCGTGTGAGCGTGCCCGCGACGTCGCCCCTCCGACCGGACCGGGGCCGCCACCCCCTCCTCGCTAGGGTGAGGTCATGAGCGAGAGCAGTCCCGAGGCGCCCGAGGGCGAGGTCCAGCAGGTGGTCGTCGTCGGTCCCGACGGCACCCCCGTCGGCACCATCCCCGCCCACCTGGTCGAGAGCCTGGGCGAGCCGTCGGACGAGGCGCCCCAGGACGACGAGGGGCACCATCTCACCGACCTGGTCGAGCAGCCCGCCAAGGTCATGCGCATCGGCAGCATGATCCGGCAGCTGCTCGAGGAGGTGAAGTCCGCTCCGCTCGACGAGGCCAGCCGGCACCGCCTCAAGGAGATCCATCGCGCGTCGATCAAGGAGCTCGAGACCGGCCTCGCGCCCGAGCTCGTGGAGGAGCTCGAACGGCTCAGCCTGCCGTTCACCGAGGAGGGCACGCCCACCGAGGGGGAGCTGCGGATCGCGCAGGCCCAGCTGGTCGGGTGGCTCGAGGGGCTGTTCCACGGCATCCAGACCGCGATCTACGCACAGCAGATCGCGGCCCGCGCCCAGCTCGAGCAGATGCGCAGGGCGCTTCCTCCCGGCGTACACCCGGGCCAGCAGGCCCCCGGCGCGCAGCCGGCGATGCCACAGCAGCCGGGCACCTCCGGCGGGATGTACCTCTGAGCCTCGGACGTCAGCCGTCCGCCGCGGCCGCGCGCCGGGCACGACCGACCAGCGCGAGGCCGAGCAGCCCCACGATCGTCGCAGCGGCTCCTGGTGCGACGAGCCGGCTCAACGGGGGCGGCGCGGCCGTGTCCGCGTCGGTGTAGGCGAGCGGCGTCTTCTCGGGCTCGGGCTCGACCACGACCTCGCCCGAGCCGAGCTTGCGCTCCACCCGGCGCAGCAAGGCGCTCGTCGCACGCTCGCTGCCCTGGCAGCTGTTGCCGAAGAACTTCGCGTCCTTGCCGTTGACGAAGAAGAGCCAGGTCTTGCCGGTGGGGATGCGCCCCAGCCCGCAGTCCGCGCCCGCGGCCGGAGAGACGACGGTGACCTCGGACGCCGACACGGTGCCCTGGTAGACCCGCTCGATCGTCGCCTGGTAGCGGCGGACCTGGCGCGCGCCCTTGCCGGTGCCGACGGCGCCGGTCTCCTGGGCGGTGACCTGCGCGGTGAACACCGTGGACACCTGCTCCGCGCGGGTGTCGACGCTGCCGACCTTGGTGCACGTGCACTGCGCCGGAGGCGCCGCGGCAGCCAGCCCGGTCGTCGTCCAGGTGAGACCCGCGGCCAGTAGCAGCACCGCGGCCGGGCGGCGGCAGGCGCGCAGCACCGAGCGCAGGACGTGACCGGGCACGGCACCACCCTACGGGGACCACGTGACCCCGGGGCACCTCAGTGTCCGAACAGCGCCTCGAGGGTCGACGCCACACCGTCGTCGTCGTTGCTGGGCGCGACCGCGCCGGCCGCCTCCCGCACACTCGGGTGGGCGTTGGCCATGGCGTACGACGTGCCGGCCCAGCGCAGCATCGCCAGGTCGTTGGGCATGTCGCCGAACGCGACGACGTCCGCGGCCGCGACCCCGAGGTCGGCGCAGAGCAGCGCCAGCGTCGATGCCTTCGTCACGCCCGGGGCGCTGATCTCCAGCAGCGTCGTCGCCGACGACCACGTGATCTCCGCCCGGTGGCCCACCGCGGCGGCCGCGCGCTCCCAGTAGTCGATCGGCCCGAGCTCCTCGTGTCGCGCCAGCAGCTTGACGGCGGGGCGGGTGAGGATCGACTCGATGGGCCCGCGCACCGCGCCGTCGGGCACGGGGTGGCGCTCCAGGAACGACGGCTCGAGCGCGATGCCGTCGAGCGTCTCGACGGCGAACGACGACCCCGGGACGGCGTCGCGGATCCGCCGGCACACCTCCAGTCCGGGCCCGGGCTCGATCGGCCGCTCCAGGTGCACCACGTGGTCGTGGACGTTCCAGACCAGGCTCCCGTTGGAGACGACGGCGAGGCCGATCTCCCCGACGTGCTCGAAGAGCTCCGTGGTCCAGCGCAGCGGGCGGCCGGTCACGAAGACGACGGGGATGCCGTCGCGCTCCAGGCGGGCGAGCGCCGCACGGGTGCGGGCGGTGACGGAGCCGTCGGAGTGGACGAGGGTCCCGTCGAGGTCGGTGGCGACCAGGCGCGGCCGCGAGAACCGCTCCGACGCTCGCGCCTCACTCACCGGCGTCCGCCGGGAACCACCGCTCCAGCTCGCGGGCGACGCCGTCGTCGGCCACCGAGGCGGTGACGTGGTCGGCCGCGGCCCGCACCTCCTCGACCGCCTGCCCCATGGCCACGCCGCGGCCGGCCCAGCGCAGCATCTCGATGTCGTTGCGGCCGTCGCCGACGGCCAGGACGTCGGCGGAGGTCAGCCCGAGCTCCGCGACGACGTAGTCCAGGCCGGACGCCTTGGAGACCCCCATCGGGGAGAGGTCCAGCCAGGCCGTCCAGCCGACGACGTAGTCGGTGCCGTGCAGGCCCAGGGTGCGGGTGAGCTCGACGAAGTCCTCGGCCGTCGCGTCGGGGTCGCGGATGATGACGCGGCTGACCTCGCCGTCGATCAGCCGGTCGAGGTCGGTCACGATGATCTCGCCCGAGAGCTCCCCCAGGGGGAAGAGCCGGTTGACGCGGTAGCCGACGCCGCGCTCCTCCACGGCCACCAGGGCCTGTGGCCGCTGCTCCAGCACCGCCGTCACCGCCGGACGCGCGTCGAAGGTGACCTCGTGGACGACCTCCAGCGGCGGGTAGCGGAACACGACCGCGCCGTTCGACGCGACCACCCACAGCGGTGGGTCCCCCTCGTCGTGCAGGTCGAGCAGGTGCGCGATCGGGATCATGCCGTGCGGCGAGCGCCCGCTGGCGAGCACGACGTGGGCGCCCGCCTGCCGGGCGCGTCGTACGGCGGCGTAGACGTCGCCGCGCACCGCCTCCCTCGTCTGGCCCTGGCCCTCGATCCATTGGAGCAGCGTGCCGTCCACGTCGAGGGCCACCAGCCGGGGGCGCCAGTCGTCGGGCGTCTCCCCCGCGCCGGCCGGGTCAGCCACCGGTGACCGGCTTCAGCACCTCCGCGCCGATCCACGGTTGCAGCGCCTGGGGCACCGTGACCGAACCGTCGGCCTGCTGGTGGTTCTCGAGGATCGCCACGATGGTGCGGGTCATCGCGCACAGGGTGCCGTTGAGCGTCGCGATCGGGCCCGTCGACCCGTCGGGCATCCGGCCCCGGGTGTCGAGACGCCGCGACTGGAAGTCGGTGCAGTTGGAGGTCGAGGTGACCTCGCGGTACTTGCCCTGGGTGGGGATCCAGGCCTCGCAGTCGAACTTGCGCATCGCCGACAGCCCCAGGTCGCCCGCGGCCACGTCGATGACGCGGAAGGGCACCTCGAGCTTGTCCAGGAACTCCTTCTCCCAGGCCAGCAGCCGCTGGTGCTCGGCGTGGGACTCCTCCAGCGTCGCGTAGACGAACATCTCGACCTTGTCGAACCAGTGGACCCGGATGATCCCCTTGGTGTCCTTGCCGTGCGAGCCGGCCTCCTTGCGGAAGCACGGGCTGAACGCCGCGAAGCGCTCGGGCAGCCCGGCCACGTCGAGGATCTCGTCGGAGTGGTAGGCCGCCATCGGGACCTCCGAGGTGCCGACCAGATAGAGGTCCTCGCCCTCGATGCGGTAGACGTCGTCGGCGGCCTGGCCGAGGAAGCCGGTGCCGTCCATGGCGCGCGGCTTGACCAGGGACGGCGCGATCACCTGCGTGAAGCCCGCCTCGCGCGCCTGCTGCATGGCGAGGTTGATCAGCGCCAGCTCGAGCTGGGCGCCCACACCGGTCAGGAAGTAGAAGCGCGCCCCCGACACCTTGGCCCCGCGGTCGAGGTCGATCGCACCGAGCAGCCGGCCCAGCTCGATGTGGTCGCGGGGCTCGAAGCCCTCGGCGGCGAAGTCGCGCGGCGTGCCGATCTCCTCCAGCACGACGTAGTCGTCCTCGCCGCCTGCCGGCGCCTCGGCCGCCGCCAGGTTGGGGATCGACATCAGGGCGTCGCGCCACTCGTCCTCGGCGGAGTTCTGCTCGGCCTCGGCGGCCTTGACGTCGGCCGCCAGGGTCCGGGTGCGCTCGAGCAGGGCGGTCCTCTCGTCGCCCTGCGCCTGGGGGATCCGCTTGCCCAGCTGCTTCTGCTCGGCGCGCAGCGCCTCGAACCGCGCGATGGAGGTCCGGCGACGCGCGTCGGCCGACAACGCCCGGTCCACCACGTCGGCGGACAGCCCGCGCTTGGCCTGGGCGGCACGCACGCGGTCGGGGTCGTCACGGAGGACACGCGGATCGATCATGCGCCCAGGCTAACGGCCGGGCAGCGGACCGGGCATGTGAGTAAGGGCGGCATACTTCCCCACGTGGTCGACCGTCCTCGCGTGCTGGTGCTCGCCCAGGCAGCGGCCTGGCTGCTGGCCTTCGCGCTCCTCGCACTGGCGGTCGGTGTGGACTGGTCGCCGCTGCGCGACCTCGACCACCGGGGCGACCCCGCCACCGCGTGGTCGGTCGACCAGTCCGTGGCACGCGACGTGCTGAGGTGGGTCGAGGTCGCCTTCGGCACGGCCGCCATGACGGTCTACACGACGGTGGTGACCGTGGCGCTCTTCGTGCGGCACCACCGGCGGGCGGCCCTGTTCACCGCCGGGGTCATGATCGCCACGTCGCTGGCCACCTGGGCGGTCAAGCACCTGGTCGCCCGCGACCGCCCGCAGTGGCAGGATCCCCTGCACCTCTTCGAGGACCACGCCTTCCCGTCCGGCCACGCGTCCGGCATCACGGCGTTCGCCGGGGTCGTGGTCGTCCTCGTGACCATGCTCGTCCGCCGCGCCGCCGTGCGTCGGCTGGCCATCGCCGCGGCGGTGGCGACCGCCGTGCTGGTGTGCGCGGACCGCCTGCTGCTCGGGCGGCACTACCCGAGCGACGTCGTCGGCGGGGCGATGCTCGGCATCGGCGTCCTCCTGCTCGGCCTCGGTCTCCACACCCCGCTGCCGCGGGGCCACGCGGAGTCCGCCGACCCGCTGCCCGAGGCCGTCCCGAGCGGCCACCAGCTCGCCGTCGTGCTCAACCCCTCCAAGGTCGAGGACATCGACGCGTTCAAGCAGACCCTGGCGACGATGGCCACCGAGGCCGGGTGGTCCGCGCCGTCCTGGCACGCGACCACGGTCGAGGACCCCGGCACCGGCATGGCGCACGCGGCCGCCGTCCAGGGTGCCGACCTGGTGATCGCCTGCGGAGGCGACGGCACCGTCCGCGAGGTGTGCGCGGAGCTGGCCGGCACCGGCATCCCGGTCGGCATCGTCCCGGCCGGCACCGGCAACCTGCTCGCCCGCAACCTCGACATCCCCCTCTACCTGCGGGCGGCCATCGACGTCGCCCTCAACGGCCAGGACCGCGCGATCGACCTGGTCAACGTGAGCGGCGACAACCTCGAGGACACCCACTTCATGGTGATGGCGGGGATGGGACTGGACGCCGCGATGATGGAGGGCGTCAACGAGGACATCAAGGCCAAGGTCGGCTGGCTCGCCTACGTGCTGTCCGGCGCCAAGGCTCTGATGTTCCCCGCGGAGCGCATCGACATCTCCGTGGACGACGGCGAGTTCACCCGGCACCGGGCCCGCACCGTGGTGGTCGGCAACGTCGGCTATCTCCAGGCCGGCATGCCCCTGCTCCCCGACGCGGCCATCGACGACGGCCTTCTCGACGTGGTGGTGCTGCACCCCAAGAGCTTCTTCTCGTGGATCCCGCTGGCCTTCCGCGTGATCACCCGGCGACGTCGTACCGACGAGACGATCAACCGGATGACCGGCCGCACGGTGGTGCTCCGCGCCCACGACGACGTGCCCCGTCAGCTCGACGGCGACACCGTCGGCCCCGGCCGCGAGCTGCGCATGGAGTGCGTGCACGGCCGGCTCCTCGTGCGCGTGCCGCGCTGACCGGCGTACGCCGGCTCAGCGGCGGGGCAGCGCGCGCTCGGGATGGTCGGTGATGACCCCGTCGACACCGGTGGCGAACGCGCGCCAGAGGTGCCAGCGGGAGTTCGGCGTCCAGGCGTGGACCAGCAGGCCGTGGTCGTGAGCGAGCCGCACCAGGTCGCGCCGCACCGCCCAGTGCGACACGTTGAGCTGGTCGGCGAAGCGCGCCAGGGCGCGGATCTCCCGAGGCGTGGGCGCTGACTCGACGAGGAGGCCGACCGGAGTCTCCGGCGCCAGCTCGGCGAACGCCTCGACCCAGGCCCGGTCGAACGACTGCACCACCAGGCGACCCGCGGAGACCGCCTGCCGGAGCGCGTCGACGCGGCGGAGCTCCTCCACGAGGTCGACCGCGAGACCCGGGTAGCGGGCGGGCTGCTTGATCTCGAGCAGCAGGTGCGCCCGCGTCCCGACGGCCGCCGCCCATGAGCCCAGCGTCGGCACCGGCTCACCGGCGTACGACGGGTGGAACCAGCTGCCGGCATCGACCCGCTGGATCTCCTCCAGCGTCAGGTCACCGACTCGCCAGGGTCGCCTGCCGGGCAGCACGGTGGCCGCGTCGGTCGTGCGCCGGAGGTGCCGGTCGTGGATCACGACCAGCGCACCGTCCGCCGTGCGATGGACGTCGCACTCCACGGCGTCGGCCCCCAGGGCCACCGCGACCCGGGCCGCGACCGCGGTGTTCTCAGGAGCGTGCGCGGACGCGCCGCGATGGGCGATCACCCGTGGCCGTCCGTGCGGCCGACTCAGGGGGTGGGGTCGGCCACCCGGGCGCGTCCCTGTGCGGAGCGCCCCGGTCATCTCCTCTTCGGTGGGCAGCATGGGCCCACCGTGGCGAGGTCGGGCCACGGGAGCAGGACGACGATGCGGCCGCAGCCCGAACAGCACGTGATCTTCCGGTGTCGGTGGGGCGGCGTCGCGGACACCGAACCGGCCCGGAGACCCGTCGCGTGGGAAGATGCCGCGTGACCTCCCGACGTATCGTCTACCAGGGCGAGCCCGGAGCCAACTCCCACACGGTGTGCCTCCAGCACTACCCGGACTGGGAGGCGGTGCCGTGCGCGTCGTTCGAGGACGTCTTCGCGGCGGTCGAGAACGGCGAGGCGGAGCTCGCGATGATCCCGATCGACAACTCCATCGCGGGGCGGGTCAGCGACATCCACCACTTCCTGCCCGCCTCGCACCTGCACATCGTGGCCGAGCACTTCCTGCGGATCAGGTTCATGCTGATGGGCGTGCCCGGGTCGTCCCTCGGGACGATCAAGACCGTGCACAGCCACGTCCACGCGCTGGGCCAGTGCCGCAAGGCGATCCGCGAGCTCCAGCTGACGCCGGTGATCAGCGGCGACACCGCCGGCGCCGCGCGGGAGGTGGCCGAGTCGGGCGACCTCACCCAGGCGGCCATCGCGCCGCCCCTGGCGGCCGAGACCTACGGCCTCGCCCTCCTGCGCGAGGACGTCGAGGACGAGGACCACAACACGACCCGCTTCGTGGTGCTCTCCCGTGAGCTGGTCGAGGCCCCACCCGACGCCGGACCCGTCGTGACGTCGTTCATCTTCAGCGTGCGCAACCTGCCGGCCGCGCTCTACAAGGCTCTCGGGGGATTCGCGACCAACGGGGTCAACATGACCAAGCTCGAGAGCTACATGGTCGGGGGTCACTTCTCGGCCACGCAGTTCCTCGCCGAGGTCGACGGCCACCCGGCGCACCTGCCCGTGCGCCGCGCACTCGAGGAGCTGAGCTTCTTCACGACCGACGTGAAGATCCTGGGCGTCTACCCGGCGGCCCCCGAGCGGGCCGAGTAGCCCACTCCGGATCGGCTGCTCACATCCCGGCACAATGGCCGGCGTGGACCTCGCCGTGCTCGCCCTCGCCTTCGGCGCGATCTTCGTGGTGGAGCTGCCCGACAAGACGTTCCTCGCCACGCTGGTCCTCTCGACCCGCTACCGGCCGTTGTTCGTCTGGATCGGCGTCGGCCTGGCGTTCGCGGTGCAGACCGCGGTGGCGGTGACGCTCGGCAAGGCCGCCTCGCTGCTGCCCCAGGACCTCGTGCGGGTGCTCGCGATGGCGATGTTCGTGGTCGGGGCCGTGCTGCTCTTCCGGGAGGGTCGCAGCCATCACCAGGACACCGGTGAGGAGTACGCCGAGCGTGCCGGCGACCCCCACGGGGCGCGGGTGATCCTGTCCAGCTTCCTGGTCCTGTTCGCCGCCGAGTGGGGTGACCTGTCCCAGCTGCTGACGCTGTCGCTCGTCGCCAAGTACGACGCCCCCGCCAGCGTCTTCGCCGGCGCGCTGGGCGCCCTGCTCACGGTGAGCGCGCTCGCCGTCGTGGCCGGGCGCGCGCTGATGCGGGTGGTCCCGCTGCACGTCCTGCACTACGTCGGCGCCACGGTGTGCGTGCTGCTGGCCGCCCTGACGGCGTACGAGCTCTGGGGCTGAGCGGGACCGTCCTTCCCCGCTAGGCTGCCGGGCATGTCCGACAATCCCCAGGGCCCCTCCCAGGGCGCCGACTCCGAGGTCGGCACGCTGCGGACCGTGATGCTCCACCGGCCCGGTCCCGAGCTCAAGCGCCTGACGCCTCGCAACAACGACCGGTTGCTGTTCGACGGCATCCCCTGGGTCAGCCGAGCCCAGGACGAGCACGACGCGTTCGCCCAGGCGCTGCGCGACCGCGGGGTCGAGGTGCTCTACCTCACCGAGCTGCTGACCGAGACGTTCGCGAGCGGCGAGGCACGCGAGACCGCCGTCACCCGCACCCTGTCGGCGCTGCACCTCGGCGACACCCTCCGCAGCTACCTCGGGCAGGTGCTGCGCGACGCGTCGCCGGACGAGCTGACCGGACTGCTCACCGGGGGGATCCGCAACGACGAGCTGCGCAACGGCTCCGGCCTGGTCACCTCGCTGATGGCCAGCGACGACTTCCTCATCGATCCCCTGCCCAACCTCCTGTTCACGCGCGACTCCAGCGTCTGGGTGCGCGACCGGGTCGCGATCACCTCGCTCGCGATGCCGGCGCGGGCCCGCGAGACGCAGCTGACGGAGCTCATCTACACCCTGCACCCGCGCTTCGCCGGCACCGCCACGATCCACGGCTGGCAGCACGAGTACGTCGAGGGCGGCGACGTCCTGCTCCTCGCCCCGGGTGTCGTCGCCGTGGGCGTCGGCGAGCGCACCACGCCGGCGGGCGCCGAGCGCTTCGCCCGCCAGGCGTTCCAGGCGGGGCTCGCCCACACCGTGCTCGCCGTACCGATCGCGCAGGAGCGCGCGACCATGCACCTCGACACGGTCTGCACGATGGTCGACGTCGACAAGGTCGTGATGTATCCCAACGTCGCCCACGACCTGCGGGCGCTCGCGGTCACGATGCGCGAGGCGGGCGAGACCGACAGCGACATCGTGCTCGACGTGGCGCCGCCCGAGCCGTTCCTGGTGGCGGCGGCCAAGGCGATGGGCATCGACCGGCTGCACCAGATCGACACCGGCCTGGACCCCGTCACCGCCGAACGCGAGCAGTGGGACGACGGCAACAACACGCTGGCCCTGGCGCCGCGGGTGGCGGTGGCCTACGAGCGCAACGACGGCACCAACGCCAGGCTCGAGGAGGCCGGCATCGAGGTCGTCGAGATCGCCGGCTCCGAGCTGGGATCGGGCCGTGGAGGGCCGCGATGCATGAGCTGCCCGGTGTCGCGGGCACCCCTGGGCTGAGCCTCTCGCAGGTGCCGGAACGGCAAAGCCCGGCCGTTGCTGACGGGGGATGCAACAACGGCCGGGCGCCACGAAATCTACGGCACCGTAGGGAGGAACTCAACCGAAACCAACGGTGAGTACTACCCAATTCGTGAAAATTCGCACGCCGATGCCACTGAATGTGACCAACGCCGCACGCGCGGTCTCAGCGGATGGTCACCTGGCGGTTGGCGAGGCCGGCGCGTGCCGCGCGCTGCTCCGAGGTGAGCGCCGAGCCGTCGGCGAGAGCCTCGTCGAGGGCCTGCTGGAACGCGGCCGCCGGCTCCTCGAGGACCTCGGCGCCGGTGCCCGGCTCGAGGTCCCAGACCGGCGCCAGCAGCCCGTAGGCGCGGAACATCCCGACCAGCCGGGACCCCTCCACCAGCGTGTCGCGGCCGGCGGCATGCAGTCGCGACAGCGCGTCGAGCAGCGCGTCCTCGTCGTGGGGCATCACCCAGCGCAGGTGCTCCTTGGTGCCGACGTCGGTCCAGTACGCCGCCTCGACCGACGCCAGCCGGCGGGTGGGCGTGGCCGCCGCGTCGGCCTGCTCCAGCGCGGCCTGCAGCTCGGGGGTGTCGTCGACATCGGAGACCCAGAAGCCGAACCCGTCGTGGACGGTCACGTCGAGCCGCTGGTCCGCGACGAGGTCCTGGAGCCGCTGCCCGTCGCCGGGCGGATCGGTGAGCCCGACGACTCCGGCGTCGGCGACGAGAGCCCGCTCGAGGACCGCCCCCAGATCGCGGGCGGGATCGCCGAAGTGGTGTCGCACCTGGAGGGCCAGCCAGATCTCGCCGGACTCGCGGACCATCGCCGGCACGGCGCCCGGGAGCAGCGTGCACAGCAGCAGCGCACGGTCGGAGTCCCGCAGTGTCAGGGGCGCGGTCGCGGCGGGGACGAGGTCGCGCATCGCGATCACGTCGCACTCGGAGGCCAGGCCCGCGAACGGTCGCGAGACATAGACGGTGGCCGCGCCCCCCTCGGCCCCGTGACAGTGCTTGTAGCGTCTCCCGGATCCGCACGGGCAGGGCTGCCGCGGGCCGACCTCGCCGGCGGGCACCTGCTCACGAAACTTCTGACGCGATCGCTTCCCCATGGGGGCCCAACCTACTGGGCGTCTGCGTCGAGCAACCCCAGCAGGTAGCCGGGGCGGTCGCTGATGACCGCCTTGACACCCAGGTCGAGGCAGGTCCGCAGCTGCTCCTCGGAGTTGACGGTCCACACGTGCAGGTCGTGGCCGCTGCGCGCCAGCCGTTGCGCGAGGCGCGGGTGCTCCTGGAGGAGGTCGATGCCGGGTCCGAGGATCCAGTCTCGCCCGACGACCTTCTCGAGCATGGCCCACGCGCGCTTGCGCTCGATGAGCATCACCAGGGACAGGTCGGGTGTCAGGCCCGACATCCGTTGCAGGGCGGTGTAGGAGAAGCTCATCACCCGCGCCGGCGAGCCGGACCTGTGCCAGCCGAACTGCCGCAGCTGGTCGGCGAGCCGCCGCTCGACGAGGCCGCCGTACCTGGTCGGGTGCTTGGTCTCGATGGCGATCTCGACCCTGCGGTCGAAGTCGGCCACCGTCTCCAGCAGCTTGCGCAGGGTCAGCACCTTGCCCAGCTCGGCCGGGGCGTCCGGTGCCTCGTCGTCGAGCTCCGCCCAGGGGTTCTTCCAGGACGCGAAGTCCAGCTGGTCGAGCTCGGCCAGGTGCATCGTCGAGACCACGCCGGGGTGGAGCGCCGTACGCCGCAGGTCACGGTCGTGCACGCACACGAGGTGGCCGTCGGCGGTGAGGCGGACGTCGCACTCGAGGCCCTCGGCGCCCTGCTCGAGGGCCCGCAGATAGGCGCCCAGCGTGTGTTCGGGGTTCTCCTGGCTGGCCCCGCGGTGTGCCACCACCTGCGGACGCGTCTGCGCCGTCACGGCCTCATTGTGCACCAGGTGCGGCCCCCCGCAGGCGAGGTCTGAGGCCTACGCCCGGGCGTGTCAGTGGCCCTTGAGGACCATCCGCATGATGCGCGCGTTGAAGACCACGAACCGCGTCAGCTGGAGCGGGACGGAGCGCCGCTTGCGCAGCGTGTCGGCCGTGGGCAGCGGTGCCCTCGACAGGTCGGCGACCGTGGCGTCGGTGGGAAGGTGATCGATCATCGGCTCACTCCGGGATGAACTGCCAGCCCAGCCGGGCCTTGGCCTTGTGCAGGAACAGGTGGTGCAGCATCAGCTTGACCCAGTGGCCCGCGAGACCGATCTCGCCACGGGTCGCCGCGAGATCGCGTCCGGTGGGATAGCGGGTGTAGTCGGGCACCACCGGCATCATCGTCATGGCGGCGGCCGAGCCGGTGCGCAGGTCGGCACCGGCCGAGGCCACGCAGGCGGCACCCATGTGGGCCATCGACGCGCGGTGCGCCTCGGCGTGCTCGCCCCGGGTGAGGCGGTCGTGGATGGACAGGGCGACCGTCTTGCCCATCACGCCCGACGGCATGCCGGTGCGCGGCGGCGCCGGCGCGATGACGGTGCCGTTCGGGCTGGTGCGGGGACGCGAGATCTGGTGCGGGGGCGCGAACGCGATCCCGACCGCGTAGATGGAGGGATAGCCGGGCACCTGGTAGGTCTCGGGCCAGTCCTGGGCCCGCCACTCCTCATAGGGCTTGGCGGTGTAGTCGGCGTCGACCTTCATGAACCCGCTCGGAGCGAACAGCCGGTCGGTGATGTCGGCACCCTCCGCGTCGTACGCCGTCAGCCCGACGCCGCCGAAGGGCGGCAGCAGCATCGCGAAGTCGAACGCGAGCTCGTGGAGTCCGCCGTCTAGCGTCTCGTAGTGGACGACGCCCGGCTCGACGCTCGTGACGTGCGCGCCGAGGATCGCCTGGACGTCGCGCTCGCGGAAGAGCGACGACGTCCACATCTCCGAGGAGGTCTGGAAGCCCCGTTCCTCGAAGGTCATCCCGTCGACGCCGAAGTCGCCGAGCCTCGCCTCGTTGGTGAGGTAGACCAGCCGGGCCCGATCGCGTACGCCCGCCTCACGCAGCTCGTGGTCGACGTTGAAGACGTACTCGAACGCCGCACCCTCGCAGGTGCACGTGCCGTGCCCCATGCCGACGACGAGCGTCTGCTCCTCTCCCTGGCGGAGCCGGTCGATCGTCTCGGCGAGGGCGCGCGCGGTCTCGGTGGCGTGGTCGGCCGTGCACACCGACAGCGAGTGGCCGTCGGGACCCAGACCGGGGGTCGCCTCGAAGCGGAGCCGGGGGCCGGTGGCGTTGACGAGGTAGTCGTAGCGGAGCCGCTCGGTGGTGCCGGCACGTCCTTGCCCGGTGTACTCGATGTCCACGGCGCCACGGGGGTCGTCCGGGTCCCCTTCGGGTCTGATCGCGAACGCCTTGGCCTGCCGGAACTCGATGCCCTTGCGGCGGTAGACGGGCTCGAGCGAGAAGACCACGTCGGGCTTGGCCATCTTGCCGACGCCGACCCAGATGTTGGACGGGATCCAGTTCCACTGCGAGTTGGGGGAGACGACGGTCACCCGGTGCTCGCTGCGCCGACCGAGCGTGCGCCGCAGGTGGAGCGCAGCGGTGTGGCCGGAGATGCCGGCCCCCAGGATGACGACGTCGGCCATGGTCCCTCCCGCGTTCGTGACTTATACCCCCAGGGGTATACGATACTGCTCGTGACCGACACGTCAACCCGGGCGGAGGCGCCCGCCGCGGCCATCGGCGGGAGTCGTCTGCAGCACCTGCCCGTCACCCTGTTCGCCAGCGTCATGGGCGTGGGTGGCCTGAGCCTGGCCTGGCGCCGCGCCGGGGCGGCCTGGGGCACTCCCACCTGGCCCTCGGCGGCGCTCTTCTGGGCCGCGCTGGCCATCTTCGCGCTGGTCGCCGGGCTCTATGCCGCGAAGTGGGCTCGTCATCCGGCGGCCGCCCGCGCCGAGCTCCGGCACCCGGTCCGGATGACCTTCGTCCCCACGATCACGATCGCCCTGCTGGTGCTGGCGACCGCCGGTCAGGACGTGCTCCCGGTGGCCGCACGGATCGCGTGGTGGGGTGGCGCGCTCGGTCATCTGTCACTCACGGTCGTGGTGATGTCGTGGTGGTTCGGCCGGCACGACATCGTCCTGGACCACGTCACCCCCGCCTGGTTCATCCCGATCGTCGGCAACGTGATCACCCCGCTCGCGGCGGCGGCCGTCGGCTCGGTCGAGCTCGCCTGGTTCTCCTTCGGCGTCGGAGTCGTGTTCTGGGTCGGTCTGCTGCCGATCATCCTGCGCCGGGTGCTCCTCCACGGCAACGCCCTGCCCCTCAGGCTCACACCCACGCTGGCGATCTTCATCGCTCCCCCCGCGGTGATCGGGCTCTCCTGGCTGGCGCTGACCGACCCGGCGCCGGGAGACCCGGTCTTCCGGATCCTCCACGCCGCGACCGTCATGTTCGTGCTCATGCTGCTGGCGCAGCTGCCACTCCTGCTGCGCCTCCGCTTCGGGCTGCCCTTCTGGGCCTACACGTTCCCCCTCGCCGCGGCCGCCGCCATCGCCATCGCCGCCGCGGGCCGCCTGCCGGGCGCGGCGTACGACGTGGTGGCAGTGGTGCTGCTCGCTCTCGCCACGCTCGTGGTCACCGCCGTGTCCGCCCTCACCGTGCGAGCGGCCGTCCGCCGTGAGATCTGCGTCCCCGAGTGACGACCCCCACGACCCTGATCCGAAGGAGAACCATGACCCGACGTCTCACCGCTCTGCTCGCCGCGGGCGCCCTCGCACTGGGCCTGGCCGCCTGCTCGTCGTCCGACGGCGTCAGCCTCGAGAGCGGGCCGACCGCGAGCGCCGCGCCGGAGGTCGCCGCCGCGCTCGACCCCGCAGACTTCGCCGCCGCGGCCAAGCGGCCCGGCACGACCCTGATCGACGTCCGCAGCGCCCAGGAGTTCGCCGACGGTCACCTGCCCGGCGCGATCAACATGGACGTCGAGGATCCCGGGTTCGCTCAGCAGGTGGCGGCGCTCGATCCCGCGGGGAGCTACGCGCTCTACTGCCACAGCGGCAACCGCTCGGGCGTCGCCAAGGACTACCTCGTCAGCCAGGGCTTCTCCACGGTCTACGACCTCGCCGGCGGGATCGAGGCATGGGACTCCGAGGGTGGCGAGATCGTCACCGGCTGAGCCCTTGCGCTCGTGAATGTTAGTCACTAACATTCACGAGATGACCACGACTCACCCCCGCACCGCCCGCACCCGGGCCCTCCTCCAGGAGACGGCGATGCGGCTCATCACCGAGCACGGGTACGACGCCACGACCGTCGAGCAGATCGCTCGGGAGGCGGGTGTCAGCCACATGACGTTCTTCCGGCACTTCCCGACCAAGGACGCCGTGGTCCTCGACGACGGCTTCGACCC
>CAZQCA010000037.1:0-18917 GCA_964591845.1 uncultured Nocardioides sp.
GGCTGTGGGCGGTGCACGTGGTGCACCACTCGAGCGAGCGCTACAACCTGTCGACCGCCCTGCGGCAGCCGGTGGCCGACAGCCTGATCCTCACCGTGCCCTACGGCCTGCTCGCGCTGGCCGGCGTACGGCCGAGCCTCATCGAGCAGGCGCGGGGCATCAACCTGATCTACCAGTTCTGGATCCACACCGAGGCGATCCGGCGGATCGGGTGGCTGGAGAAGGTGCTCAACACGCCGTCGCACCACCGGGTGCACCACGGGTCGAACCGGCAGTACCTCGACCGCAACCACGGCAGCATCCTCATCGTCTGGGACAAGCTCTTCGGCACGTTCGAGGAGGAGGACGAGCCGGTCGTCTACGGGCTGACCAGGAACATCGACTCCTACAGCCCGCTCACCATCGCCACCCACGAGTGGCGCGACATCGCCGAGGACGTCGGCTGCTCCGGCACCTGGCGAGACCGCTGGTCCTACCTGCTCCGCGGGCCCGGCTGGGCCTACGCGCGCCGCTCGTCCTGAGCGGTCAGCCAGACCCCGTCGGGCAGTGGCCCGGCCTGGCAGGCACGGAGGTCACGGACGGCGTGGTGGGCGGACGACAGCTCGTCGACCGGGTGCGAGGTGGCCACGGCGAGCACGGCGGCGCCCGCGGCGCGGCCCGCGTCGATGCCGGCCGGGGCGTCCTCGATCACGAGCGTGCGCCCGGGGTCCACCTCCAGCAGTCGCGCCGCGAGCAGGTAGCCCTCCGGGTCGGGCTTGCCACGCCCGACGTCGCCGGCGGTGACCATCACGTCCGGCACCGGCAGTCCGGCCGCGAGGAGCCGGGCCTCCATCAGTCGGCGCGGGCCCGACGTCACGGCGGCCCACCGTGTCGGCGGGAGCGCGGCCAGCAGGAGGCCAGCTCCGGGCAGCGCGACCACGTCCTCCAGGTCGCCGAGCTCCAGCGCCTCGTGGACGGCCACCGCGTCGGCACGCTGGGGCTCGGGCAGGAAGTCGGCGATGGTGTCGACGTCGCGCCGGCCGTGACAGACGGCGAGCAGGGCCTCGATGTCGACGTCGTAGCGGGCGGCCCAGGCCCTCCAGGTCCGCACGACTGCGCCGGTCGAGTCGACGAGTGTGCCGTCGATGTCGCACAGGACAGCATCGACCTCGAACCTCATGGCGGCCCCAGTATGCCGCGTCACCCTCGCTCGACCGTCAGCGAGAGCGGGGTGCCGAGGAGGCTCGACAGGCGCGCGACCTGTTCGTCGAGCTCGGTCCTCGGCGGTGCGCCCCGCTCGCCGAACCAGGTGACGTCGACCTCCTGACCGCGGCGGCGCCAGGTGCCGGACACGACCCCGCCGGCGACGACGAGGTCGGCCCTGCGGGTCACGGGCGTGCGCCGCGCGGGCGGGACGACGTGGGGGTCCTGGGTGCCCGGCCCCATCACCCACTGGTCGTGGCCGGGGAGCAGCCGCACGGCGTCGGTCGCCCGCGCGGCCCGCAGCTCGTCGAGGTCCTCGCGCAGCACGAGGGCGGGCTCGCCCTCGATCACCAGGTCCGCGAAGCGCCCGCCCATCGCGGACAGCCAGGAGCGCAGACGGCCCGCGCCGGCACTCAGGTTGCCCGCCAGCCAGTGGTGCACGTGGTCGAGGGTCGTCGGCCCATAGGCGCGGACGTAGGCCTCGATCGCGTGCGGCCCCGCCTCGTCGAGGTCCCAGACGCCCGCCCAGCGAGGATTGCGGTCGAGTCGCTGGAACGTCGCCTGCCCGTCGCGACGCGGACCGAAGCTCATGTCGCCCTGCCATGTGAGCGGCTTGACCAGGGTGCCGGCTCCGTCGTCGAACACCGGTCGCAGGTGGCGGTACGCCGGCGCGCCGGTCACCGCGCGGCCGATCTCGGCCACCGTCAGCGGGCCGTCGGTCAGGGCCTCACGCACGGCTGCCCGGAAGCCCGGCCAGTCCTCGGGCTCCAGCGCGTAGAAGTCGCGCCAGCTGCGCCGCTCCCACTGGCGGCCGGCCGCCCGGATCGCGAGGTACGCACCACCGTCGGCGGCCGACAGGTAGTGCGTCGCCCCGCGGAACGCGTAGGCCTTCACGACGGCGCCCTCCTCGAGGGCTCCGGCCAGCTCGCCCGACCGTGACCCAACCGCGGCGGGTGCGCACCGCCAGCTCGGCGGCCGCCTCGTCCATGGCCAGCACCGCCCCGAGACGGCGTACGACGCCCTCGACCGGCTCGCTCCCCACCGGCTCGAGGAGATGCCGCTGCATCCTCCAGGCCAGGGCACCGGCCCACGTGACCGCCTCCGGCACGGCGGTCAACCCCGGTCGCCGGCCGCGATCACGTCGAGGTCGCGCACGGCGTATCGGTGGTGCTCCCACTCCTCGTTGAGGATCGTGTGCAGGCAGGAGAGGACCGTCTCGGGGTAGTCCGGGGCATGGGGGTTGGGCCGCTCCTCGGCCAGCTGCTCGGCGGTGGTGGAGGCAAGGAAGTCGCGGACCAGGCCGACCCGGTCGGCGCGTGCCTCGAGCACCTCGGCGTAGGTCGGAGGCTCGGTCGCGAAGACCGACATGTCGTGGCCGTCGGACTCGTACTCGGCGTGGGGCATGCCCAGGCGGTGGTAGGGCTGCTCGATACCGAGGACGGCCTTGCGGAGCCAGGTGTCGGTGGCCAGCACCAGGTGGCGCAGCGTCTCGGCGAAGGACCACTCGCCGTCGACGGAGACATCGACGCTCCCGGCCGGGAGCGTGCTCGCGCGGTCGACGGTGGCCGCCCAGGTGCTCTCGAGCGCGGACCAGGCGGCGCGCAGACCCTCGGGGTCGGCCGCGAGTCGCTGGGCACGGCCGGGGAAGCGGGCCGTGAGCTCGGCGTCCACGAACGGAGCCACGTCGATCCCGTTGACGACCAGGGAGCCGCCCTCCTCCGTCAGCCAGGGGGCGTCGATCTCGGCGTCCTGGACGTCGACGCCGCGCATGACCACGCCCGAGAGGTCGGCGCGCACGAAACGGGCACCGCTGAGACTGACGTCGACGAACTCCGCCCCGCTCAGGTCGTCGTCGCCCGTGAACCTCGCCATGCCGTCCTCCTCGTGGTCGCCGGGCCCGGTCGACAAACAATTGCAACCCGTCGGTGCCCGGACGCATCTGACTCATGCAACCCCACTCCGGGGTTCCCCCATCCTTGGTCGCCGCTCATCCGAGCGGCCAACAGAGAAGAGTCATCGCCATGCGTCGTACCAGCCTGATCACCGCAGCACTCCTCACCGGCCTGACCAGTGTGGTCCTGGTCGGCAACGCCTCGCCCGCCCATGCCGAGATCTTCGGCGTCGACGACGCCGACGACAGCCCGCACGGCTCCGACCTGTTCGCGGTCAGCGTCCGCAACGGGGTCAAGAAGCTCGTGGTCACCACCACGCACGACAACCTCCGCCGGTCGCCGGCGAGCGGCTCGGGTGGGGCGGTCTACGTCGACACCGACCAGGGCGACGCGGGGCCGGAGTACGTCTTCGTCGGCGGCTACTTCGAGGGCACCGACTACCAGCTACTCCACACCGAGGGATTCGGCCCGAAGAAGTGGGGCACGGTGGCCGGCGGCTCCTGGTCGATGAGCATCAACTACCGGGCCGACACGGTGCGGATGGTGATGTCCAAGAAGGCGCTGGGTGGCGCCGACGACGTCCGCATCGGCATCCGGGTGTCGGGTACCGGGAGCGGTGGGGCCCAGCACGTCGACTGGCTCGGCAAGCGCAACCAGCTCACGCCCTGGGTGGCGGAGGGCTAGCCGAGCGGTCGGCCGCGGCGGGGCGGGGTCGTCGGGGGGCGACCCCGCCCGTGGCCTCACGGCGTCGTCCCTGCGGTGTCACTGCCCGGGGACCCAGAGCCGCGAGGCAGCCGGCGCGGACGTGGGCTCCGGGGTCGGAGTGGTCGGCGGGGTCGGAGTGGTCGGCGGGGTCGGCACGTGGTCGAGGTCGTGGGACTCGGGCTCGCCGGCCGCGGCCACCTCGCCCTCGGCCCTCACCTGGGCCAGCCGCAGCTGGCCGAGGGCCGCGTCGACCTGCTGGGTCAGCTCGGACGGCAGATGCGGCCGGGCGTAGTCGAGCGACTGCGCGCACAGGTCGATGAACAGCCTCGCGTCGCGTCGCCCCAGCTTCACCTGGGCGGTGCTGAGCATGTTCGAGAAGAGCTCGGCGAGGAGATCCGCTGCCGGCGCTGCCCGGAGCTGGGCCATCAGCTCGCGCATCTCGGCCTCGCTCGGGCCGTCGGGCCCCTGCGGGCCGTCGTACGGGGTCTCGGTCATGGACCCATCCTCCCGCGTCGAGGCGTCGCAGGTGTCGCGGTGGGGCGTCGCGTGTGTCGCGGTGAGGCGTCGGGTGTGTCGCGGTCAGGCGTCGCGTGTGTCGCGGTGAGGCGTCGCGGTGTCGGCGTACGTGAGGATCATGCGGTAGCCCCCGCCCGTACTCGGGTCGAACCGCTCGAGGTGCGCCGTCATGCCGTCCGGCGGCAGCCAGGCCAGCAGCGTCATGGGCCGACGGAAGCGGCCCGACGGCGGAGATAGCGCTGCTCGGGGAGGCTGTGCGTGAGCGCCGCCGCCTTCTCGTACGCCGCGCGCGCGGCGCCCGGCTCACCGGCCAGCTCGAGGAGGTGACCCTGGACGGCGAAGAGGCGGTGCTGACGCTGCTGGTCGGGCCGTGCCAGCAGGGGCTCGAGCGCGGAGAGCCCCGCCCGGGGGCCATGGGCCATCCCGATCGCCGCGGCCAGGTTGAGCTCGACCGCGGGGGTCGGGAGCTGGGCGTACAGCATGCGGTAGAGCATCGTGATCTGCGTCCAGTCGGTCGCCTCCGGCGCCGCCGCCTCCGCGTGCACGGCGGCGATCGCCGCCTGCAGCTGGAAGGGCCCGACGGGCCCCGAGGGGATCGAGCGCTCGATGAGGGATGTCCCGCGGGCGAGCATCGAGCGGTCCCAGGTGGAGCGGTCCTGCTGGTCGAGCGGCACCAGCTCCCCGGCCGCGTCGACCCGCCCCGCCCACCGGGCGTGGGTCAGCAGCATCAGCGCCAGCAGCCCGGCCGTCTCCGAGTCGTCCGGGAGCGCCCGCTGTAGCCGCTCGGTGAGCCAGATGGCCTCCGCCGCCAGATCGGCGTCGGTGAGCTCGGCGCCGAACGGAGCGGTGTGGCCGGTGGTGAACGCCAGGTAGAGCACGTGGCGAAGCGCCGTGAGTCGGCGCGGTACGTCGGCCGCGGGCACGTCGCCGAAGCGGGCCCCGGCCTCCCGCAGCGTGGCCTTGGCGCGGCTGATGCGCTGCGCCATCGTCGCCTCGGGGACGAGGAAGCCGGCCGCGATCTGGGCCGTCGACAGGCCGGCCACCGCGCGCAGCGTCAGCGCGGTGGCGGACGCCGTCGTGAGGGCCGGGTGGGCGCACAGCAGCATCAGCAGCAGGGTGTCGTCGTCAGGGCCCAGGGGGCCCACGGCGCCAGCTCCGCCCACGGGGCCGGCGCCGGGTGGTCTCGCGGTGCGCAGCTCCGCCTGCTCGGCCGTACGCCGGCGCCGCTTCTCGTCGATCAGGCGCCGCGAGGCGACGCGCACGAGCCAGCCGCGCGGATGGGCCGGGATCCCCTCGCGCGGCCATTGCGCGGCGGCCGCCAGGAGCGCCTCCTGGACGGCGTCCTCGCAGGCTCCGAGGTCGTCGGTGCGACGGAGCAGGGCGGCGAGGACGATCGGCGCCTCGTGGCGCCAGATCGTCTCCGAGCCGTCGGACGTCGACTCGGCCTCGCGGCTCAGGAGTCCTCGCCTCCACCCCACATCGCCGGACGCAGCTCGATCGTGTCGCCCGGCGAGGCGAAGCGGGACGCGATCTGCTCGGCGCGGTCCCGGTCGGCCACGTCGATCAGGAAGAACCCGGCGAACTGCTCCTTGCTCTCGGCGAAGGGACCGTCGGTCGAGAGGGGGGCGTCGTCGCCCCAGCTGTAGATCGAGGCGGATCGGGGGTCGGCCAGCGCCTCCGCGTGGACCAGCTCGCCGCGTTCCGACAGCTCGCGCAGCAGGGCGTCGAACTCCACGCCCATCTGCTCCCGCTGCTCGGCGGGTAGTGCCTGGAACTCCGGCAGGTGGTCGGCGGTGGGATGCCCCCAAGGCTCGGGGTGGGAGTGGATCAGGATGACGAACTTCACGATGACTCCTGTGGAGAGAAGGTGGCCCAGCGGGCCCGGTCACCCCGAACGTCGTACCCGAACAGCGATCCTCGACATCGTCCCACGCGTCACATGGATGCCCCTCCGAGGAGCAAAGACCAGGTTTTCGCCGCCGAAATCATGCAATTCGGTCCTCGGAGGGCCAAACGGCGCCGACGGGCGGCGCCGGAACCCCGACACCGCCCGCCGTCCCCGTGAGGTGGGGATCCCTGACCGACCCCAGAGGGTCAGACGCCTTCCTGCACCAGGAAGAGCTGGTCGGCCACCAGGCCGTGCGCCTCGCGGTGCACGGCGTGGGCGGCCTCGGCGTCGGGCGCCTCGACGAGGCAGAAGATCTGCCCCCTGGCCTCGTCGACCCAGTAGCGCAGGTAGTTGACGCCGTAGCGCGCCTGCGTGGCCAGGTCGGCCTGGTGCGCCTTGGCGACGTCGTCCATCGTGACGCCGTCACCCAGCGAGTGAACGTCCATGAAGAGCGGCATTGTCGTGTCCTTCGTGTCAGTGTGGATGTGCCGTCTCCTGTTCTACGGCGAGATTCCCGCACCGCTCATCGGTAATCCCTACCCACACCTACCCACGCGACCACCCAGGTCAGTCGGGCTCGGCCACGGCCACCGCGGCTACCTCCCGGCGGCTGCGCACCCCCAGCTTGGCCAGGATCGACGCCACGTGGTGCTCCGCCGTACGGCGTGAGATCACCAGCTGCTTCGCGATGGCGGCGTCGGTCAGCCCTTCGCGCAGCAGCTCCAGCACCTCCTCCTCGCGGGCGGTGAGACCGTCAGGGTGCCGGCTGGAGCGCGTCTGCCGCGGCACCGGGACCCCGGCCGCGCGGAGCAGGGCCCGCGCCCGGCGGCCGGCCGCGGCGACGCCCAGCCGGTCGAAGGCGCGGACGGCCTCGGCGAGGCAGTCGGGGTCGCCCGACCGGGCGAGGGCCAGGCCCTCCTCGAACGGGTTGCCCGCCTCGCGCCACCAGGCCGCCGCCTCGACCCACCGGCCCGCCCGCTCCAGTGCGTACGGCGCGGCCAGCGGGCCCTCGATCTCCATCTCGGCGGGCAGCCAGGTGGCCACCTCGCCGCGGTGCCAGGGGCAGTCGCAGTCGGCGACGTGGGCCCAGGACTCGAGCGCGATGTCGGTCCAGTCCCGGCCCGAGACCCAGGCCGTCTCGCACAGTGCCGCGCAGGTCGGCCCGACGCGCTGCGCCTCCATCATGTCGGTGGCCAGGGCGACCGCCCGCGACAGCTGCTCCGGCGCCGGGTCGAGTCCGCTGCGGGTGCCCAGCTGCGCGGTCACCAGGAGCGGCTGCATGGTCCCGACCGCGTCGCCGCTGCGGCTGAGCACCCTGGCAGCGTCGGCGCCGGCCGCCTCCAGGTCTCCGCGGTCCAGCCGCAGCCGGGACCGCCAGCCGAGCAGGTAGTAGGTCCACGAGTCGAGGTCGCGGTCGGTGCAGTAGTCGAGCCCCTCGTCCAGATAGTGCTCCGCCACGTCGTAGCGCCGCTGGGTCACTGCCGAGGAGCCCAGGTTGCAGTAGGCGCGGGCGGCGTGCTCCTCCAGGTTGCCGGCCCGCGCCCCGGCCAGCGACTCCCGGAGCAGGCGCTGCCCCTCTTCGAGGTCGCCCGCCACCACCTCGATCGTCCCGAGGTTGTTGAGCACGTGCACCCGCACCTCGTCGCGGCGTACGCCGGCCGGCAGCGACTCGGTGAGCGCCAGCGCCCGGTCGCCCCACTCACGGGTGGGCGCGAGCCGCTGCGACAGCATGCCGAGCTGGGCCCGGTTGCTGTAGGCCATGGCCTGCTCGACGGTGTCGGAGCCCTCGAGCAGGTCCACGGCGATCCGGGCCTGCTCCTCGGCGGCGTCGTTGTGGCCGGCGAACCAGTTGAGCCGCGACTGACACCGCCAGGCGTCGCCGACCCGCACGTCGTCGCCGAGCGTCTCCCAGATCGTGCGGGCCTCCCCGGTCGCCTCGATGGCCGCCTCGATCCGGCCGGTGAGGTAGCACTCGTAGCCGAGGTCCCACATCAGCTGGGCCCGGTCGGCGGGCTCGAGCCGGTCACCCAGCGGCCGGACCCGTTCGTACTGACGGACCGCCTCGAGGTGCGCCCCCAGAGCGGCCGCCTGGGCCGCCGCGGTCCGCCCGTGGCGGAGCAGCGCCTCGTGGTCGCCCGACTCGAAGGCGTGGTGCGCCAGCCGGGCCGGGTCGGCGTCGCGGTCGGTGAGCGCGGCCAGGAGCCGCCGGTGCACGTGGACCCGTCGACCGGGGGGCACCTCCGCAGCGACCGTCAGCCGGGCCAGCTCGTGCCGGAAGACGACCTCGCCCCCGACCTGGCGCAGCAGCCCGCGGGAGAGGGGCTCGTCCAGAGCGGTCAGTCCGGCCACCAGCAGTGAGTCGACGAGGTCCGCCTCGGCGCGCGACCCGGCCAGCGCCACGACTTCGAGCGCCCGCTGGCCCGTCTCGCCCAGGCGGGCCACCCGGGCGAGGACGGCGTCCCTGACCGACGGAGGGAGCTGCGTGCTGCCCGACGACAGCGCCTCGGTGACGAAGAACGCGTTGCCGCCGGTGGCCCGGTGGAGGGCCTCCGGGTCGATCGGCTCGCCTTCCGGCGCGGCGTACTCCTCGGCGAGCCGGGCCACCGCCTGCGACGACAGCGGCGCCAGGTCGATCCGGCGTACGCCGGTCGCGGACGCGGTGTCCCCGAGGAGGATCCGGAGCCCGTCGCCGGCACTGGTGTCCTCGGACCGGTAGCTCACCATCACCAGCGCCCGGCAGGTGTGGACGCGACGCGCGAGGTGGCGGATGAGGTCGAGGGTCGCCTCGTCGGCCCAGTGGGCGTCCTCGACGACGAGCAGGTACGGCGCCCGTCCGGGTGGCTCCTTGAGCGCGGCCAGCAGCCGCGCGAAGACGTCGGTCCGCTGCGCCCCCTCGGGCCACACGTCGGCGGGCAGGTCGGGCAGCATGTCGACGAGCGGTCCGAGCGGCGGCGGGGTGGCCGACCCGTCGCACCAGCCGATCGCGACGTGTGCGTCGGCGGCTCGGGTGAGCGCCTCGAGGAACGTGGTCTTGCCGATCCCGGGCTCCCCGGCGACATAGACCAGCCGGCCGTGGCCGCTCGCCGCCTCTGCGAGATAGCCCTCCGCGGCCAGCACCTGCTCCTCGCGCTCCAACAGCGCCATCGGACCAGGCTAGGGCTCGTGGGCAACCGCGCACAGCCCCCGCGGGGTAGTCACGCGCCCGGGAGGCCGGACCGCACTCGCGGTGCCGCGCGCTCAGCCGGTGACCCGGCCGACCCGGCCGACGCTGCCGGCCGCCCAGCAGGCGCCGGGCACGCAGTCGAGCGTGTGGAAGCCCACGTCGGCGACCCGGGTCCAGGTGCGGCCGCCGTCGACGCTGACGCTGGAGCCGGCTCCGTCGCCGTACTCGCCCGTGACCAGCACGACCCCGGGCAGCCCGGGCACGTAGGCGACGTCCTCGCCGAGGTGGGTGAGGTCGCCCACGTTGCGCCAGCGGTTGCCGCCGACCGTCCGCGCCACCGCGTCCGCGCCGTCGGTGGGCTCGGCGAAGTCGCCGCCGACCGCCAGGCCGACGTCGGCCGAGCGGAAGGCCAGGCTGAAGACGCCGGCAGAGTCGCCGGCCGGGATGGTCGAGTCGGCCGCCGTCCAGGTGCGACCGTAGTCGTCGGACCGGAACACGCGGGCCTGCCCGCCTCCTGAGGCGAGGTACGCCGTCCGCCCGGCCGTGACCAGGCAGTCGCCGCTGGCCGCGAAGCCGTACTCCGTCGCAGCCTCGGGCATCCCGGCCGAGGGCAGCACCTGCCAGGTCGCGCCGTAGTCCTTCGTGGACAGGATCCGGAACCTCCCGCCCACCGGGTCGCTCATCGCCAGCCCGCGGCGTCCGCCGGCGTAGAAGTCCATGCAGTCGTAGAACGCGGCGTCGTTGTCGTTGACGAACACCTGGTCCCAGGTGGTGCCCCCGTCGGTGGTGCGGTAGATGCGCGACGCGTCTCCGGGGCCGATCGACAGCACGAAGGCCGTGCGGGCGCTGCGCGCCTCGACGTCGCGGAAGGACAGCCCGACGGTGTCCGGCGGGGTCACGTCGCGCCAGTGGCGCCCGCCGTCGGTCGTGCGGAAGATGCGGCCGGCGCCATCGCTGAGGCTCTCGCCACTGACCCAGGCCACCCGGGCGTCGACCGCGTCGAGACCCCGGAAGTTCTGGTCGGCGTCGAGCACGCGCTCGTGGGCCTCCAGTCCCTGTGCCCACCGACCGCTCGCGCCTCTCGCGGCCGCTCCGGACGCCGGCGCGGCCAGCGTGGCGGTCAACGCGGGGCCGACCAGGGTGGCGAGGGTCAGGGCGAGGAGTCCGGTGCGTCGCATTCCCCTCACCCTGCCGGGATCGGCCGCGGCTGTCCAGGTGCGCGGGTGCGGCTGACATGCTGGCCGGCATGTCGCTGCACAGCCTCGCGGTCTTCCTCGGCTCGAGCCTCGGCGCCGACCCTGCGTGGGCGCGGCTCGCCCGTGAGACCGGACGTGAGCTGGCTCGCCGTGGGGTGCAGGTCGTCTACGGCGGCGGTGGGCTGGGGCTGATGGGTGAGCTGGCGGCGGGAGCCCTCGAGGAGGGCGGCCGGGTGGTCGGCGTGATCCCCGACGACATGCTGCGGCGGGAGTGGGGTCGGGCCGACCTGACCGAGCTCCACGTCGTCGGGTCGATGCACGAGCGCAAGGCGATGATGGCCGAGCGCGCGGACGCGTTCCTCGCCCTGCCGGGCGGGCTGGGGACGCTGGAGGAGATCTTCGAGGTGTGGACCTGGCGGGTGATCGGCTATCACCGCAAGCCGGTGGGGTTCCTCGACGTTGGGTGGCTTCTGGACGCCGTTGCTGGACGGCGTACGCCGCCTCGGGGAGGCCGGCTTCGTCGGGCAGGACGCACTGGCCGACCTGGTGGTCGCCCCCACCCTCACGGACGCGCTGGCCGGGCTCGAGGCGCGACTGCCCTCGGACGACCCCGGGCTCCGACCGGGCACCTGAGGAGGGAGGAGGCGCGGCGCGTCAGCAGGTCTTGGCGTAGCTCCGCTTGAGCATCCGCGGCGCCTTGATCGACCGCGCGTTGGGGCGCTCGAGGGAGTAGTGCCGCACCCAGTCCATCTGGAAGCGCGAGCGGCGCATCTGCTGACCGCGGACGCCCTTCATCACGAACTGCGGACGCAGCTTGTAGCCGGCCAGGGCGGCGGGGCGCCGCTCGGTGTGCACGACGCGGGTGTCGACGAACCACGAGATGTGACGCGGAGTGACCTCGATGGCGAAGGCGTGCCAGGCGCGCGAGCGCAGGTCGCGGGGCAGGGCGTAGGTGAAGTTGTGACCCGGGGTGCGCACGGCGCCCTCGACACGTCGGTCGCCCGGACGGTAGGACGCCAGGGTGATCATCTTGCTCGCGCACGAGGTCCCGCCCGCCGGCACCAGCCGCCAGATGAAGCGGTAGTGGCGGCCACGCGTGCCGAGCTCGACGGCGCGCATCCGCGCCTCCCAGCGGCCGTAGGCCTTCGCCGGGCTGTTGCGCCACGCGACGACCTTGCGCATCGACGGCTTGGCGTTGATGGTGAACATGCCGTGCTGCTGGCCCAGCATCCGCGGCCGGTTGGACGACCAGAGCTTGCGTGGGAAGACGCCCACCTCGAACTCATCGCGCCACGTCTCGCGCCCCCAGCGGAACACCTTGCCGGCGTTGCGGGGGTAGGCGCAGTAGCCGATGCAGGCGGCCGGTGAGATCTCGTCGTCGGTGGTGCTCGGGGCCCTCAGGGCGGCCACGGAGAGCATCGCGACGATCATCATCAGGCCGAGCAGGGAGGCGACGAACAGGGGCAGACGACGGGTCCGGGGGGTGACCATGGGCATCGAGGCTAGGGGAAAGGTCACGGAACGGTAAATTCGGCGCGCTCGCTCCGTGAGACGGCGGGCACCCGGCAGGTGGCGGCGAGACGCTTCCTCTCATGGACGTCTATCTGATCGACGAGTCCGGCGTCAGGACCCTGGGTCCGGCCGATCCGGTCGGGGTGCCGGCCGAGGGCATCGTGTGGGTCGACATCCCTCGCTGGGACTCGGCAGCCGAGATCGTGCTCCGGGGTCTGGGTTGCCACCCCCGGGTGATCGAGGCCTGCGCCGCCCGCAACCACGTGCCCACCGTGCACAGCTACGACGATCATCTCTTCATCACGAGTCAGTCGCCCCTGCTGGGCGTCGCCGGTCACGTGCACCTGCTCGAGCTGGACCAGATCATCGGAGATCGATATCTGATCACCGTCCACGGCCCCCTCAACGAGGTCGTCGACGTGTCGGAGGCGATGGTCGAGACCGGGTCGGTGCTGGCGCGGCTCCGGGGTGGACGGTTCCGGCCTTCCGATGCGGCCGAGCTCGGCTACGCGATCACGTCGGCCGTGGCCCGCCGGCAGCGCGACATGATCAACCAGATCGCCCAGAAGCTGCCCGGCCTGGAGACCCAGGTGATGAGCTCCCGGCTGACCCGGCCCGAGGAGCTCCTGGAGCGGATGTTCCTGATCCGGCACGAGCTCATCACCACGAGGACGATGGCCGCCCAGTGCGCGGATGTCTGGGCCCGCGTGTCCCACCTGACGCGCGCGGGGGAGAGCCTCCGGACCGGAGCGGACGACCTCGCCGACCAGTTCGACCGGGTTCGGTCCATCGCGGACGGTGAGTCCCACTTCCTGTCCGGTGTCATCGAGCTCTACCAGACCAAGGTGCACACCAAGATGACGGTGGCCATGGAACGGCTCGCGGTCATCGCCGCCGTGACCCTGCCGATCACCGCGATCGCCTCGATCGAGGGCATGAACATGATCGTGGCCATCGACGAGAACCGCGTGGAGCTGTCCATCGTGTTGGCGATCATGGCCGGCCTCAGCTTCCTCCTCCTGCGCTGGGCGCGGAGGCAGGGCTGGTGGTAGTCGCTCGTCGGGTCAGGTGCCCAGGTCGGCCAGCGTGACGCCCGGGTCGCTCACGTCGTGGGCGTCGACGGTGGTGCCGACGAGGCGGCGTACGTCGCCGATGGCGTCCCAGTCGTTGACGTGCATGCCCGCCACGATCTCGACCGTGTCGCCGGTCCCGCGGAGCCACAGGGCGCTGAAGAGGAGGCTGCCCGACGGGTCGGTGTCACCACGCAGCGCGACCCTGTCGAAACCGGCGGGCCCGGGGTTGCCGACGTACTCCATGCCGAGGTCGTACTGGTCGGTGAAGAAGTAGGGGAGCGCGTCCCATGCCGCGTCCTCGCCGGCCAGCACGGCGGCCGCGATCCGGCCGTGTTGCTTGGCGACGTCCCAGTGCTCCACGCGCAGCGGGTAGCCCAGCGTGGCGTGATCGGCGTGGGCGACGTCGCCGAGCGCGAGCACGCGGGGGTCGCTCGTGCGCAGGTGGGCGTCGGTGCGGATGCCGTTGTCGATGGTGAGGCCCGCGGCGCCGGCCACGTCGACGACCGGCTCGACGCCGACCCCGACGACGAGCAGGTCGAAGCCCACCGGGTCGCCGGCCGCGAGGTGGACGACGCCGCCGGACGAGCTCTTCTCGATGCCGGTGATCTCGGCCGCGAGGCGCAGGTCGACGCCGTGGTGGCGGTGCAGGCCCGCGAAGATCTCCGCGACCTCCTCGCCGAGCACCCGCAGCAGCGGCTGCGCCGCCGACTCGAGCACGGTGACGGCTGCTCCGTGCTCTCGTGCGGCGGCGGCCACCTCGAGGCCGATCCAGCCGGCGCCGACGATGGCGATGCGTCGCCCGTCCTGCAGCTCGCTCTTGAGCGCGAGCGCGTCGTCGAGGGTCCGCAGGTAGGCGATGGGGGCGCCGCTGTCGTCGGCCATGGCGAACCGACGAGGCCGCGCGCCGGTGGCCAGGACGAGGGCGCCGTACGCCGTCTGCTCGCCGCCCGCCGTGACCGTGCGGCCCGCCAGGTCGATGGCTGTGACGCGGGTGCCGAGGCGCAGGTCGACGCCGTGGTCGGCGTACCACGGCGCGTCGTGGACGATCGGGTCGTCCGGCCCGCCCTTGCCGAGCAGGAGGTCCTTGGAGAGCGGCGGCCGCTCGTAGGGCGCGTGGGCCTCCTCGGTGAACAGCACGATCGGGCGCTCGGGATCCCGCTCGCGCAGCTCCGAGACGAACGTCGCGGCCGCCAGGCCGCCCCCCACCACCACGATCGGCCCATCCGTGAACGGCGCAGTCATGCCTCGACCGTACCCCCGGCCGGGTGGGCCCGCCCCCTGCCGTGGGGTCGCCGGCAGGCGCCTCCGAGGACCAATCTGCAGGTTTTCGGGGCCGATTTCCTGGTGTGTGGTCCTCGGAGGGGCACAGGCGGCTCCGCCGCCTGGCTAGCCTTCGGGCCATGGCGACGATCAGGTGGCGGGACTGGACGACGGTCGTGCCGGTCGTGAGCGTGGTCGCGCTCGCCGTCGCCTGGCCGCTGCACCCCGAGGGGGTGGCGCTGGCGCCGCTGGCACTCCTGCTCGGCGGCTCGGTGCTCGCCGCCGTCCACCACGCGGAGGTGGTGGCGCACCGGGTCGGCGAGCCGTTCGGCTCCCTGGTGCTCGCGCTCGCGGTCACCGCCATCGAGGTCGGGCTGATCGTGACGCTGATGGCCGCCGGGGGCGACGGTACGCCGACGCTCGCCCGCGACACGGTCTTCGCCGCGATCATGATCACCTGCAACGGCATCGTCGGGCTGTCGGTGGTGATCGCGACCGGCCGCCGCCACGACGCGGTCGCGTTCAACCAGGAGGGCGCGGCGGCGGCCTTCGCGACCGTGTGCACGGTGGCGACGCTCTCCCTGGTGCTGCCGACGTTCACGACGACCGCACCGGGTCCGCGCTTCAGCGGGGCGCAGCTCGCGTTCGCGGCCGCCGCCTCACTGGTGCTGTGGGCCGTCTTCGTCGTGACCCAGACGATCCGCCACCGTGACTTCTTCCTGCCCGTCGACGCCGAGGGCCGGCCGCTCACCGACGAGGACCACGCCCAGCGTCCGAGCGCGAGCGCGACGGGCGGCAGTCTGGCGCTCCTGCTGGTCGCCCTGCTCGCCGTGGTGGGCCTGGCCAAGCTCGAGTCCCAGCCGATCGAGTCCGGCGTCGAGGCCCTCGGGCTGCCGCTGGCCGTGGTCGGGGTCGTGATCGCGCTGCTGGTGCTGCTGCCCGAGAGCATCGCGGCATCGCGCAACGCCGCGCGGGGTCGGCTGCAGACCAGCCTCAACCTCGCCTACGGCTCCGCCATCGCCAGCATCGGGCTGACGATCCCCGTGATCGCCGTGGCGACGCTCTGGATCGAGGGTCCGCTCGAGCTCGGCCTTGGCTCGACCCACCTGGTGCTGCTGTTCGTCACCGCCGTCATGGGCATCCTGACCATCGTCCCCGGCCGGGTCACCCGTCTGCAGGGCGCGATCCATCTCGTGCTCGCCGCGGCGTACCTCTTCCTGACCGCGGTGCCGTGAGCATCGCGGAGAGAGTCAGTCGCCCAGCGGGTTGAGCACCTTCGGGTCGTTGTCGAAGGCCACCAGGAGCAGGTCCATCATCGTGAAGCGGTTGGCCTTGGCGCCCAGCGTCGGCCGCCATCCCGGGCGACGGACGATCGAGCTGCCGGCGGCCTCCATCGCCCGGTGGAACGTCTCGGCCACGATCCGGGCGCCGACGCCGCTCAGCCGGCCGCCGGCCAGCTCGGCCTCGCGCAGCGTGTAGAACCACAGCGGCGTCTTCTCCACGAACGCCTGCTGCTGCGCGGGGGTGAGCGCGTCGAGCTGGGCGCCGCTGCCGTCGCCGTGCAGGATCTGGTCGCCGGTCAGCGGGGTGACCGGTACGCCGTTCGCCTGGCACAGCGCCGCCATCTGCTGGCCGGTCGCCAGGTGCACCATGCCCGAGCGCACCAGGTTGCGGAACGCCAGGTGGGTCCGCAGCGTCCCGAGGTCGGCGTCGGTGCCGCCGAACGAGCCGGGCGGCAGCTCGTTGAGCGACCGCGCGACCTTGGTGTCGATGTTCTGCGCCCGGTTGAACTCGTTCTTCGGCGGCTTCAGGTCGGGGCGGTTGATGCGGGCGAACGGGTAGAGCCGCCGCCAGTCGACGATCCAGTTGCTGGGCAGCGCGAGGTCGTCGCCGCCGAGGAAGCCGGACGTGCCCGAGAAGTTGAACAGCAGGTCCAGGGTGCCGCCGCCGTTGTTGAAGACGGCGTTCCAGTCGTAGAGCGGCCGCACCATGGAGTGACCGAGACGGAACGCACCCACCGAGAACTCCAGCGGCATCGCGGGCATGCTCGTCGGCGCGGCGCCTACGTCGAAGATCTTGCGGCCCTGGGCGAAGACGTCATGGACGACGGCCTCGTCGCAGATCCGCGGCAGGTAGTCGGTCTTGAGCAGCCACTGGTAGTGCAGCACCACCTCGGTCTTGGCCTTCTGGAAGCGTTGCGCAGCGGGCACCGAGGAGTCGAGCCCGTCGACGACCCGGTTGTGGAAGCGGATGAACGCCACGTGGGTCTGGGCGACCGCGAGGTTCTCGTCGTTGCGCGGGTCGGGCGTCAACGCCCGGCGCGGGTTGTTCTTGGAGCCGTCCCCCGCCCGCGGCAGGTCGTAGCCCGTGTGGCCCTTCAGCGGTCCGGGGCCGGCCTTCACGGTCGTGCCGATCTTGAGGTGCCGGTCGTCGCGGTAGAACTCCGCCGAGACCGGGTCGCCCGGCCCGGCGCCGTACACGCAGTCCAGGTCGAGCTTGGGGGAGCGCCCGGACAGCATGTCGGCGGGAGAGACGTTGTCGCCCAGCATCACCTGGGTCTTGTCGAAGGTCAGGTCGTGGTCGACCAGCTGGCCGAGGTAGGTGTAGCCAGCAGGGATCGGGCCGTCGAGCAGCGCGGTGCCGGACGTCATCGCGGCGGCGACCTTCACGTTGATCGCCCGAGCGAGGCGGGTGCCGGCGGGCCCGATGCGGGTGAACCGGAACATGCGGGGGTCGCCGGGTGCCGCCGTCGCTCGCGCGTCCACCTTGGCCGTGCGGCCGTCGCCACCGACGAGGCCCTCACCCTCGACGAAGAAGACGTCACGGCCGTGCCGGACCGTCGGCTGGACCTTCGCGCTCTGCTTCGGCATTGCTTCTCCTCGTGGTCGTCGGGCCTGGGCTCGTGGCCGTGGGGTCCTCGAAGGCAGGAGTGCCCAGCCCCGAGCCGGATACACGTTCAGACGCCGGCCGGTCCGGCAGGGTTGCCTCGGAGCCGAGCGCGTCGCCGACGGGCGGCGGCGCGCACCTGCCGCCCCCGAGGGGACAGCCGGTAGCCGACCGGGAGGCTCTCGGTCAGCCCGAGCTCCTTGAGCCTCCGCACCTGAGCCTTCCACGGCAGCGTCTCGCGGCCCAGCATCTCGGCGAGCTCGGGCGCCCGCCGTCCCGGCCACCGCGCGACCAGGTCGAGCGTCGCGAAGACCCAGGGCTCGGCGGCCCGGGCCTCCATCGCCTCGAGCCGGTCCACCATCGCGGCCAGCTGGCTCCGCCCCAGCACCGTCTCGCGGAGGACGGCGCGGCCGTCGGCACCGGCGTACGAGACGCGGACGCGGAAGACCCGGCTGGTCTCGTCGGGTCTCGCGACGCGTGCCCGCTCCGACGTCGTACGCCGTGGCGCGAGCGCCGCTCGCAGCGAGTCCGCGTCGGCGAAGCCAGCCCGCTCGGCCTCGCCCTCGGTGATCGCCTCGGGGTCGACCACGTCGACGTCGTGGATCGCGAGGTCGCCGACAACCGTGCGCAACCGCCCACCGGCCTTGACGGTCGGGCGCCTCCACAACCGGAAGACCAGGTCGACCTCACCCGCGACGATGCGGTCGAGCACGGGTCGGGTCAGCAGCACCCGTCCATCCTGGCGCAGCCGGCGCGAAACGAGGAGGCACCGGCCGGGCCCGCGGTCCTACGATGGCCGCCATGCCGTTCGACCTGACGGTGCCGGTCAGCCTGCACCAGATCCTCGCCTTCGGGCTCGCCGCCGTGATCATCATCGTGATCCCGGGGCCGAGCGTGTTCTTCCTGCTCGGGCGGGCCCTTGCCTACGGCCAGCGGGTGGCTCTGGCCACCGTGCTCGGCAACACCCTCGGGCTGTTCGTGGTGATGACGCTGGTGGCCGTCGGGCTGGGCGCCATCGTGGCCGAGTCGCTGCTGGTCTTCACGGTCCTCAAGCTGGTGGGCGCGGCCTACCTGGTGTGGCTCGGCATCCAGGCGATCCGGCACCGTCGGGGGCTCCACGTCGAGGACGACCGGCCGCGGGAGCCGCTCGACCGGTGGACGGCGATCCGGCAGGGCTTCGTCGTGGGCGCCACCAACCCCAAGGGCTTCATGATGTTCGGCGCGCTGCTGCCGCAGTTCATCGAGCGTGACTCCGGCAGCGTGCCGACTCAGATGTTCGTGCTCGGGCTGGTCGCGGTGCTGCTCGGGCTGGTGTGCGACTCGACCTGGGCGGTGGCGGCGTCGTGGATGCGCTCGTGGTTCAGCGCCTCCGAGCGCCGTGGTCGTGGTCTCGCCGTCACCGGCGGGATGTCGATGATCGGGCTGGGTGTCGGGATGGCGCTGACCGGGCGCCCGGAGTAGCCAGCGAACTCAGGGCCATCGGCGAGGATCTGCGCCATGGACCTCACCTACCGCGCCGTCGTGGCGCTCCTACGAGGCCTCTTCGCGGCCATGGGCCTGCGGATCACGGTCGTCGGCGAGCAGCACGTGCGACCGGGCCGGCGGTGCTGGTGGGCAACCACGTGGGCTACCTCGACTTCGCGC
>CAZQCA010000038.1:0-18901 GCA_964591845.1 uncultured Nocardioides sp.
GATCACCACCGAGCTCGGGGTGATGGCGACCGTGGAGTCCACCTGCGAGGAGTGCGAGGGCCGTCGGTTCCAGGCCTCCGTGCTCGACTACACCCTGGGCGGGCGCAACATCAGCGAGGTCCTGGAGATGCCGGTCACCGAGGCGCGGGAGTTCTTCGGGGAGGGCGAGGCCGCGCTGCCGGCCGCCGTGCGGATCCTCGAGCGGCTGGCCGACGTGGGGCTTGGTTATGTCAGCCTGGGGCAGCCGTTGACGACGCTCTCCGGGGGAGAGCGCCAGCGGCTCAAGCTGGCCACCCAGATGGCGGAGAAGGGCGAGGTCTACATCCTCGACGAGCCGACCACGGGCCTGCACCTGGCCGACGTCGAGCAGCTGCTCGGCCTGCTGGACCGGCTCGTCGACTCGGGCCGATCGGTGATCGTGATCGAGCACCATCAGGCCGTGATGGCCCACGCCGACTGGATCGTCGACCTGGGACCCGGGGCCGGTCACGACGGCGGACGTGTGGTCTTCGAGGGCCCGCCGGCCCTGCTCGTCGAGAAGCGCTCGACGCTCACCGGCGAGCACCTGGCGGCCTACGTGGGCGGGTGAGCGCCCGCGCCGAAAAGGACGGGCGGGGCCATCGCCTCTGTTGCTATCGTCGCCGGTTCCGCCCCGCTGCCGCCACACTCTCGCCGTGCTCGGAGGTCTCGTCGTGCCCGCCTCACCGATCGACCCGGCCCTGGCCGAGGAGCAGGCACATCTGGCCGGCTCGCGCTCGGCCCTGGCCCGGATGCGGACCCGCACGGAGTCGCTCGACGCCTCCGCCGGCGGCGACTGGGTGAGCCGGGAGGTCCTGGCGGGGACGCTCGAGGCGCGCCGCAAGGCGCTGCTGGACGATCCCGAGGTGCCGCTGTTCTTCGGCCGTCTCGACTACGCCGAGGACGCGCCGGAGACCGCCGGGGAGACCTTCCACATCGGCCGCCGCCACGTGAGCGACGAGCGGGGCGGGCCGATGGTGGTCGACTGGCGGGCCCCGGTGAGCCTGCCGTTCTACCGGGCCAGTCACGCCGAGCCGCTCGGCGTACGACGGCGCCGGCGGTTCGGCTTCGTCCGCGGGGCGCTCACGTCGTTCGAGGACGAGTGGATCGCCAGCGCCGGTGGTGACGGCTACTCCGCGATCCTCGAGGCCGAGATCGAGCGGCCGCGCGTCGGTCCGATGCGCGACATCGTCGCGACCATCCAGCCCGAGCAGGACGTCATCGTGCGCGCCGACCTCGACCGGTCGGTCTGCGTCCAGGGCGCGCCCGGCACCGGCAAGACGGCCGTGGGCCTGCACCGGGCGGCGTACCTGCTCTATGCGTTCCGCCGCCGACTGGCCCGCAGTGGCGTCCTGGTCGTCGGCCCCAACGCGGCGTTCCTGCGCTACATCGGCGACGTGCTGCCGGCGCTCGGCGAGATCCAGGCACAGCACACGACGGTGCAGACGCTGTGCGCCGACACGCTCACCCGGCTGCACCCCCGCGCGGCGGTCCGCGCCGACGAGCCACCGCACGTGGCCGCCCTCAAGGGCGACGTCAGGATGGCGCAGGTGCTGCGCCGGGCGGTCTGGAGCCACCTGACGCCGCCCACCGAGGGACTCGTCGTGCCCCGCGGCGGCTCGCGGTGGCGGGTGGCTGCCTACGTCGCCGAGGAGCGGCTGGCCGGGCTCCGCGACCGCGACGTGCGCTACGGCGCGGCGCGGACGATGTTCGCGCAGCGGCTGGCGCACGAGGTACTGCTGGGCATGGAGGCGTCGGGGATCGCCACCGACGACCGGGTGCAGGACTCGGTGGCTCGCTCCCGACCCGTCAAGCAGTACGTCGACGCGGTGCTGCCCGCCGTCGACCCGGCCCGGCTGGTGCTGCGCCTGCTGCATGACGGCGGGTTCCTGGCGGCGGCCGCCGAGGGCGTCCTGAGCGAGGAGGAGCAGTCGCTGCTGCTGCGGGGCGGTCAGGCCCGGACGCCGGGCTCGGCCGCCTGGGCGCCGGCCGACGCCGTCCTGGTCGACGAGGCGCAGGACCTGGTCGAGCGCACCGGCTCGTGGGGGCACGTGGTGGTCGACGAGGCACAGGACCTCTCGCCGATGATGCTGCGCGCCGTCGGCCGCCGCGCCAGCACCGGATCGGTCACGGTGCTCGGCGACCTGGCCCAGGCCACCACGCCGTGGGGTGTCGCCAGCTGGAGCGACGGCCTGCGCCACCTGGGCAAGCCCGACGCGGTCGTCGACGAGCTGACCCGTGGCTTCCGGGTGCCCGGTGAGGTCATCGAGTACGCCGCCCGCCTGCTGCCCCACATCGCCCCCGAGCTCGCACCGCCGGTGTCGGTGCGTCGCAACCCCGGCGAGCTGGTGGTGCGCCGCGGCGTCGCCGACGTGGGCGCTGTCGTGGACGACCTCCTGGCGCGACCCGGATCGGTCGGCGTGATCGTCCCGGACGCGCTGGTGTCGTCCGTGCTCGACCTGCTGGCGGGTCGCGCCCTCGACCTCGTGGGCCGAGACGACTCCAGCGAGGCGCGGATCCAGGTGGTGCCGACGACGCTGGCCAAGGGGCTGGAGTTCGACCACGTGGTGCTGCTCGAGCCCGCCGGCGTGGTCGCCGGCGAGGCCGACCGGACCACCGGCCTGCGACGGCTCTACGTGTGCCTGACCCGCGCGGTCACGTCGCTCGTCGTGCTGCACGACGACGATCTTCCTGCCGAGCTGCAGCCGGGCCACTGAGGCGGGATCCACGTCCTCGGCCCACGCCTGACCGTATCGCCGATAAGTGACATTATGTCATGTTGCCTACGCCTCTCACCCCTCTCCTGGCAGCGGCCGGGCGGGGACCGTCGTTAGGGTGCGCTCGTGCCGCCTGAGAGTTCTGACCGCCCGGAGAGCGGGCTTGCGCTCGCCCGCGCGTACTTCGCCGACGTCGTCGAGCCACTCATGGACACCCGGTGTCAAGGACTTCGCTACGCGGCCGCCCGTGTCGGCACCGGCTCCGAGGTGCTCGGGTGGGACGATGCCATGTCGCAGGACCACGACTGGGCGCTCAGGCTCCAGCTCTTCGTGTCCGAGGCCGACGTGCCGGTCGTCTTGTCCGCGCTCGACCGGCACCTCCCGGACTCCTACCAGAGCCGTCCCGCTCGGTTCGCGTTCACCGGCCAGGGTGAAGCGCGGCTGGGCATCGACGTCACGACCCCGAGCAGGTTCGCCCTCGATCGCCTCGGCTTCGATCCGAGCCGCGGCGTGACCGTCGGCGACTGGCTCTCGCTGTCGGGTCAGGCCGCTCTGGAGGTGGTCGCGGGAGAGGTCTTCACCGACCAGGTCGGCGAGCTCACGCGCGTGCGGGAGGCTGTGGCGTGGTACCCCGACGACATCTGGCGCTATGTCGTGGCCTGCGACTGGCGACGCCTCGACCAGGAGCTCCCGCTCATGGCGCGAGCCGGAGATCGTGGCGACGAGCTGGGCTCCCGCATCATCGCTGCCCGACTCGCGGAGATCGTCGTCCACCTGGCTTTCACGCTCTCCCGGGCCTGGCAGCCCTATGCGAAGTGGCGCGGCACCGCGTTCGGCGAGCTCCCGGTCGCGCGCACCATCGCGCGCGCCCTCCAGGAGGCGGTCACGGCAGGTCGCTGGCAGGACCGGAGCGAGGCATTCCGCGAGGCACTCGAGCATCTGGCGGCCTTCCAGTCCGAGGCGGGACTGCCGACGGCCAGCCCCGTCGTGGTGCCCTTCTGGGACCGGCCCTACGTGCACATCGAGCAGACACTCGTCACCACACTCATGGACTCCATCGCGGACCCCGCCGTCCGCGAGCTGCCGGTCGGACTCGGTGGCATCGACCAGCGGACCGACAACGTCGACGTCCTGGTCAGCCCGCGCCATCGCGCTGCCGCCACTGTCGTGGGACCTGAGGCGAGCCGCGGCCCGAGCCGAGCACCCGGCGTACCCTGAGACCGTGGCTGGTGGGCGTCTCTCCGCTGCGGCGGCCGCCGCGCTGACGACGGTGGTGGCGGTCGCCCTGACGTCGTGCGCGCAGTCCTCGGCCGAGCCCTCCAGCGCGCAGGCCGGCATCCCGGCCGCATCGTCCGGGGTCGCCGGCGGCGAACCCACCGGCGCCGACGTGGACCCGAACCTCGGCAGCTCGCCCCTCGGCACGTCGCCCGGTGTCACGAACTCCTCGGCCCCTCCCTACGTCGATCCCGGCACGGTGCTCAACCGGGACCGCGGCTTCCCGCGGCGGATGCTGCGGCTCCCCGGCGACCAGCACCTGCCCGCGGCGGTGCGGGGCGCTCGCGTGTCGGGGCCGGTCACGATCGTGCAGGCCAACCTCTACACCGGCATGACCTCGACGGCCTTCGCCGCCGACCTGTCCACCGTCGTCAGCGGTCTGCCCGACGTGGTCACCCTCAACGAGACCTACCGGCGTACGCCGGCCCAGCTGCGGCCGGCCGGCTACGACGAGTACCGCGCGGAGGCTCCTCGTGACGCCCGCGAGACTCCCGTGCTGTGGCGCACCGACCGGTGGGAGCGGGTCGACGCCGGCACGTTCTTCATGCACTCCCGCCGCGTCAAGTGGGGCACCCGCTATGTCAACTGGGTGACCCTCCAGGAGAAGGAGACGGGGGGCCGGATCTCCGTCATCAGCGGCCACGCCTCCCCCGGCGGTCCCGGCCGCGACGGCCTGCTCCAGGTCTTCCTGGCACGGCTCGACGTGCTCGCCGCCGAGCTCCACGACCGCGGCCCGGTCTTCGTGGGATCCGACCTCAACACGTTCTACGAGCGGTCGGCGTTCCTGCGGACGTCGTTCCCCCAGTCGGGACTGGTCTCGACCTACGACGCGCTCGGCGAGCCCCAGGGTGGCTGGGCCACCGGCGACGGCGGCCGCACGATCGACTACGTCTTCACGGTGGGGGCCCTCCCCCAGCGCCACTCCGTCACCCCGCTCGCCGGCTCCGACCACCGCATGCTGAGCGTCACCGTCGAGGTCCTCCCTCCCCTCTGAGACCGCCCGCAGCCCTAGCCTGGGCCGGTGCGCTGCGACTACTTCGACGCCGGCCGGTGCCGGTCGTGCGAGCGCATGGGCACGGCGTACGACGTCCAGCTGGCCGAGCTCGAGTCCTCGCTGCACGACACGCTGGCGGCAGTCGTCGATCCGGCCGCCTGGGCGCCCGTGGCCGCGGGTCCGGAGTCGGGCTTCCGCAACAAGGCCAAGCTGGTGGTCGCCGGCACCCGGGGCGCGCCGACGCTCGGCATCCTCGACGGCGACCGGCTCGGCGTCGACCTGCGCGACTGCGGGCTCTACGAGCCGGGCCTGCACGACGCCGTGGTGGCGCTCGCCGAGGCCGTCGCCGAGCTCGGACTGACGCCCTACGACGTGCCGCGGCGCACCGGCGAGCTCAAGCACCTGCTGGTCACCCACTCCCCCGACGGTGAGCTCATGGTGCGCTTCGTGCTGCGCTCGCGCGCTCAGCTCGGCAAGGTCCGTGCGGCCGTCCCCCGCCTGCGGCGCCTGCTCCCGGGCGTCCGCGTGGTCACCGTCAACCTGCTGCCCCGCCACCAGGCCGTGCTCGAGGGCGACGAGGAGATCTGGCTGACCGCGCAGCGCGACCTGCCGATGCGGGTCGGCGGGCTCACCCTCCACCTGCGACCCCGCAGCTTCTTCCAGACCAACACCTCGGTGGCCGCGCTCCTCTATGCCCAGGCCGCGGAGTGGGTGTCCGGTCTGGGCGTAGCCGACGCGTGGGACCTCTACTGCGGCGTCGGTGGCTTCGCGCTCACGGTGGCCGGGGCCCTCACCGACACCGCGGTGACCGGCGTCGAGGTCTCCCCCGAGGCGGTGCGCAGCGCTCGGCGGTCGGCCGCGGAGCTGGGGCTGAACGAGCGGGTCGCCTTCGTCGCCGCCGACGCGACGACGTACGCCGGCGCGCACGACGCGCCCGACCTCGTGGTCGTCAACCCTCCTCGGCGCGGCCTCGGTCCAGAGCTCTCAGCCCTGCTCGAGGGCTCTACCGCGCGGCACCTGCTCTACTCCAGCTGTCAGGCCGAGAGCCTGGCCGCCGACCTCGCGGCGATGCCGTCGCTCGAGGTGGTGCGGGCGCGGCCCTTCGCCATGTTCCCGCAGACGCGACACCACGAGGTGCTCGTCCTCGCCCGCCGTCGGTGAGGGAGACCCGGGGCCGAGGCTCAGCCGAGCGCCGCCAGGGCCGCGTCGTAGTCGGGCTCCTGCCCGATCGAGGGGACCAGCTCGGTGTGCAGCACGGTGCCGTCGGAGCCCACCACGACCACCGCCCGCGCCAGGAGCCCGCGGAAGCCGCCGTCGACCATCGTCACGCCGAGGTCGGCGCCGAAGCTGCTGCGGAACGCCGACGCCGCCACCGCGTCCTCGATCCCCTCGGCCCCGCAGAAGCGGCGCAGCGCGAACGGCAGGTCGTGGCTGACACAGACGACCGTGGTGTCGTCGAGCGCGGCCGCGAGCCGGTTGAACGTCCGCACACTCGTCGCGCACACCCGGGTGTCCACGCTGGGGAAGATGTTGAGCACGACCCGGCGTCCGGCGAGGTCGGCCGAGGCCAGCTCGGACATGTCGGGGCGCACCAGCGTGTACGCCGGCGCGGCGCCGCCGACCGGGGGCAGGTCGCCGACCGTGTGGACCGTGGTCTCGCCGAGCTTCGTCGTGGCCATGACGGCTGTCTAGCAGACCTCAGGGGCGGGTCAGGAAGTCGCCCACCAGCCGGTTGAACGTCTCCGCGTGCTCGATCTGCGTCCAGTGCCCGCACTCCCCGAAGAGATGACACTCGGCATGGTCGATCAACGACAGCAGGCGGAGGGCGTTGCCCATCGGGATCACCCGGTCCTCGCGCCCGTGCAGCACGAGCGTGCGATGGGGCAGGGCGCGGATCGCCTCGTCGGGCACCGTCATCGCGTCGACCCAGCGCTGCCGCGGAGCGGGGAACATGGCCCCGAAGGACTCCTGGAAGCCGGGGCGCACCGACGCGGCGTAGCGCATCTCGGCGAGCTCGTCGGTCACCAGCGCCCGGTCGAAGGCGAAGAGGTCGAGCAGACCCCGCATCGCCTCCGGCGAGGGCTGGTAGCCCCAGACGGCGTCCAGGCCGGGCGTGAGCTCGAACGGCACGCCCACCGATCCCATCAGCACCAGCCGCTCGACCCGGTCGGGCACCGTGGTGGCCAGGGAGAGAGCGAGCGCCCCGCCGAAGCTGTTGCCCACGAGGCTGAACCGCTCGAGCCCCAGCGCGTCGACGAAGCCCAGCAGGTGTGCCCGCCACCGGTCGAGGCCGTAGTCCGCCGACGCCGGCCGCTCGGTGAAGCCGAAGCCGACGAGGTCGGGGGCGAAGACCTCCAGCCGCTCCCCCAGCGGCCCCAGGTTGAGCCGCCAGTTGGCCCAGGCCGACACCCCGGGGCCCGACCCGTGCAGCAGCACGACCGGCGGCCGGTCGGTCGGCGTCCCGACGTGGTGGTAGTTGGTGGCGAGCCCGTCGGCGACGATCGACGACCCGATCTCGGGCTCGTTCGTCAGGTGCGGGTCTCCCCTGCCGGTCACGCGGTCATCCTGCCCGAGCCATCCCCCACCAGCGCCCTGGGCGTTCCTCTGGGTGGGACGCGAGCCGGTGCCGGTGCGCCACGCGTGCGCCCGTACGATCGGCGCCATGCGCCGCACCCCTCCGGCCCTGGTCGGCCTGCTCCTCGCCCTGTCGTTCCTGGCCTCGTGCGCCCAGGACGAGGAGCCGGCGAACGCGGCCGGTCCCGCCTGCGACTTCGTCGAGGAGGGCGAGGCCGCCAAGCCGGCGGACCTGCCGCCCGACCACGCGACCGAGACCGGCGACGTGGCGGTCACGATCGAGACGTCCCAGGGCGACATCGGGGCCACGCTGGACGCCGCAGGCGCTCCGTGCACCGTCACGTCGTTCCTGTCCCTCGCCGAGCAGGGCTACTTCGACGACACGTCGTGTCACCGGCTCACGCTGGCCGGCACCGGCATCTTCGTGCTCCAGTGCGGCGACCCCCTCGCCAACGGCATGGGCGGTCCCGGCTACACGATCCCCGACGAGCTGACCGGCGGGGAGACCTACCCGGCGGGGACGGTCGCCATGGCCAGGACCAGGGCCCCGCACTCCGGGGGGTCACAGTTCTTCCTGGTCTATCAGGACACTCCCCTGCCGCCCGACTACACGGTCTTCGGGACCATGAGCGACGACGGCCTCGCCGTGGTCGAGAAGGTGGCCGCCGGCGGGACCGCGACACCACCCCAGGGTCCGCCGACGCTGACGACGACGATCACCGGCGTCTCAGTCGGCTGATCCGTCACCGACGAGGCGGTAGCCCGGCTGTTCGCCGGCCGTGACCGTCCGGCCGACCGTGCAGAGTCGGTCGCGCGACATCGCCAGGGCCCGGGGCAGCATCTCCCGGGCGGCGTCGCCCGGCGCGCCCTCCGGGAAGCGCAGGTCGAAGCCCAGCACGACATCGGTCAGCCGGTTGCCGGACTCGTCGCGGATCTTGCGCGCCGACGCCTCCGCCCGGAGAGTGACCGGCTCGGCCCGCTTGCGGGTGATGTAGTCGAGGTCCATCGAGGTGCACGCCACCAACGCGGTGAGGAGCAGCTCGCTCGGCGTGAACGCGGAGTCGTCTCCGGTGCCGACGTTGATCGTCCCGCCGCGCACGTTGGTCGCCTCGTAGCGCCCGTCGTCGGTCTTGTGGAGGCGGACGATGCGGCGGTCTCCCTCGGGCTTGCTCATGTCGCCAGCCTGCCACCCCTCGCGGAGGCGCGCCTGGCCGAGTCGGGCACCGGGACGTCGGGCGTCACGTCGGGAGCCGCGACCGGGACGCCGGCCGTCAAGGACAGCGGGACGACGCCGGCCCAGACGTCGCGCGGCTCGTTGTCCTCGGGGTCGTGGGCGTCACCGCGGCCGATCTTGACGCTCCACCGCTCGAGCGGGACACGCAGCACGAGGGTGGCCGCCAGCTCCTTGCGGGTGCTGGCCCGCAGCTCGGCGGACCGACCCGGCAGCAGGTGCTCGGAGAGCACCTCCAGGGCCCGCTCCTTGTCCTCGCCCTCCAGCGGCTCGGCCACCCCCAGCACCACCGCGCTGCGGTAGTGGACCGAGCTCTCGAAGAGCGACCGGGCGAACACCAGCCCGTCCAGGTGGGTGACCTCGACGCAGACGTCGGAGCCGGCCGCGGCCCGGAGCACGCCCGAGCCGGTCGACCCGTGCAGCAGCAGCGTGTCGCCCTCGCGGGCACAGGCGAAGGGCAGCACCACCGGCCGGCCGTCGCGCACTACGCCGACGTGGGCCACGATCGCCTCGTCCAGGATCTCGTCGAGGTCCTCGCGCCGCCAGGACTGGTAGTCGGGAAGGCGCCGCACGCGCAGCTCGTCGTCCCTCGTGCCGGACTGCTCGTGACCCATGCACGGACCCTACCCAGGCCCGGACGGCGGACGTCCCCGGCACCGGGGTGGTGCCGGGGACGTCCCAGAGGTTGCTGCTCAGGTGCTGGTCAGGTGGCCTTGATGGTGAACACCTTGGAGCCGGAGATGATCTGGTCCTGCACCGGCGAGGAGGTGCTGAACCGGAAGCCGGCACCGCTCAGGTTGTGCACGTAGGCCGTGACCTGGTCGTTGCGGACGTACTTGCTGACCTTCTTCAGCAGCTGGTCGATGTCCTTGGCACCGTAGATGCCACCGCTGCCGCCACCGTCGAGGTGGAGGTGGAAGCGGTTGCCCTTGGCCTTGGCCGGGACGTCGACCGACAGCGGCACCTTGTGCACGTTGCCGCTGCTGTCCTCGGTCAGGATGCGCAGCTTCATCGTGCTGCCCGCCTTGACCTGGGCCTTGACGCCGCCTCCGAGGGGCAGCCACGACGAGCCCTTGCGGTACTCACCGCCGGTGATCTTCCAGCTCGAGACGTCGTCGACCACATCGGTGGACACGGACACGTCGTCCAGCTTCACGCCCTTCATCCGCGAGATCAGGTAGATCATGTCGGGCACGGTCCACACGGACTCGAAGCTGATGTCCGAGGTGGACACGTAGCGGTCACCCATGTCGATGGTGAACGGCGACCCGTCGGGCTTCTCGCCGTTGATCGTCCAGTTGACCTCGGCAGACCCGGGGATGATGCCGTCGAGGACGCGGTCCTGGTTGCCGATCATCTCGTAGAAGGTGACCGCGGCGTCGTAGTCCTTCATCGCCACGTGGCTGGAGCCGGTGCGGTTGCGGGCCCCGTAGGTCACCGCCGAGGTGACGTCGAAGGTGTCGGGGGTGGCCCCGAACGTGCCCGTGATCCCCGCGAGGTGGTCGTCGGTGATCGTCCCGACCGGGTCCGCCAGGTTGGCGACCTTGAACGGGAAGAGGGTCGGGTCCTCCTGGATGTAGACGGCGTCCGCGGGGTTGAGCGCCGCGGTCACCTTGCCCGCGAAGAAGGCCGGGTGGCCGAACCCGACGACCTTGTCGTCGCACACGGACGTGGCCGTGCCGACGCCGCCGACGTTGATGTCGCCGTACGCCGCCGTCAGGGCGAGGTTGCCACCGGCGATGATCGAGTCGACGCCCGCCGCGGAGGACGACCCCGTCCCCATCGTCGAGGCGGTCTTGTCGAGGTAGGCCCGGTTTCGCGTCGTGGAGAGCCGTGTCGCCCGGACGCCCGAGACGCTCATCGGCATCGGCAGCTGCTCGAAGCCCTGCTGCGCCTGCGCGGTGGTGACGCCCGCTGCCGCCGCGACCCGCTTGGCCGCCGCGGAGGGCACCGCCACGGTGGGCGGCGGCGGACCGAAGTAGTCGTTCATGTCCTCGAACGGCGTCACGCCGGCGACCGGCGACGGGCCGAAGGCCAGGCCGTAGGCGACCGCGCCGAGGAGTCGACCGTCCTCGGCGTAGACGGGCGAGCCGGACATGCCGGCCCAGATGCCGCCCACGCGGTCGATCTCGGCGTTGGTCAGCCGGACCATGATCATGTCGAGTCCGGGCGCGATGCCGTCGTTGACGACGCCGAGCACGGTGCCGGTGAACGCGTCGGGCGTGGTGCCCTTGCTCACCGTCAGGCCGTGCACCGCCTGGTCGGCGGCGACGTCGTCCAGCGGGAAGGCCGCCGTGCAGTCTCCCGCGATCACCGACTGAGCCGGTGTCGGGGCCGAGACGATCCCCACCAGCGCGGTGGCCGACGCCGCGGCCAGCGCGAAGAGGGATCGGGTCCCCCGTGTCATTGATGCCATGTGAACTCACACTCCGTTTCTCGGTCCACGGCGGCTTGTTCCCCCGTTACCGGGTCAGACGCTAGGCCACGGAGTTTGGTTGCCGCGTGAGTAAAGGAACTCGGAGGGCAAAGTTTTCTCCCACCCGGGCCGGACTCGGCCCCGGACCGACATCGCCGATGATGGATCATGGCCACGTGAGCCCGACCCGCGTCGCCGTCGCCGCCACCGGTGACCAGGCGCTGCAGGCGGGCCTCGGCGTGGCCGCCGAGGGTGGCAACGCCGTCGACGCGGCCCTGGCGGCGGCCTTCGTCGCCCTCGCGACCGAGCCCGGCATGGTGAGCCTGGGCGGCGGCGGGTTCGTGGCGGTCTGGCCCTCGGGCGGGGATCCGGCCGTGGTCGACGGCAACGTCGAGATGCCGGGCCGGGAGGCCCCACCGGAGCGGTTCGGCACCGGTCTGCGCGAGATCGTCACGACGTACGGCGGAGGGGTGATGCTCTACGCCGGGCACGGATCGGTCGCCACCCCCGGGGTGGTGCCGGCCCTGGCCGCGGCCCACGACCGGTTCGGCCGGCTCCCGTGGGCGCGACTGCTGCGGCCGGCCACGACGGCCGCGCGCCAGGGCTACCCGATGAGCCCGGCGGCCTCGCGCTACCTCGGCTTCGTGGCCGAGTCCCTCTTCGGACTCGATCCCGAGGCACACCGGTTGGTGACGCGACCGGACGGCGGGCTGCTCGCGGGCGGCGAGACCACGGCGAACCCACTGCTCGCCGACGTGCTCGATGAGCTCGCCGTGGAAGGCGCGGCCCTGTTCACCCGCGGCGCGGTCGCCCGCTCCCTCGTGGCCGACATGGCGGCGCAGGGGGGTCTGATCGGCGCGGCCGACCTGGCGGCGTACGAGCCGGTGGTGCGGCCGGCGCACGTGCTGGACGTCGGCGACTGGCGGATCGCCACCAACCCTCCTCCCGCGGTCGGTGGCCCGATGCTGGCGGTGATGCTCGGGGAGCTCGCCCGGCGGGGCGACTGGACGTGGTCCGACGCGATCGACATCCAACGGGCCGTGCTCGGCTACCGGCTGACCCGGCACGACACCTCCGAGGACCTCGATGGCGACGGGTGGCGGATGCTGCGCCGGGCGGCGGCGGAGGGGCTCGGCGCGCTGCGAGGCTCGTCGTCCACCGCCCATGTCTCGGCGGTGGACGACGACGGCAACGCGTGCGGCATCACGATGAGCAGCGGCTACGGCGCGGGCATGTGCATCCCGGGCACGGGCATCCTGCTCAACAACACCCTCGGCGAGGTGGAGCTGAACGGCCGGGGGCTCCACGCGGCGGCCCCCGGCACCCGCCTGGCCTCCAACATGGCGCCGACGACGGGCCGCACGGGCGACGGGCGGGTCCTCGCGATCGGCTCACCGGGGGCCGACCGGATCACGACGGCCCTGATGCTGGTGCTCGGTCAGGGCTGCCTCCATGGCGCCGATCTGCGCCACGCGATCGACAACCCGCGGCTGCACCTGCGGCGCGGCGACGACGGCGCCTTCCGCGTGGAGCACGAGCGCGACCCCGGCATCGCCGAGGCGGTCGACCGGTCCGGTCTCGAGGGTCACGAGTATCCCGAGCCGCACATGTACTTCGGCGGTGTGGGAGCGGCGTACCGGCGCTCGGACGGCTCGCTCGAGGCGGCCGGTGACGCCCGCAGGGAGGCTGCCGTCGGCGTCTCCGGCTGACCGGGGGTCGCGCCGAGATATCGATTGGCCGGTTCTGCTGCGCGAGCCACCCGGGTCGCGCAGACTGCTCCGCCGTGACGGTACAGATCCCGGGCTGGTACCCCGATCCCCATTCCCCAGGCGTCGTGCGCTGGCATGACGGACTCGACTGGACGGAGCACACCGACAGCGCGCTCGAGCGGGCGACGACGTGGGGCCGTCCCGCGCTGGGCGGCGGGTGGTTCCGGCTCTCGACGGCGGTGCAGCTGCTGCTGGCGGCCCACCTGGCACTCGACGCCATGGGCCTCACGGTGCTCTACCGCATGGGCGAGGTCGCCGAGCGCGGCGCCCAGGCGGTCTCCCTCCCCCAGATGGTCGTCGCCCTGCGTCAGGCCAACGCCCTGCTCGGCTACGCCGGCGCGATCGGCCTCGGGCTGACCGTCGTCGAGCTGGTCGTCGGCCTGCTCTTCGTCTGGTGGCTCTACCAGGTCCACCGCAGCTCGGCCCTCGACGCGTCGCAGCTGCGACACCGCTCGGGCTGGGCGGTGGCCGGCTGGCTCGTGCCGGTGCTCAACCTCTGGCGCCCCCACCAGGTCGTCCAGGACACCTTCCGCGGGGCTCGCGGTGGCGGCCCCGACTCGGTGCTGGTCCTCGTGTGGTGGGTGGCGACCGTCGCGACCGCACTCGGGTCGGTCACCCTCCGATGGTGGGATCCGACGTCGTCGTCGTCGCCGCGGGACGAGGGCGAGGCCCTCCGCGCCGCCCACGACCTGGGCCTGGCCGTGATGGGGCTGTCCGTGCTGAGCCTGGTCGCGGCGGTGCTCGCGATCCTCGTGGTCCACCGGGTCCGCAGCGCCGTGCGGACGCGGCTCGCGGGGCTGGTCGCCTAGACCCCCGGCCCCTCGGCCCGCAGGTCGTCGACCTGAGCCATCGCCTCGCGCAGCTGCTCCAGCCAGTCCTGCGTGTGCTCCCCCACGAGGCGCACGGCCCACGCCAGCGCATCCGAACGGGACCGGGCCACGCCGGCGTCGACCAGGGTGTCGAGCACCTGGCGCTCGGGCTGGCGGAGCCGGGTCATGACGGGCACGGCCAGGTGCGTGAAGAGCGCCGACGCGTCACCGTGCCGGACTCCCCACGAGACCTTGCGCGCGTAGCGGGTCTCTGCCTCTCGGGCGATCTCGATCCGCCGGTCGCGGGTCTCGGACCGGAACCGACCGATCCTCCCCTCGGCGGTGGCGGCGTCCTCGGGTGCGTCGCCGGCGAGTGTCCCGACCACTGTGATCTCCTCACGGTCGACGGTGACCTCCACCTCGCTGAACCACTCGTCGGGCAGCCTGCCCACGAACCAGGCGCGGGCGTCCTCGGCCGACGGGAGGTCGGCGGTCTGCCAACCTCCGCGCCGCCCCCGGCGGGTGTGTGTGTCATGGGGTGCCATGGTGTCCTCCTGTTGTCGTGATTACAGGATTACACAGCAACACAAACGCTCACTCCGGCGCGGGCGACTCCGTTCGCGAGCCGGCGTCCTCCTCCACGACCACCGGACGCCACCGGACCCACACCAGGAAGCCCGCACCCACGACGAACAGCACCAGCCCCGCCCAGAGGTTGGCGTTGACTCCCCCGGTCTTGTCCGTCTCGGCGTCACCGAGGACGCCCACGGCCAGCAGGATCACGCCGTAGACGCCGAGCAGGCCCCCGATGAGCGTGCGGATGTCCAGCGCGCCGGCCGTCTTCTGGTCCGCCATGGTCCCTCCTCCGTTCAGAAGATGACGTTGAGGACGATGACCATCGCCCCTGCGACGCAGGCCAGCGGCACGGTGCGCTGGAACCACGGCGCGGACTGCTCGTCCGGATCCACCCGCTCCTCGCGGGGGGTGTGGGCATAGACCAGGCCGCGCAGCTCCGAGGCCGGTTTGGGCTCGGTGGCCAGCGACACGACCACACTCACGGCGATGTCGACCACGAACGCCGTCGACGCCGCCAGGAACGCGGCTCCCTGCCCCGGCAGGTCCCAGGGGCCGAACTCGTTGGTGGCCCAGATCGCCACCGCCGCCGCGGTCCCCGACACCAGGCCCGCCCATCCGGCGGTGGCCGTCATCCGGCTCCAGAACATGCCGAGGATGAACGTCGCGAACAGCGGGGCGTTGAAGAAGCCGAAGAGCGTCTGCAGGTAGTCCATGATGTTGGCGAAGTTGCCGGCGATCAGGGCGGTCAGGATCGCCACCAGCGTCGCGGCGACCGTGGCGATGCGGCCCACCCGGAGGTAGTAGCCGTCCTCCCGGTCCTTGACGACGTAGCTCTGCCACAGGTCGTAGCTGAGCACCGTGTTGAAGGCGGAGATGTTAGCGGCCATGCCCGCCATGAACGCCGCCAGCAGGCCGGTGATCGCGAGGCCCAGCAGCCCGTTGGGCAGGGTGTCGCGCATCAGGTACAGCAGCGCGTCGTTGTAGGTGACGCCGTCGCCAGACGACCCGCCTGGAGGCGAGCCCCCCGATTTGAGGTCGACGATCTCCGACACCAGCACCGCGGCGATCATGCCCGGGATGATCGTGAGGAACGGGATGAACATCTTCGGGAACGCCCCGATGACCGGCGTACGCCGGGCCGCCGAGATGGACTCCGACGCCATCGCCCGCTGCACCTCCACGAAGTTCGTGGTCCAGTAGCCGAACGACAGCACGAAGCCGAGCCCGAAGACGATGCCCACCACGGAGAGCCACGACGAGTCGAAGCCCGACAGCGCCTGGCCCGGCCAGGAGTTGAGCTGCTCGCTGGCAGCGGGTCCGGGGTCGCGCTCCGCGGCGACGGTGATCTTCTCCTCCAGGCCCGACCACCCCCCGACGCGATGCAGGCCGATCAGCACCAGCGGGGTGAGCGAGGCGACGATCACGAAGAACTGCAGCACCTCGTTGTAGATCGCCGCCGACAGCCCGCCCAGCGTGATGTAGGTCAGCACGATCGCCGCGGCCACCAGCAGGGCCACCCAGAGCGGCCACCCCAGGAGCGCGTGCACGATCGACCCGAGGAGGAACAGGTTGACCCCTGCGATCAGCAGCTGGGCCACGGCGAACGAGAGGGAGTTGACCAGGTGGGCGCCCGGTCCGAACCGGCGCAGCATGAACTCCGGCACCGAGCGCACCTGCGAGCCGTAGTAGAACGGCATCATCACGACGCCGAGGAACAGCATGGCCGGGATCGCGCCCACCCAGAAGTAGTGCACGGCCGGGAGCCCGAACTGGGCGCCGTTGGCGGACATCCCCATGATCTCCACCGCGCCGAGGTTGGCGGCGATGAAGGCCAGGCCGGTGACCCAGGCCGGGAGGGAGCGCCCCGACAGGAAGAAGTCCAGCGAGTCGGACACCCGCTGCCGGGCCGCGAGGCCGACGCCGAGCACCACCACGAAGTACAGCGCGATGATGACGTAGTCGACGGCTCGCGCGTCCATGATCGCCAGCGGCGCCCGCGTCAGGCCCTCGAGACCGTGACCCATGGCGCTACTTGCGGAACGCGTCGGCGACGTCGCTCGCCGCGTCCTTCAGCTTGTCTCCCGCCTGCTTGGCGTTGGCCTCGGTCTGGTCGGCCTTGCCCTCTGCCTCCATCTGCTCGTCGTCGGTCGCCCGACCGGCGGCCTCCTTGGCCTTGCCCTGCAGCTCCTCGGCCTCGTGCTTGGCCTTGTCGGCGAAACCCATCGTCGTCTCCCTCGCTCAGGCCCGAGACTCGGTGGCCTGCGGCCAGCCGATCCCGGACTCGTCGGTCGTGTCGTGATGTCCGCGCACCTTGTCGACCGCCGCGGCTGCTGCGGCCTGCGCCTTGTCGGCGGCCGCCGACGCGGCTGTCTGCGTGGCCTCCTTGGCCAGGCCGGCCGCCTGGTGTGACTTCTCCTGGACTGTCGGGTTGCTCTGCACCCGACGGGCCAGCTGCCTGATCTGCTCGTAGCGTCCTCGGCCGGCCCTGGCTCCGAGCACGTACCCGACCGCCACGGCGGCGAGCAATGCCAGCTTCCTCACGGCGCCTCCTCTTCGGATGGCCCGCCCGGTCGGCGGACTCTCACGCTTGCTCCGAGGCGGTACCCGCAACGCCGGGATCGACTCGCCTGCGCCGGGGCGGCTCGGCATAGACTGAGAGCGAGGTCACATCTCTCGGTGCCGCCCCCGTCCCTGCAGGAGCCATGTCCACGTCCACACCTTCCCCGGCCGCCTCACCGACTCCCCCGAGCACCGCCGACCGCGCTGCCGTGGTGCGCGCCGTCGCCGAGCAGCACCGAGAGGTCCGCGGTCCCCTGCTGCCCGTGCTGCACGAGCTGATGGCCGAGTTCGGTCACATCGCGCCGGGCGACGTCCCCGTGGTGGCCGACGTGTTGAACCTGTCGGCCGCCGAGGTCCACGGCGTGGTGAGCTTCTACCACGACTTCCGCACGACCCCGCCACCCGTGCACGAGCTCGCCCTGTGCCGGGCCGAGGCGTGCCAGGCGGTCGGCGCCCAAGCGCTCTACGACGACCTGCGCGCTCGCGCAGCGGCGGGCGATCTCGGCGACACCGAGGTCCAGCAGGTCTTCTGTCTGGGCAACTGCGCGCTCGGCCCGTCGGGCACGGTCGACGGCGCGCTCCACGGCCGCCTGGACGCGGCCCGGGTGGCAGCACTCACCGCGGGGTGGCACGCGTGAGGCGGGTGTTCGTCCCGGCCGACGCCAGCGCCGTCGCGATGGGCGCCGACGCGGTGGCGCAGGCGTGCGCGGGGTTCCCTGACGTCGCGGTCGTCCGCACCGGCTCGCGCGGCATGCTCTGGGCCGAGCCCCTGGTCGAGGTCGAGACGCCCGAGGGACGCCACGGTTTCGCCTGCGTGACGCCGGACGAGGTCGGCGCCGTACTCGACGGATCGCTGACGGGCGTCGAGGGACGCGACCTCGGCGTCGTCGACGCGCATCCCTGGCTGGCCTCCCAGCAGCGCGTCACGGCTGCCCGGGTGGGCGTCGTGGACCCGTCGTCGATCGCCGACTACGAGGCCCACGGCGGCTGGGCCGGGCTGCGACGTGCGCTCTCGATGTCGCCCGCCGAGGTCGTCGCCGAGGTGACCGACTCGGGTCTGCGCGGCCGGGGCGGCGCGGGCTTCCCCGCGGGCATCAAGTGGAAGACCGTGCTCGAGACCGAGGCCGACCAGAAGTTCGTCTGCTGCAACTTCGACGAGGGCGACTCCGGCACGTTCGCCGACCGGATGGTCGTCGAGGGCGACCCGTTCACCCTGGTCGAGGGGATGACGATCGCCGCCCACGCGGTGGGGGCCACCGAGGGCTACGTCTACGTCCGGTCGGAGTACCCCCACGCGATCGCCGCGCTGCGGCGGGCCATCGAGGCGGCCTACACCCACGGCTTCCTGGGCACCGACGTCTGTGGCAGCGGGCAGCGCTTCGACCTCCACGTGCGGGTCGGCGCCGGCGCCTACATCTGCGGCGAGGAGTCCTCGATGCTGGAGAGCCTCGAGGGCAAGCGGGGCGAGGTGCGCGCCAAGCCACCGATCCCCGCGATCGCGGGGCTCTTCGGCCGCCCGACGGTCGTCAACAACGTGCTCAGCCTGTGCACCGTGCCGATGATCCTGGCCGACGGCGGGGCGGCGTACGCCGCCCTCGGCACCGGCCGCTCGCGCGGCACCCAGCTCTTCCAGCTCGCCGGCAACATCGCGCGCGGCGGGCTGGTCGAGCTGCCGTTCGGGGTCACGCTGCGCGAGCTCGTGGAGGGCTACGGCGGCGGCACCCTCAGTGGTCGGCCCGTCCGCGCGGTGCAGGTCGGCGGCCCGCTGGGTGCCTACCTCCCCGTGGAGCGGCTCGACCTGCCGATGGACTACGAGGCGTTCGCCGAGGCCGGCGCCATGGTCGGCCACGGCGGCATCGTCGTCTTCGACGACAGCGTCGACATGGCGCGGATGGCCCGCTTCGCCCTGGAGTTCTGCTCGCTGGAGTCCTGCGGCAAGTGCACGCCCTGCCGGATCGGGTCG
>CAZQCA010000039.1:0-18665 GCA_964591845.1 uncultured Nocardioides sp.
GCGCCGGCATCAACCTGTCGGGCATCCGCTCGTCGGTCGAGCTCCTCAAGGGCGGCGGGACCGCCTCCGGCCCGGTCAGCTTCATGCGGGGCGCCGACGCCTCGGCCGGCACCATCAAGTCGGGCGGCAAGACCCGTCGCGCCGCCAAGATGGTCATCCTCAACGTCGACCACCCCGACGTCGAGGAGTTCATCTGGTGCAAGAGCCGTGAGGAGAAGAAGGCCCGCGTCCTCGCCGCCGCCGGCTTCGACATGGACCTCGACGGCCACGACAGCCACTCCACCCAGTACCAGAACGCCAACAACTCGGTGCGGGTCACCGACGAGTTCATGCAGGCCGTGCTCGACGACGCCGACTGGGACCTCAAGGCGGTCAAGACCGGTGAGTCCGTCAAGACCGTCCGGGCCCGGGACCTCATGCGCCAGATCTCCCAGGCCACCTGGGAGTGCGCCGACCCGGGCATGCAGTTCGACACCACCATCAACCGCTGGCACACCGCGGCCAACACCGGTCGCATCAACGGCTCGAACCCGTGCTCGGAGTACATGCACCTCGACAACTCGGCGTGCAACCTGGCCAGCCTCAACCTCTTGAGGTTCCTCGGCGAGGACGACAGCTTCGACGTCGAGGGCTTCCGGGCCGCGGTCGAGGTGGTCTTCACCGCCCAGGAGATCCTGGTGGGCAACGCCGACTACCCGACCGATCCCATCGCCGAGAACTCCCGCCGCTTCCGCCAGCTCGGCATCGGCTACGCCAACCTCGGCGCCATGTTGATGGCCCTCGGCCTGCCCTACGACTCCGAGGAGGGCCGGGCCTGGGCGGCCGCGGTCACCGCGCTGATGACGGGCCACGCCTACGCCACCTCGGCCCGCACTGCCACCCGCATGGGTCCCTTCGCCGGCTACGCCGAGAACGCCGAGCACATGCTGCGCGTCCTCGACATGCACCGCCAGGAGGCCGCCAAGATCGACGAGGAGCTGGTGCCCACCGAGCTGCTCGGCGCCGCCCAGCAGTCCTGGGACGCCGCCTGCGAGATCGCCGAGGGCGGCGGCGTGCGCAACAGCCAGGCCAGCGTCCTGGCCCCCACCGGCACCATCGGCCTCATGATGGACTGCGACACCACCGGCATCGAGCCCGACCTCGGCCTCTGCAAGATGAAGAAGCTGGTCGGCGGCGGCACCATGACCATCGTCAACCAGACGGTGCCGCGGGCCCTCGCCCGCCTCGGCTACACGCCCGAGCAGATCGACGCCATCGTCGCCCACATCGACGAGCACAAGACCATCCTCGGGGCGCCGCACCTCGCCGCCGAGCACGTGGCCGTGTTCGCCTGCTCGATGGGCGACAACCCCATCCACTACCTCGGCCACGTGAAGATGATGGGGGCGGTGCAGCCCTTCATCTCGGGGGCCATCTCCAAGACGGTGAACATGCCCGAGGACGTCTCCGTCGAAGACGTCGAGCAGCTCCACATCGACGCCTGGAAGCTCGGCGTCAAGGCCGTCGCCATCTACCGCGACAACTGCAAGGTGGCCCAGCCCCTCGCCATGGCCAAGTCCGACGCCGCCGAGGCGCAGGACGCCGCCGACGCCGCGGAAGCGGCCGCGGCCGGTGCGGCGGGCGGCACCCAGATCGTCGAGCGCATCGTCGAGAAGATCGTCTACGAGCCCATCCGCAGCCGCCTGCCCCGTACCCGCACGTCACGCACGTTCGAGTTCCGGGTGGCCGACTGCAAGGGCTTCGTCACCGTCGGCGAGTACGAGGACGGCCGTCCGGGCGAGATCTTCGTCCGGGTGTCCAAGCAGGGCTCGACCCTCGCCGGCATCATGGACGCCTTCGCCATCTCCATCAGCCACGGCCTGCAGTACGGCGTGCCGCTGCGCAGCTTCATCGAGGCCTTCACCGGCATGCGCTTCGAGCCTGCCGGCATGACCGACGATCCCGACATCCGCTTCGCCACCAGCCTGATGGACTACCTGTTCCGTCGCCTGGCCATCCTCTACCTGACCCAGGAGGAGCGGGCCGAGCTGGGCATCCTCACCGTGGGTGAGCGCACCCAGCCCACCCTGCCGGGGGTCGAGGAGACCGTCACCGAGACGTCGCAGGGCATGGACGTGGCCGCCGACCCGCCGTCGATCGAGTCGGCGTCCACCCTGGCGGTGCAGATGTCGCTGGCGCCCTCCTCGGGCCCGGCCTCGGATGCGCCCATGTGCATGCAGTGCGGGGTCCAGATGCAGCGGGCCGGCTCCTGCCACGCCTGCCCCAGCTGCGGCTCCACCAGCGGCTGCAGCTGAGTCTGACCAATCTTGGTGTGTCCCCTGAAGGGGAGGTCTTGACCCGCCGCAGCAGACGAGGTTGGGCCGAAAGGCACCAAAGGGGGTGTCCCCTCGGGTAAGGTGGGGACACCCCCGCGAATGGGCACATCGCGCCAGGCGTGGAGGTCGAAAGGCAGCCACGCATGCCACACGAGGTCAAGGTCAAGACCCCCATCGCCTACGACCCTTCGGTCGTCGCGGGCGCCTTGGGCGAGACGCCGTTGCCACTGGATCTCGAGGATCTGGTTCTGGCGCCGTTCATCACTGTCGACGGGCGGATCCACGGCCCCACCAGCGACTTCCTGCGACGCCACTGCCTGACCCGGCCCAACCTCACGACCGCCAGGCGGATGGCAAGCGACCTGGCCAAGTGGGTCGACTACCTGTGCAACGACTGCGGCCTCGCGCCTTTCGAGGACGGACGCGACCCGACGTTCGCTGCCACCGAGGACGACTTCGCCCGCTACTACCGTCAACGCCAGTACGGGTCCGTGGACCAGGTGCTCACCTCGCAGGGTTGGGCTCGAGCGGCGTCGACCATCAAGCGCTACTACGAGAACGCCCAAAGGGTGTACCAGCACCCGCCACCGTTCGAGATCCAGTCGTTCGCTCACATCTCGGGGTTCACCGGCACGAAGATCGCCAGGTACCAGCCCCGCCGGCGCAGCACGGGATCCGCGGGCGTGCCCCTCACGCCCGAGTTCGCCGAACTGCTGCTCATGGGGGCGCTACGAGTCGACCTCAACGGCCAGCAGGACGACTACCGCGGCGCTGACCGCGACCACGCCATCCTCAGCCTCGGGCTCGCCGCCGGGCTGCGACGCAACAACCTCGCCAACATCACGACCTACGAGATCCCGGCGCTGTCCGAGCTGCCCGTCACGACCATGGTCGTGGCCGACCGGATCACCAAAGGCGACGCCGGCGGCGACGCGCTCGTGTTCACCCACCGGCTCCGAGCTGTCCACGGCTACATCGAAGGCCCCCGCAGCGACGTCGTAAACCGCAGCCGCTACACCCCCAGCGAACCGCTGGAGATCGTCGACGCCAACGCTTCGACCGTCCGGTACCTCGACCGCTCCACCGGCGAGGTCACTTCCGACCGCTGGTCGGTCATCGCTGACACCGAACGCCGTCGCCTCGTCACCCCTGACGGGGCCAGCGCCGTGCTCTTCCTCAACGAGTACACCGGTGCGCCGCTCGTGTACAGCAGCTACCAGCATGCCGTAGCCGGCGCTCGGGACTTCGTGAGGGAGCGCATCAACGCTGACTTCCCCGCCAGGTTCCGGCTCCACGATCTCCGTCACACCTACGCGGTTCACATGACGCTCGCGATCCTGCGGGACGTGATCGCCGACGCCGTACCCGGCGACCGCCGCGAGGACTGGATGGTCGACCGGATCGCGTCCGCGGTCGAGATGGTGAAGTTCTCGCTCGGTCACGCCAGCGAAGCCTCCACGCAGCTCTACATCTCCACGGCGCACCGCTTCCTCGGCATCCCCATAGGCCAGTTCATCGGAGAAGGGTTCTAATGGCGCATCCCACCCGCGGCCACCGGAGCGGCACCTACGACATCCAGGAGCTCGTGGCCGTCGACCCGGACGACCTCTCGATCACCTACCGGACCGCAGCCGCCTACCAGCCCCAGACCCGGCGGCTGACCTCGGAGCCGACCGCTGCGGCCCGCCAACTGCTGCAAGCGATGGCCGACTCCATCAAGGTCTCCGACAACGGCGACGCCTTCTCCGGCTGGGAGTCCGAGCACTCGCTGCGCAACGCTATGTGGCAATCGAAGGTGATGCTTGAGGTGCTGCACGCCTCTGGAATAGAGGATTTCGGCGATCCATCGGTCGACGTGTCGCTGCTGCGATCGCTCTACCAGCCCATGCACTCCAACCAGAAGCGCTCCGCATGCTGGCTCCTAGCGCGAGTGGTCCGCGACAACCATCCCAACGGCCCCGCCATCAGCACGGTCCTGAAGAACACCCGGTTCCGGGCCGAGGACACCGATCCGTTCACCTACGACGACGCCGTCGCCGACGCCATCGACAAGGCAGCCCGAGGCGTCTACAAGGAACGCTTCGACGCGCAGCGCCACCTGTTCACCGCTCTCGGCTACGACACGAGCTCACGGTCGTGGCTGCGGATCCCCGCCGAGGAGATCATCGACCGGGCCAGGGACGCCCACCCCGAGGTGACCAAGCCGGAAGCGCCGCAACCAAGCCAGGCCGCCCCCACCGACGTTCAGGTCGCCTGGGCGGTCACCCACCCCTGGCGCTTCGGGTACAAGAAGCACCACAAGAACCCCGGCGTGCGCGGCCTGAAGATGAAGGAGATCGGTGTCGCGCTCTACCCCGACAACGTAACGATCACGGCCGCCGCCATCCTGCACTGCCTAGGCGAGAACGCCGGGTACAACCTCTCGGTGATCCTCGGGAAGAACGCCGAGGCGCTCACCTACCTCGGCCCCGACGACGCCTTGGAGCACAACGTCAAGAGCCGCAACCGCACCCAGGACACCCGACCGACGCGCCTCGTGTCGATCTACACCCCGGGCGGCGTCATCGAGTCGCTCAGCGGCCTCACCCGGTTCAGCCGCCACGCCCGCTCGCACCTCACCACCCCCGCCGGCGCCGCTCCTGACATCGTCGACCGCCTCTACGTCGAGCACACATCAGATCCCGCCGACGCTGCCGTGATCGACTCGAACCGCATGCAGCACGCCTGGCGCAAGAGCTCCGCATGGAACGACCATTGGGACACCGCGGCCGCCGGTCCACGTTCCGAAGCCCCGCTCCGCACCTCCGCGCTACGCCTTGTCGCGCAACGCCGAGCCATGGCCGACGGGTTGAAGGCCGACGTGCACGGGCACACCGACCGGACCAAGACTCACTACCTCGCGAACGTCCTGTCGGACTTCGTGTTCAACAAGCACGCCGTCGCCGCCCAGGACTCGTTCCACGACGTAGCCGTGGAGGACTTCAACGTGGTCGCGGACGCCACCGCCGGGCCCGCAGCGGACCTCGCCGCGGTCGCCGCCGACCAGGTGATGGACATGGAGATCGGGGTCTGCGCCTCCAACGGCAAGGACCCCGACGGCAGCGGCCGCCGGTGCGGACTCGGCATCGTCGCCTGCTTCACCTGCCCGAACGGATTCCGGACCGTCGACCACATCCCAGGCTTGCTCGCCGCGGTCGAGCTGGCCGACATCATCAAACGCAACGACCCGGACGAGTGGGAGAACGGCCAGGCGTCCCCGCTGCGCTTCTACGCACAAGCCTGCCTCGACCAGTACCCCCCGATGGTCGTCGGCAACGTCCGACGCAGCACCGATCTCGTCCCCCACATCCTCACCGTGACCGGCATGTACATGGAGCTCCGCAATGGCTGAACTGATCGCGTTCCCCGTGCCCGCCGGCGACACCCCCGCCGCCGGTTTCATCAGCGACTCCGAACTCATCAACGGTCTGATCCCCGGAGGGGAGAGCCTCGACCATCAGGTCCGCTTCGGCGACGACTCATGGGACCTCGCCGGCCATCCGACCTGGAAGTCGAAAGCCGGCGGCCAGACCAGGATCGACTTCTCCAGGTTCGACCCCCGCTGGCGAGACGCCGCGAAGGAACTCGCGCTTCTCCAGCTCAACCCTGCCCTCGCTGCTGAGCGCGCGCCCGACGAACCGATGGCCGCCGCTTGGCCCACCATCCAAGAGCCCATTGCCCCTGTGACCGCCCAAGGCAACATCAAGATGCTCGGGCACGCTCTCTCCGTTGTCGATCGCAGCGCCATCACGGACTTCGACAGTGACGACTGGGAGCGCCTCGTCGTGCTGCTCGTCCAGCCCGCCGATGTATCGGACAAGCAGTCCGGCGCGACGCTGTCAGCCACAACCGGCCGCGGACGCGCCCAGCAGCTGATCGCGCTGTGGCAGACCACCCAGATCACGGGCCGCAAGAACCTCCTCGGGCCCCGGCAACCGTTCGACGGCAAGACCGTGTCGGAGCTCTTCGCCCGCAAGGCCAAGCACAACGCGGTCCGACCCCACGAAGCCGTCGGCCAGGCGCTCGGGTACGCCGCGTGGTTCTTCGACCATGTCGCCGAGGACGTGGTGAGCCATGTCGAATGGTGGGCATCGAACACATCCGACGAGGGGCTCCTCAGCGAACGTGACCGGTTCGACGCCATGCTCGACCTGTGCGCCCAAATTGCTGACGCCAACGACCGTGTCCTGCCGGGCTCGACCAACACCAGCGGCGGGCTGACAATCGCGGCCGCGCCGCTCGGCCGCCTCATCGGGATCTTCGACGCCGACGACGCGTACCTCGCCGGCCGGTGGGCCAAGAGCCAGCTGGGTGATTCCGTCAGGTACTCGCTGGACGCGAGTCCTTGCCCGGTGCCAATCACCGTCCTACCTCGGAGCGACGGCCACCAGGTCCCCTGGGTCAGCCGTCTCCTACCGTTGAGATCCGAGCTCGACATCTGGCAGCGCCGGCTCGTCTACTACGCGATGTACTACATCGCCGCCACGGTCATGCTGCGCGACAGCCAACTCGCGGTCCTGCGGTTCGACCCGCTCAAGGTCGAGGAACTCACCCGCCCCGACGGCACCAGCTACACCCGCTACGTCCTGAGCGCGTTCAAGACCAAGAACCGCCATGTCGACGTCGAGACCACCGTGGTGGTCAACGCCCGCATCGCGTACATCATCGGCCTGCTGCAACGCCTCCAGAAGGCTCTCGGCTACGAGCCCCGGCGAAGCGCCGAGACCGGCGTCCCGTACCTGTTCGACCACCGGCTCGCGACGCCACGCGGGAAGGAGCCTCGGGCCGGCGCCCGCGACACCCTGCACCTCGACCTTTCGTTCCTGGACCTGCTGAAGCTCGGGGCGAGCGAACTGCGCGAACGAGGCGTCATCGCACGCGATCTTGACGGTGTGAACCTCAGCATGCGTGAGGTGCGCATCACCTGCGCCCAGGCGTACGCGATCCGTGAGCACGGCCAGGCTCTGGCTGCCGCGTACGGCCAGTGGGACACGGCTGCGGTCGCCGGCGGTTACATGGGCGACGTGTACCGCCTCATCACCCCTCTCGAGCCCGAAGAGACCAAAGAGGAGGTTCAACGAGACACCGGCCGCCGGGTCGCTCGACTAGCGAACGCACGAGACAGCCTCACCGGCAAGGGGCTCAGCCGACTGGACCGGGCGCTCGAGGCGAGCGAGACGGAACTGTCGAACCCCAAGCCGCTGACGCCTGCACGTCTTCGTGCTCTCGGCAAGCGCCACGCCAACATCAGCCAAGGCCCGCTCAGCCTCTGCGTCTTCCAGCCCGAGGGGGCGCTCTGCGGCGGCCAAGGCCAAGCCGACTTCCGGCTCTGCGCCCCCGGGGAGTGCCGCAACTCCGTGATGTCTCGTCCCGACCGTGCCCGCTACGAACTCATGCGCCGTCAGCAGCTCGCCATCGGCTCACCTCGTTCGATCACAGCCGCCCAGGACATGGACGAGCGCAACCCCAACATCGCACAGGAGTTCCAAGGCATGGACGACAAGGAACTGCAAGACCTCGTCGCCGACCACGTCGCCGACTACATCCAGGCAGCATTGGAGGACCGAGTGTGAACGTCGACGGCATCGACGCTCTCCTCCGAGTCGCGCGACGCGTGTCCGAAGGGGAGCCGCTGACCACAGACCTGATGGGCCAAGAAGCAGTGCCCACCGCGCTGCGCCTCGTCGTCGCAGCAGTCGCGCTCACCGCCGCCGACCAGCCCGTGAACAAGAAAGCGGTGACGACGGCCGCTCCCGCCGCCCGCTCAGCCTCGTATCGGGACCACAGTCAACTCCTCGACGACGTCAAGGAGCATCTCCCAGCCCTCGTCGAAGCACAACTGCAACTCGTGGGTGTCGCCGTGACCGCCGCCGACCTCGGCCGACAACTTGAACACGCCCACCAGATCATCCGCGACGAACGAGCCCGCCGCCAGGACGCCGAAACGGAACTCGCGCACGTCCTCTCCTACGCCCGAGAGCTCCACTGGCAGCTACGCCCCGAGCGCGACGCCGTCCTCCGCGAGCGAAAGGAGAAGGTCAGGGTTCTGCGCCCCGTCGACGACCCGGACCCGCCAACCTGAGCGGCCCCCTCCACTTCTTCGTCCCGGGCGCGAATGTACTCTTCCGGATCCACGAGGAGAGGAAGGGGCTCCGACCATGTCGCGTGATGACAAGGCAGCGAGAATGCAGGAGTTGGACGAGATCGCAGCCAGGGCCGAGGCCGAGCGAGACGCTGCGGCCGATCGCCTGTACGCAATCGAAGACGAGCACGAAGAGGGCGAATCCGCGGAGCAGGAGGCCGAGATCGAGGCGCGGAGGGAGGTGGCCGAGGCTGAATACGAACGCCTCTCAGAGATCGCTGACGAAGCTCACGATGCTCACACCGCCGTATTCTGGGAAGAAGACGACGAAGATGATGACGATGAAGACAGTAGTGAGCGTCTGCCCCTCACCGAGGCAAAGGACATCTGGCTCTCATCCGGGATGGACGAGGACTACACCATGGGCTACTCCGAAGAGGAGCTCAGGCGCGAAGCCGAAGACGACTGAGCAAACCCACACCCCACGGCCTCCGACCGCCCGACAACGCAGAACGGTGTCAAGGCGGGTCGGCCTCTCTGCCCGTGGTCGCTGACTATTGCGGAGGCTCGGGCTCGGGCTCGGGCTCGGCGACGAGCGCGAGGAGCCCGTTGACCTTGGCTCTCAGTCGTCGGATCTCGGCCTGAGCCCGAGCGAGCTTGGTCTGGAGGTCGACGACCTCGGCTTCGAGGGCAACGGTGGCGCGGGCGGCGACCTCAGAGCGGAGTGCCTCGAGCTCCCTCTGCGCAGCTTCGAGGCGGAACTTCCATTCTCCTGTCGGTTCCACCGGGTCGATTCTGTCACCTGGGCTGCCGCGTGATCGGGCGACAGGTTGAGTTAGTGGCGAGTGCTCTCGACCGAGTTCCCGGCTGCGGCCAGCCCGGACGCGTACCGTGGATTCCTGTGGCAAGACCTCCCCGTAAGACCCCTCGAGCACAGCGCTGATGGTGCCGTCGCCGTCGTGGTGCTGGACTACCCGCTCGAAGCGGCATCTGGCCTGAAGTGTCGATGGGGACCGCGACGGTGGTCACGGCTGTCGCCTACTGGCGGGGAGGCTGGTTCTTCGAGATGGGAAGCGAGCGGTTGGGATCGTGAGAGCGGCGGGTGTGGTGGTGGCCGGTGACTGAACGGGGGTTGCCCGCTCGGGGTGACAGGTTGCGTGTGGACGGGCAGTTGGTGACAGTCGAGGCTGCGTCCGCCACGGACACCGGGGCGGATCTGATTGTCCGGCTCCAGGGTGGCGACATCAGGGACCGCACGCTGTCGTGGGTCCAGCTCGCCGATGCTGCTGTCCCTGAGAACGACGGCGCTGGTGACCCGTCGCTCGGGTTGGCCGGCCTCTACGGGCAGTGGATGCGTTACGTCACGCCAAGGATCCGTTCGGCAGCGCTGGCGACCCGCGAACTCGATCCGCTGGCGCATCAGGACGAAGCCGTCTTCGACGAGATGCTCCCACAGCCAAAGTTGCGGTTCTTGCTCGCCGATGAGCCGGGGACCGGCAAGACGATCATGACCGGGATGTACCTGCGAGAGGGCCGCCGACGTGGCCTGGTCGCGGGGGCGTCGATCATCGTGGTGCCCGCCCACCTCGTGTTGAAGTGGCAGGAGGAGCTCGAGGACTTCTTCGGGATCCAAGCCAGCGTCTTGACCCGTGAGGTTGCACTGGACCCGATGGACCTGGACCCGCGTGTGAGCGTGTGGCTCGTGAGCCTCGACCTCTACACCGGCAACCCCGATGTGCGCCGGAAGGCCGCTGGCAGCACCGCGTCGTGGTCGTTGGCGGTGTTCGACGAGGCGCACCGTCTGACCCCCACGTCGAGGTACCTGGGCGCGGCCCAGGAGCTGGCCGCCCGCTCGCATCACCTCCTGTTGTTGACGGCGACACCGCATCGCGGCAAGGAGCACTTCTTCCGGGGCCTGTGCCATTTGCTGAACCCGGCGCTGTACCCGTGGGATCCCGACCACGACTCCTACGACGGGCCGCTGCGCCCGAGCCGCATGTCGTTCCTGCGGCGGATGAAGGAGGAACTGCGGGGCCCCGACGGCAACCCGCTGTTCCCGAACCGGTTCGCTGAGACCGTCCCGGTCGAACTCGGCGGCCTCGAGATGGGCGCCTACCAGGCAGTGATGGAGTACGCGCAGCAGTGGTACGGCGAGAACTCGACGCTCGCGCTGTCCATCTACGGCAAGCGGGCTGCGTCCGGCCTACCCGCCGCTCGCGAGACGTTGCTGCGCCGCCTCGACGCTCTCAGCGGCGCCGCCGCCACCCGCGGCCGGCGTCTGGTGCCCGAGAGCTTCGCGAAAGGGCTCCGGTCGAACCGGCTGGAGTCGTCGTCGTTCGAGAACCCGGACGACATCGAAGCCGCCGAGGAGGCGCTCGTCAGCGCCGACACCATCGACAAGAAGGCCGAGATCGAAGCGGTCGAGACGGTCCTGGCGAAGGTCCGGGCCGCGATCGAACAGGGCGGGACACCGGCGAAGTGGACCGCCGCCCAGGACAAGCTCGCCCTGCACGGCATCCGGCCCGGCGCCGGTCAGGCGCTGGTGTTCACCGAGTTCACCGACACCGCGTTCTGGTTGCGTGACCTGTTCGCCGAAGCCGGCTACACGGTCGAGATCCTCTACGGCGAGGTCGATCAGAGGGCCCGTCATGGCCTTCAGCAGAGGTTCCTCGACGGCGACTTCCAGGTCCTGGTGTCCACCGACGCCGGCGGCGAGGGCATCAACCTCCAGAGCGCCCACGTGATGATCGACTGGGACATCCCGTGGTCGCTGGTGCGTCTCGAGCAGCGGATGGGCCGCCTGCACCGGATCGGTCAGACCAACGACGTGTTCGTCTACCACCTCGTTGCTCCCGCCACCCGCGAAGGCCGCGTGCAGGAGGTGATGCTCCACAACCTCGAGACCGCCGGGGAGAGCCTCGGCGGGCGGATCTTCGACCTGCTGGATGCCACCGTCGCCAACGTCGGCGGCTTCGACTTCGCGGAGGCGCTCGCTCGAGCCCAAGCCGACCCCGACGCAAACGTCGAAGACGACGTGCCGACCGTCGACGAGCTGCGTGAGGCCGGCGCCGCGTTGGCCGAGGACAACCGGCGGCTCAGCTCGAAGGTCGACCACGCCGCCGCCGAAGCGAGGTTCCGTCACGACCGGGTCGAAGCGATCAACCCGGTGTTCGTCGACCGGTTCGTCGACACCCTCGCCGCCGCCCAAGGCTGGACCGTCGCCCCGGGGCCGGCGGAAGGGATCCGTTCGGTGCGTGCCGACCGGCCGTTGCCCCCAGCGTTCGCCGGCGGATTGAGCCGCCTGTTCGCGTCCTCCGGCACCGCCGTGTACCAGGCACGCGCCGATGGTGCCGCCGGCCTCGATGACGTGACCGTCCTCGGCCCCACCGAGGACGCCTTCACCGAGCTCGTCGATCTCGCTGTCGGCGCCGGCCGGCCCGAGCTGCTGCGAGGCGTCCGGCTCGTCGACACCGGATCCTTCACCGACTACCAGCTGCTGGTCTACGAGGCCGAAGTCAGGATGCACGACGGTGTCCGCCAGGTCGCCCGCCCGGCGCCGCTGCTGGTCCGCTGGTCCGGCGGCGGAGCCATCGAGATGTCCTGGGAGTGCCTGCTCAACCTCGAACCAGCGACGGGCCCGGCAGCCGAGCGGCCCACACCAGCACAGCTTGCTGACACCGAAGCCCAAGCCAAGCAGGCGCTCGTCGAGGAGATCGAACGCCAGAAGACCGAGCGCCTCGACTGGGTCGCCAAGGCCCGCCGGCAGCTCACCGAGGTCGAGAACCGGCTGATCGACGAGATCCGCGATCTCCCCCGCGACGAACGCGATGCCCGCAGGGCGGCCTTTGACACGGAGAAACGTCACCGCAGCGCCCAACTCGACATTCTCGAGGACGTCCAGCCGACCGGGGTGCGGCTCGTCGGCTGGGCGCAAGTCACCGGCGGCGCCGACATCGCCGCGGTCGGCTACAACCCGAGCGCAGAGAAGGTCGCGATCAGCGTCGTCGTCGACGAGCTCGAACGGCTCGGGTTCTCCGTCGATGACCGCCAGACCGCCGGCGTCGGCTACGACCTCCTCGCCCGCCACAAGACCAGCGGCGAACAGCGCCTCGTCGAAGTCAAGGGCGAGCTCGGCGACCTGGGCCCGGTGTGGCTCGAGCAGAACGAATGGTCACAGGCGCTCCAACGCGGCAGCGACTACTGGCTGTACGTCGTCGCCAACTGCGACACCGACCCGGTCGTCGAGGTGCGCGCCCAGGACCCGGTCCGCCTGTTCGCCGGCGCCGCCCGCCAGATCCAACGGTTCCAGATCAAGCTGTCCCAACTCAGGGAGCACACGCCATGACCGCCGCCAACAACGGCGACACCCGCCTCATCGACCGCTGGTTCCCCGTCGACGCCGTCGACAAGGCATGCGAGACCCCGGAGGGCTCGGGGCGGGTCGAGAAGGCGATCTTCACGTGGTTCGCGTCGCGGCCCATCGCACAGGCCCGCGCCGCAGCGCTGACAGCGCTCCTCCCCGCCGATGACGCCTTGAAGCCGCTGGTCGAGGCCGCCATCCTCGCCGGCGCGCCCGACGACATGAACGCTCTCGCCGAAAGGGTGGTTGGCCACAACGGCGGGACCCCGCCGGTGGTGCTCGACGTGTTCTCCGGGCGGGCGATACTTCCGCTCGAAGCCGCCCGAGCAGGCGCCAAGGCTATCGGCGTCGACCTATCGCCGGTGGCGACCCTCGCCGGCCGGCTCCTGGCCGACTACCCGTCACGCGACTGGTCTGGCGAGCCTCCGGTGCCGTTCGATCCGGTCAAGAGCGGCACCCTTGACCTCGACGCCGGCGGCGATCGGCTCGCCGGTGACGTCGACCGGGTCCTCGCCGAGGTCGGCCGCCGGGTCGCTGTCGCCATGGAGCCCTACTACCCCCGCAACGGCGACGGGAAGTTCCCGTGGGGCTACCTGTGGGTCGTCACCATCCCGTGTGACGGCTGCCGGCGCCGGTTCCCGCTGCTCGGGTCGCTCACCCTCAAGCACCCGAACAACAAGACCAGCGACCCCGGCCAGTCGATCCACCTCGCAGTGGACGGCGACCGTTGGCGCGCCGCGGTTGTCGACGGGCCACCCACACAGCAGCCCACCTACAGCTCGACGACCCGGGCCGACGGCACCAAGAAGAAGGGCAAGTCGGCGCGCTGTCTGTTCTGCCAGCACGTCCACCCGCTCGACACCGTCAAGGCCAAGGGCGACGCCGACGAGTACCACGACGAGCTGATCGTCGTCGCCGACTTCGATGCCGACGGCAAGCGGTTCTTCAGGGAGCCGACCGCCGCCGAGCTCGACGCGGCCACCGCCGACCGGATGCTCGATGTGGACTACGAGTGGCCGTATCCGGCTGTCCCGGACGAGGCGATCCCGGCCGGCAACGTGCACACCGTCATGGCCAGCGGCTACGGCTACCGGACCTTCGGTGAGCTCGCCAACGACCGCCAGACCCGCTCGTTCATCGAGACCGCCCACGCCGCCCGCGAGGTCCACCGCGACCTCCTCGCCGCCGGGGTCAGCCCCGACTACGCACGAGCACTTACCTCCTTCGCCGCCTCGACGCTCTGCCGTCGGCTGAGGCTCGCAACTCGAGGTGCTCGGCTTCGCCAGCACGGGAAGCCGGATGGCTCGAAGAACAACAACACCCAGGTTGGCGACCTGTTCTCGAATGAGGCCAGCGTCAACTTTCAGTTCGACTACTTCGAGGCGGGACCCGGCGACGGTGCCGGCACCTGGGGATCGGTCAGCTCCACCGCCGTCGCCGCCGTCCGCAAAGTGCTGGCCAGCCATCGGGGGGCCCCGGTGTCGGCTCGTCAGGGTTCGGCGACGGCGTTGCCGTTCCGGGACGGGTCGATCGACGCGGTGATCTGCGATCCGCCGTACTACGACATGATCGAGTACGCCGACGCGTCGGACCTGTTCCACGTGTGGCTCAAGCGGGCCCTGTTCGACATCGAACCCGACCTGTTCGGCCCCGACGCCCAGGAAACGACGGGGCTTCAGGACAAGGACCAGGAGATCATCGTCCGCCGGGTCCACGAGCCCGGCCGGGTCCGTCACGACACCGACTTCTACGAGTCGATGCTGGCCAAGGCGTTCGCCGAGGCCCGCCGGGTCCTCAAAGGCGACGGGCACCTCGTCGTCGTGTTCGGCCACTCTGACCCCGACGCCTGGCGGCGCCTCCTCGGGGCGTTGCAGACCGCCGGGTTCGTCGTAACCGCCGCCTGGCCGTCGCGCACCGAGTCCGGCAACCAGGGGGTCGCGTCGATCAAGGTCACGATCACCATCGGCTGCCGGGTCGCCCCCGCCAACCGGCCGGTCGGGGTGGCCGCCGCCGTCGACCGCGAGGTCGCGACCGCCGTGTCCGAACGGGTCCGCCAATGGGACGACGACGGCCTCGCCCTCGAGGACCAGCTGATGGCGTCCTACGGGCCCGCCATGGAGGTCTACGGCCGCTACAGCGACGTCCTCAACCCCGACGGCACCACCGCGACCCTCGACCGGTACCTCAACATCGCCCGCCGCGCCGTGCGTGACAGCACCGCCCTGCGGGTCGATCAGCTGCCCCTCGAGACCTTCGACGCGTTCACCCGGTTCGGCATCTTCTGGCTGCGCGCCAAGGGACGCAGCGACGTCCCCAAGGGCGAAGCGGTGTTCTTCGCCCAAGCCGACGAGCTCCACATCCAGGACCTCAAGGACCGGGTCCTCGCCGAGTCCAAGTCCGGGTTCCGGCTCCGCCTCGATGACCCCGGAACCGTCGGACCCGAGTCGTCCACCCTCGAAGTCGTGCGGGCCATGGCCGCCGCCTGGGACGCCGGCGGCACCGAAGCCGTCACCGAGGTCATGGCCGCAGCGGAACGAGACGCCAACGACCAGCACCTGTGGGCTGTAGTTGCCGACCTGTCCCACAACCTGCCCGCCGCCGACACGGTCGCCAAGGCCCTCGCCGGCATCAAGCGCTCCGCGTCCACGATCACCGTCCTCGTCGGCGCCTCCCGCGCCGCCCACGAACAGTCGGCCCTCTTCGAGGAGAACAACTGATGGCTACCGCCAAGGTCCCCCACTGGACCGACGTCCTCCGCCTCCGCGACGAGGTCCAAGCCTCTGACGGCGGCGTCGGCGAGCTTCAGATGAGCCTCCACAAGGCCGTGTACCAGACCGGCGACGCCCCCTACCGGCGCGTCGACTACTACGCCGACATCACCGAACCCACCGCCAACCTCGTCGGGTTCTTCAGCCGGGTCGCCCGCCGACTCGCCGGCGGCGCCGAAGCCACCGCCCTCTACCACCTCGACCAGGGCATGGGCGGCGGCAAGTCCCACGCCCTCGTCGGCCTCTACCACATGGCCAGAGACCCCAGGGCGTTCTTCGGCACCGACCTCGGCAAGGCGGTCAAGGCCGAAGCAGAAGCCGCCGGCGACACCGCCGCGACCGAACCGGCCCGCATCGTCACCCTCACCGCCGACAACTTCTCACCCGGCGCCGTCTCCGAGACGTTCGGGCCCGCCACCGACCTCTTCGGCCGGTTCTTGTGGGCGCTGTTCGACGGCGACCGTGACCTCTACGACACCTACTCGGCCAAGAAGGCCAACAAGGCGACCCTCCGCGAAGCACTCGAGCACGTCGACCAGCCCGTCCTGATCCTCCTCGACGAGCTCATGGACTACGCCATGGCGCTCTCCGACGCCAAGGTCGTCGACACCATGCCCGGCGAGAAGGCGTTCCTCAACGCTCTCGCCGACGCCTGCGACGACGTCGAACGGGTCGCGTTCGTGGTCGTCATGATCCGCTCCGAGTTCGACCAGGAGGGCTACACGCCGCTCGCCGAGGACTTCCGCACCTACATCGCCAAGCGGTTCGAACGCAACGGCACCACCATCGCCGTCACCGAGACCGGCGACTTCGCCGCCATCATCCGCCGCCGCATCTTCGAACGGCCCACCACCAAGCTCCCCACCGACAAGCTCGCCAAGGCGTACCAGGCCACCATCGACGCCGACCCGGCGTGGTCCGAGCAGGTCTTCGATCGACTGCCCGCCGGCAAGAACGCCGCTGGGCTCCCCGACCGCATCGCCGCCACCTACCCGTTCCACCCCGACCTGATGGACCTCGTCCAAGACGAATGGGGCAAGGTCCAAGGCTTCCAGCGGGTCCGGTCAACCGTCGCCATCTTCGCCCTGACCGTCCTGCACTGGGTCCGCGCCGCCGAAGCTGGCGACTGGGCGCCAGCGCTCATCGGTGTCGGCGACCTGCCCGTCGGCGGCATCCGCGGCGCCGGAGACATCCCCCAAGCCCGGGGCCTCGACGCCCTGCTCAACTCCGGGCTGCTCCTCGGCAACAGCCAAGCCATCCAGATGTATAGAGGCGTCGCCACCACCGACATCACCTCCGCCGACGGCACCTCCGGCCGGGCCGTGGTCATCGACACCCAACTCGCCGAAGACGGCCTCCAACTCGGCCAACCCAACCCGGCGGTCCGCATGGCCACCGCTCTCCTCAACTACAGCCTCGTCGCCCGCGCCCAAGTCAAGCGCGGCGCCACCAAAGCCGAACTCATGGCCGCCCTCCTCGAGCCCGGCGGCCACACCGCCTTCGCGGACGTCGAACAGGTCTTCATCGCGCTCACCAGCGACGACGGCCTCGGATCCCTCGAGACGATCCACCCCGCGAACGCCCCCGACCGGTACTGGCTGACCATCAAGCAGACCCTTCGGATGTACGCCACCGACGCCAAGAGCCGCATCGACGACGCCCAAGTCCAACAGCTCGCCTGGGAGACCGCCCAGACGATCGCCCAGAAGGGCCCGTTCGAACAGGTCCTCCACATCGACGGGCCTACCGGCAAGCAGGGCCTCGCCGACGTGACCGCCGGCATCGACTCCCAAGCCACACGCCTCGTCGTGCTCGACTGCTGCTACTGGACGCTCCTCAACGGCGACGACACCAAGTCCCGCGACGACATCGAAGCGATGCTCGGTGTCGGCGCCGACGCCCTCGTCGTCGACAACGCCGCCAGCTGCGTCGTCGCCGCCGTCAACACCTACCAACGTCGCTACGCCTACGAAGCCGCCCGCCAAGTCCTCACCTGGCGACTCGTCCGCGACCAAGTCACCGAAGACGACGAACGAACCCAAGCGGCCAGCGAACTCGCCGACGCCGAAACCGCCCTCAAGAACAAGATCCGCAACGCCTACCGGCACTTCGCCTACCTCACCCGCACCGACGACACCCTCGCCGTCGAGATCCCCAAGTTCGACGACGACACCCGCACCGCGCTCAACGGCACCGACGTCTGGGGCGAACTCGTCGACGCCAGCCGCGCCGTCGGCGACCACACCGACCAGGCCACCGGTCAACGCCAACGCGTCCCCCTCTCAGAGAAGTACGTCGCGATCCTCCTCGACCAGTTCGAAAGGCACCTCACCCTCAAAGATGTCGTCTCGTCCTTCTACAAGGACCCCCGCTTCCCGCTCGTGCCGAGCATCGAAGAGATCCGCAACGCGATCTACGGGCTCCTCCAGCCAGCCGGCCACGACGGCCCTGGCACCGGAGGCTGGGAACTCGTCGGCTCTGACGGCAACCGCCTCCAGGTCGCCAGCCCCGCCCAGCTCGCCATCAGCTCGATCCAACAACAACTCCGCCGAGCCGACCAGCCCCACGACGAACACACCGTCCAGCCCGGCGGCGACACCGGCGGCGGCCCAGGCGAAGGCTCCAAGAAGCCCACCGAACCCAAGAAGCCCACACCGACCAGCTACTCGTGGTACCGCCTCGAGGTCACCAACCGCAGCCTCGCCGACGACACCACCCGCGACCAGCTCCGCTCACAGCTCATGTGGCTCGCCGACCTACTCGAACGCGACGACATCGACCCACAACTCGTCACAGTCCGCTACGAGCTGATGGCCGCCACCAGCGACGACCTCGCCATCCAGATCCGATCACGCGCCGAGATCATCGACGCCAATCGCGTCCAGATCGAAGAGGAGCCCTAACCCGCCCTAACGAAAGCACTCAGGGGGACACACCGACTCAGTTTCCCACTGCACCCAGATGCCCGATCCCTGCTCTCCAGGGGTCAGTCGATTGAGTTTGCGAGACACCCTCGCAGGGGGGACACCCCCCGAATGGTCAGGTCCAGCTGACCTCGTGGACGTGGCGAGGTGGCCCCGAAGTGCATACGGGGCCACCTC
>CAZQCA010000040.1:0-18617 GCA_964591845.1 uncultured Nocardioides sp.
AGCTGCGGGTGCTGCTCCAGATGGCCGTGGTGCTCACCTATGCCGCGTCGGTGCCGGTCGTCAAGGTCGGGCGCCTCGCGGGCCAGTACGCCAAGCCTCGCTCCTCCGACTCGGAGACCCGCGACGGGCTGACGCTGCCGGCCTACCGCGGCGACGCCGTCAACGGCTTCGACTTCACCCCCGAGTCGCGGATCCCCGACCCCCAGCGGCTGGTCGAGGTCTACCACGCGTCGGCGGCCACGCTGAACCTCGTGCGCGCGTTCGTGACCGGCGGCTACGCCGACCTGAGGCAGGTGCACACCTGGAACACCGACTTCGTGCGCGACTCCACGGTGGGCCAGCGCTACGAGGCGCTGGCCGCCGAGATCGACAAGGCGATGTCGTTCATGGACGCGATCGGCGTCGACACCGACGAGCTGCGCCGCGTCGACTTCTACTCCAGCCACGAGGCGCTGCTCATGGAGTACGAGCACGCGATGACGCGGATCGACTCCCGCACCGAGCTGCCCTACAACGTGTCGGGTCACTTCGTGTGGATCGGCGAGCGGACCCGCCAGCTCGACGGCGCCCACGTGGAGCTCTTCCGCCACCTGCGCAACCCGATCGGGGTCAAGCTCGGCCCCACCGCGACCGCCGACGACGCCCTGTCGCTGGCGGGCCGGCTCAACCCCGAGAACGAGGCGGGCCGCCTGACGTTCATCACCCGCTTCGGCGCCTCGCGGATCCGCGAGGGGCTGTCGCCGCTGGTCGAGAAGGTCACCGCCGAGGGCGTCCGGGTCGCGTGGGTATGCGACCCGATGCACGGCAACACGTTCGAGGCCAGCAACGGCTTCAAGACCCGGCGCTTCGACGACGTGATCGACGAGGTGCAGGGCTTCTTCGACGTCCACCGGGCCCTCGGCACCTGGCCGGGCGGCATCCTGGTGGAGATGACCGGCGACGACGTCACGGAGTGCGTCGGTGGCGGGGAGGAGATCGACGAGGCCGGGCTCGCGCACCGCTACGAGTCGGTGGTCGACCCGCGGCTCAACCGGGTGCAGTCGCTCGAGCTGGCCTTCCTGGTCGCCGAGATGCTCCGCGCGGCCGAGTCCGACCGCGCCTGAGCCACGAGCCGTCGCGTACGCCGTGATCGACCTCCGCTCCGACACCCTGACCCGCCCCACCGAGGCGATGCGGGCCGCCATGGCCCGCGCCGAGGTCGGTGACGACGTCTTCGGCGAGGACCCGACGGTCCTGGAGCTGCAGGAGCGCGTCGCCGGGATGCTGGGTCACGAGGCGGCCCTCTTCACGCCGACCGGGTCGATGGCCAACGTGCTGGCGGTGCGCTCGATCGTGGAGCCGGGTGAGGAGGTGCTCTGCGAGTCCTCCGCGCACATCGCCCGGGCCGAGCTCGGCGCGCACGGGGCGATCAGCGGCGTGACCATGCGCACCTGGACCCACCCGCGCGGCGGCGTCGACCTGCCGGGGCTGCGGCGGCTCTTCGCTCCCGACATGGGGCCCTTCTTCGTGAGGACCGCGGCGGTGTCGGTGGAGAACACCCACAACTTCGCCGGCGGCGCCGTCCAGCCACTGGCCGAGCTCCTGGCGCTGCGGGCCTGGGCCGACGAGGTGGGCGCCCGGATCCATCTCGACGGCGCCCGCCTCTGGAACGCCCACGTCGCCACCGGCGTGTCCCTGCGCGACTACGCCGCCGTCGCCGACGTGGTGGCGGTCTGTCTCTCCAAGGGGCTGGGGGCGCCCGTCGGCTCGCTGCTGGTCGGCAGCGCCGACACCGTGGCCGAGGCCCGCGTCAGGCGCAAGCGGCTCGGCGGCGGGATGCGTCAGGTCGGCGTGCTCGCCGCGGCCGGGCTGCATGCCCTCGACCACCACGTCGAGCGGCTGGCCGACGACCACGCACACGCGCGGCTGCTGGCCGAGGCGTGCGGGGTCGACCCGGCGACGGTCGACACCAACATCGTCGTGGTCGAGCGCCCCGACGCGCCGGCGTACGTCACGGCCGCGGCGGCCGAGGGTGTCCGGGTCGCCGCCGTCGGGCCGACGACGGTGCGTCTGGTCACCCACCTCGACGTGTCCGCCGAGGACGCGCGGCGCGCCGCCGCGGTGCTGGCCCGCCTCTGAGCCCCCGCCCCCGAGGGTCGTGTGCCCCAGCCGTCCTGGTGCGAGCGTGGCCCGGGCACACGACCGCGCCCGGCGGCGCGGATCAGCGCTGGGGCACGCCGCGGATGCTGACCTCGCTGAGCGCGGTGAAGTCGCGGCCGAGCCCGCCGCCCATGGGGGCCGTGACGCCGAGCAGCCGCAGTCGGATCGTCGAGGTCACCTCGGAGCCGACGTCGAGGGTCTGCAGCCGGGGGCGCTGACGCAGCCGCTGCTCCACCACCGAGCCGTCGTCGAAGGACCACGACACCGCGGTCACCCGCCGGTTGCGGAGGTACCACCGGATCGTGCGGCCCTGACCGTCGACCGCCTCCTTTGCGTAGCCGTTGACCAGCCCGACGGAGCGCACCTCGGTGGGGCCGGCCAGCCGGATCGTGATCAGCGCGTCCGTGCCGTCGCCGGGCATCCGCCAGGCCGTCGTCGGGTCGCCGTCGAACATCATGCCGGCGTCGTAGCGCACGGGCCGGCCGCCGACGTCCTGGTTGGGCGGTGCGGTCGCCGGCACCAGCGCCGTGGCCCGGGCGGCCACGTCGCGCACGCGTCCCTTCCCGCCGCCGGCCGAGCCGTCGCCGTCGCCGTCGGACCGGCCGTCGCCCTCGTCGGCCGGGTCGTCGGTCGTGGCGGACCCGTTCCCGGTCGGGTCGCTCCCGGCCGAGCCCGCGGGGGCGGGCCCGTCGGAGCCGGGGCGGAAGAGCAGCCAGATCGCGAGGACCAACACGATGCCGACGGCGGCGATCCCGAGCAGCGCCCAGGGCAGCAGCTCCGCGAGCGAGCGGTCGCGTCCGTCGACACCCGGCGGCGCCACCGGTGGATGGTCGAGCGAGGCCGGGTCCTGCGTGGGCACCTCGTCGGCGAAGAGCGGGAAGCGCGCGTGGGAGGGCGTCGGCTCCGCCGACGGAGGGGGTACGACGGTCGCGTCGGGGTCCGCGAGGACGAGCGGGCGCTCCGCGGTGTCGCCGAGCGTGGCCGCGATCCGAGGGGCGGTGGTCGTGGGCGACGCAGGCCAGGTGCTGCGCACCGCGCGCGTCCCGCAGCGCGGGCACAGGGAGGCCTCGCCCAGGTCGTGCCCGCACCGGGCGCAGTAGGCCATCGACTCCCTCCCCGTGGCGACCTCCGAGACCGCCAGCCTAGGTCAGGCGGGCGCCGGTGCCGAGTCCCTGCCCCGCGGACGGACCGCTTCCCCGGCCGACGGGCTGCGTCACACCGTCAGGTGGGGGACCTCCGCCTCGAGCTTGCGGCGCGGTGCGAGCTCGACCATGAGCATCGCCGTCACGACCAGCACGCCTCCCAGCGCCATCCGCGGCGAGAGGCCCTCGCCCCCGATGAGCACGGCGAAGAACGCCGCGAAGACGGGCTCCATCGTCATGATGATCGCCGAGCGGGTGGGGGGCAGGTGGGCCTGCGCCCAGGTCTGGCCGAACATCGCCAGCGCACCGGCGAACACGGCCATGTAGGCCACCGCCAGCCAGTCGCCGGTGCGGTCGGGGAGGACCAGGCCGTCGGGGGCGGTGGCGACCAGGCAGATGACCGCGATCACGATGATCTGGAGGATCGACATGCCCAGCGCCTGCCCGGGCTCGGACCAGGCGCCGAGCCCGACGATGTGCGCGGCGTAGAGGACCGCGGCCACGAGCGTGAGCGCCTCGCCGTAGCCGACCGAGACGCCGTCGAGGGTCAGCACGGCGAGTCCCGCCGTGGCGACCAACACCGCGAGCCAGGTGAGCCAGCCGATCCTGGTGCGCAGCAGCAGCGCCGCGAGCAGCGGCGTGCACACGACGTACATGCCGGTGATGAAGCCCGAGACACTGGCCGGGGTGTGCGCCAGGCCGGCGGTCTGCAGGATCTGTCCGGTCCCGTAGACCGCGCCCAGCACGAGCGCGTGGCGACGCGAGCGGGGGTGCAGGCGGCCGAGCGCGCGAGGCGCGACGAGCACCAGGAACACCGCCGCCATCGTGAACCGCAGCCCCAGGAAGTCGAGCGTCGGGACCCGGTCGAGCAGCCCCTTGATGAGCGGGAAGGTGCTGCCCCACACGGCGGTGACCGCGACCAGGGCGGCGGTCGCCACCAGCCGCGTGCGCACGTCGCTCACCGGACCACCGCCGGAGTCCGCACCGAGGGTCAGACCTTGTAGATCGTGATCGTGCTGCCCTTGGGCACCTGGTCGCCGGACTCGGGGTCGGTCCTGAGCGCCACCTCGAGGCCGATGTAGGTGGGGTCCTTCTTGACCTTCACGTCGAAGCCGAGGTCGGTGAGCGTCTGCTTAGCGACGTCGATCGGCGCGCCGATCACCCCGTCGCGCGGGACGGTGACCAGCTCGGGGCCGAGGGAGACCACCAGCGTCACCGTGTCGCCGCGGTAGAGCGGGCCGCGCGGGGGGTCCTGGGAGATGACCGACCCCTGCGGGACGGTGTCGGAGTACTCCGTCTGCGAGTCGTCGACCTTGAGCCCCTTCTCCTCGAGCGCGGCCTTCGCCTCGTCGGCGGGCTTGCCGGTCCAGTTGGTGAACCGGATCGGCCGCCGGCCCTTGCTGATCACCAGGTTGACCTCGGTGCCGGGCTTGACCCGCTTGCCGGGGTCGAGGGACTGCGAGATGACCACGCCCTCCTTGACGGTCTCACTCCACCGACCGGTGCTGGAGCCGAACGTCAGGTGACGCTCGGTGAGCAGGTCTTGTGCCTGGTCCTCGGTCTTGCCGATCAGCCGCGGGACGTTGTAGCGCTCCTTGCCGAGCGACACGACCAGCTCGACGGTGGTGCCCTTGAGCACCCGGGCCCCGGCCGGCGGGTCGGCGGAGATGACCTTGCCCTTGGCGACGTTCTCGTCGTACTGCTGGTCGACCACCTTGGCCACCAGGCCCGCCTCGTCGAGCCTGGCCTCGGCACTGGACTGGCTGAGGTCGAGGACCGCGGGGGCCTGGGTGTAGCGACCGTAGCCGAACCACCACGCGCCGGTGCCGACCCCGACGGCCAGGAGCAGCGCCAGGAGCAGCGCCAGCGGACCCTTCCACCGGCGGCGCCGCGCGGGCGGCTCGGTGGGCAGCGGCCCGAGCGGACCGGCCGGGCCGGCGGGCACGAGGGGGTCGCCCGGATCGGCCCCGAGCGGCGGGGCGACGATCGGCGCGGTGTAGCCGTGGTCGTGCGCCTCGTCGTCGTACCACGCGTCGTCGTCGACGGCGCGGCGCTCGGCGGTGGCCGTCATCGGAGAGCCGTCGTCGCGGACCGCGGCAGCGAGCCCGAAGACGTCGTCGGTGTAGCCCTGCTCCATCGGGTGGTCGAGGCCGGCGGCGTTGACGGTGGGGACGTCGGCCGGGGTGCGCTGCGGGAAGGGTGAGAAGGCGGCCACCGCGTCGACTCCACGATCCGGGTCGGCGGTGGGGAGCTCGTCGGCGAGCACGGGGACAGGCCCGCCCTCGGCGGCCGCGAAGGCGGCCCCGTCGAGCTGGGGTCGCGCGAACGGCGACACGGCCGCCGCGACGGCGCCGATCCGCAGGTCCGGCTCGGACTCGTCGGCCTCGGTGAGCGGCTGCTCGCCGGTCGACTCGACCTCGGCGTCGGCCCGGTCGCCGAAGCTCTCGGCCATGCCGGCCACCGCGAGCGCGGTCGTCGCGTCGGGGTCGGGCTCGGCGGAGGGTCGCAGGGCGAGGTCGGCCGTGAGCTCGGGGTCGTCGTCCACCCCGTCGGCCAGGGCCTGGGCGACGCGGCGCAGCTGGTGGAGCAGGATGCCCGCATCGGCCGGGCGCTGGGTGCGGTCGCGGGCGGTGGCGCGGGCCACCAGCGCGTCGACGTACGCCGGCAGCCGGGGGATCGCGGCCGACGGAGGCGGCACGTCCTCGTGGACGTGCTTGTAGGCGACCTGGATGGGCGACTCGCCCTCGTGGGGCTTGGCCCCGGTCAGCAGCTCGTAGAGCATCACGCCCGCGGCGTAGACGTCGGCGCGCGGGTCGGCGCGGCCGTCGACGACCAGCTCGGGGGCGAGGTAGGACACGGTGCCGATCAGCACCCCGCCGGTCGCGGTGTGCTGGGTGTCGGCGCTGATCGCCTTGGCCAGGCCGAAGTCGGCGACCTTGATGCGGCCGTCGCTGGCGATGAGGACGTTCTCGGGCTTCACGTCGCGATGGATCAGCCCGGCCCGGTGCGCCGCGGCCAGGGCCGACACGACCGGCTCCATGAGCGCCAGCGCCCGCGCGGGGGACAGCGGCGCGTCGTCGCGGATGACATCGCGCAGCGTGTGGCCGCGGATGTACTCCATCGCGAGGAAGAGGGTGCCCTGGTCGTCGCCCTGGTCGAAGACCGCCACGACGTTGGGGTGGGAGATCTGGGCGGCGGCGCGCGCCTCGCGCACGAACCGCTCGGCGAACTCCGCGTCGTCGCCGAGCCCCTCGTGCATGATCTTGACGGCGACGATGCGGTCGAGGCGGATGTCGGCGGCCTCGTAGACGCTGGCCATGCCGCCCCGGGCGATCCGGGAGCCGATGCGGTAGCGACCGTCGAGCAGGCGGCCGGTCAGCGCGTCGCTGACGTCCCCGCGGGCGCGCGACTGAGGCGCGGGGCGCGCGGGGGCGGCCTCGTCTGACTCCACCTGTCGACCTCCGTGGCCCGGACGGGGAAGGGATCCGGTCCTCCCCATCGTACGTTCGAGTGCTCAGTATGCCGCCCGCTCGTCCGACCGGCGTGGCGCGACCGCGCGTTTCGCACCCGGGCGGCGCGGCGGCCGGCCGACGTACGCGGATTCGGCGGGCCAAGGGCCGGCTGACAGCATGGGCATCATGTCCGACGCAGATCCCGCCTCCCTCGCGGGCGCCGCCGCGCTCGTCGACGAGTGGCTCGACGAGGCCGCCGTGGCCACCCTCCTGGGCGTGACCGCCGCACAGGTCCGGACGATGGTCCGCCGTCACGAGCTGGCCACCTGCCGTCCCGGCCCCGGCCGGCCCCCGCAGGTCCCCGCGCTGTTCGTCCAGGACGGGCTCGTGGTGAAGGGGCTTCCCGGCCTGCTCACCGTGCTCCACGACGGGGGCTTCGACGACGACGAGAGCGTGGCCTGGATCTTCACCGACCTCGACCTGCCCGGCCGGCCGATCGACGCGCTTCGCGAGAACCGCGGCTCCGAGGTGAAGCGACGGGCGCAGGCCCTCGCGTTCTGACCCCTCCGCGGTGATCTAGGGTCGGAGTCGTGAAACAGGGCCGCCTCCGCACGGTGCTGACCGTGCTCGCCGCGGTGGTGGTCGTGCTGCTGGTCTGGCGGGCGCCGGAGCTCCTGGAGGAGGCGACGGACAGCGGCTCGCCGAGCGTGGGCACCGGGCAGACGACCCAGGGCACCGATCCCGACAGCGGGCTCGCGTGGGTCGACGCGGGGAGCCTCCCGGCCGAGGCCCGCGACACGCTGGAGCTGATCGACGCGGGCGGACCCTTCCCCTACGACAAGGACGGGGCCGTCTTCTACAACAACGAGCAGAACCTCCCCGACCACGAGGAGGGCTACTACCACGAGTACACGGTGGAGACGCCGGGGTCCGACGACCGCGGCGCCCGCCGCATCGTCGCCGGGGAGTCCGGAGAGCTCTACTGGACCGAGGACCACTACGAGTCGTTCGAAAGGATCAAGCGATGAGCCGAGTGATCGCATGAGTGGGCTGGCAGCGCTGCTGGCCGAGCGCCGGGACCCTGGCATCTACCACTGGCACGGGGCCTTCTCGGTCGCCGACGTCCAGCACACCGTCGAGCATGCGGGGTGGCACTTCGCCCACATCGACGGCTGGCACGACGCCGAGACCAAGAAGGAGTTCCTCAAGGCCGTCGGTGACGCCCTGCACTTCCCTGACTACTACGGCCGCAACTTCGACGCACTGGCCGACTGCCTCCACGACGTCGAGGCCGGCGACTCCCACGGGACGATCCTGCTGTGGGACGGCTGGGGGCCGTTCGCCTGGCACAACGAGAAGGCGTTCCTGAAGGCGCTGAAGGTGCTGGGACGCCGGGTCGCCGACGACCACGGGGGCCACTTCACGGTGCTGCTGCGCGGTGAGGGGCCCCGCGTCACCGGCGTCGAGAGCCTGGACTGAGCTCGGGATCCCGCGGCGCCGGTGAGGTCGCGCCGGGGACGTATGCTGCCCGGATGCGCTGGCCCGCCCGCAAGCAGGACGCCGGGACCCTGCCTGCCGGGCGCGTGGTCGCGACGCCGATCCTCGAGGTGCCCGATCTCGTCGCCGCGACGGGGTTCTACCGCGACGTCGGCTTCGAGGTGACGGCGTACGACGACGGGTACGCCTTCGTGTGCGTGCACGGCGAGGAGGTCATGCACCTGCGACTGGGCCCGTCGGCCACCAGGCACGACGACCAGCGGGCCTATCTGCACGTCGCGGACGCGGCCGCGTGGCATGTCGCCATGCGGGAGCGGTCCGCGCCGGTCACCGCGCTCGAGGACGAGCCGTGGGGCATGCGCGAGTTCGCGCTGCGCGACCCGTTCGGCAACGTGGTGCGCATCGGGCAGAACCTCTGACCCACGGCACTAGACGGCACGGTGCGCAGTGGCGGCGGCCAGGTCGCCGAGCACGCGTCGGGCCCCCTCGTCGATGTCGGCTCGCGCCAGGGCTTCGGCCGCCCGCTCGACGAGCGCGTGGATCGCCTCCTCGACCTGCCCATGGGCGCCGCTGCCGTCGATCACCCGCCGGAGCCGGTCGACCCCGGCGGCGTCGAGACCGGTGCCGAGAGCGGCGTCCAGCAGGGAGGCGTCGCTCGGGGACGCGGCGTCGAGGGCGAGGGCGACCAGCACCGTGCGCTTGCCCTCGACGAGGTCGTCGCCCGCCGGCTTGCCGGTGGCCGCGGGGTCGCCGAAGACGCCGAGCAGGTCGTCACGGAGCTGGAACGCCTCGCCGAGCGGCAACCCGAAGGCACCCAGCTCGTCCAGGGTCCGAGGAGCGGCCCCCGCCAGGGCCGCGCCGATGTGGAGGGGCCGTTCGACGGAGTACTTCGCGGACTTGTAGCGCAGCACGGTCATCGCCGCATCCACGTCGGCCGACCCGCGCGCCTGCACCGAGACGTCCAGGAACTGCCCCGTGATCACCTCGGTGCGGCACAGGTCGAAGACGTCCAGTGCCGTCGCGACCCGGTCGAGCGGCAGCCCGCACCGGCGGAGGAGCTCGTCGGCCCACGACAGCATCAGGTCGCCGAGCAGGATCGCCGCGGCGGCGCCGTACTGCTCCGGATCGCCGGGCCAGGCTGCCGCGCGGTGCTCGTCGGCGAAGCCGCGGTGCGTCGCGGGGCGGCCCCGACGGGTGTCGGAGGCGTCCATGAGGTCGTCGTGCACGAGGGCGCTCGCGTGCAGCAGCTCGAGCGAGGCGCACGCGCGCCACAGCGCCGCCTCCTCCTCGACCGTCGGGTCGGGCCGCACTGCCCGGAAACCCCAGTAGCAGAAGGCCGCTCTCAGCCGCTTGCCGCCGCCGACGCAGTCGCGGGCCTCGGCGAGCATACGTCCGGCGTCGGGCCCGAGCGGTTGCAGGCGCCCGGCCTGCTCGCTCAGGAACGCGTCGAGCGTCTGCTGGACGCGCACCCTGAACGACGCCGGGTCCCAGACCGGTGGCGTGCCGTCGTCGGCCCGGGCGGAGGTCACTCGGGGAGCCTAGCCAGTGGACATCGGCACGGGGCTCGGGGGCGGCGAACTACCATCCAGCGCATGGACGGCTCGGGTGGCGAGACCTCGACGGACGCTGACGGCGGCGCTGCGACCACCGGGCCGCGCGGCATCGGCGAGCTGATCGCGGCGGGCGAGCGCTCGGTCTCGTTCGAGTTCATGCCGCCACGCGACGCGGCCGGCGCCGACCAGCTGTGGCGGGCGATCTCCGACCTCGAGCCCTACCAGCCGACCTTCGTGTCGGTGACCTACGGCGCAGGCGGGTCGACCCGCGACACCACGGTGCAGATCACGGGCCGGATCGCCCGCGAGACGTCGCTGCGGGCGCTGGGGCACCTCACCTGCGTGGGTCACACGCGCGAGGAGCTGGTCGACGTGCTGAGGTCCTACCAGGACGCGGGCGTGCGCAACGTGCTGGCGCTGCGGGGTGACCCCAAGGAGGGGCCGACCGCAGCGTGGACGCCGACTCCCGGAGGGCTGACCTACGCCCGCGAGCTCGTCGAGCTCGCCCACGAGGTCGGGTCGTTCAGCGTGGGGGTCGCGGCGTTCCCGGAGGGGCATCCGTCGGCGGGGTCGTTGGACGCCGACGCGCGGGTGCTGGCCGACAAGGCCCGGGCGGGCGCGGAGTTCGCGGTCACCCAGCTCTTCTTCCGTCCGGAGGACTACCTGCGCCTGGTGGAGCGGGTGGCGGCCCACGGGGTCGACCTCCCGATCCTGCCGGGCATCATGCCGATCACCAACCTGGGCTCGCTGACCCGGATGGCCGAGCTGTCCGGCGCGACCATCCCCGCGGAGGTGCTGGCCCGCTTCGACGGCGTCACCGACCCTGCCGACGTACGCCGGATCGGCGTCGAGGTCGCCACCGAGCTGTGCGAGGCGCTGCTGGCGGGGGGCGCGCCGGGGCTGCACTTCTTCACGCTCAACCGGTCGCGGGCCACGCTCGAGATCTTCGAGGCCCTGCGGATCACCGCCTGAGCGCGCGGGGCCACGGTGGTCAGGGGCGTACCCTCGCGCCATGAAGCGCACCGTGACCACCAGCGGCCGCGGCACCACCTCGGTGGTCCCCGACGCCGCGACCGTCAACGTCGCCGCCCGGCACACCGCGGCGGGCGTCGCCGAGGCGTGCGCGGGGGTCGACTCGGCGGTCGCGGCGATCCGTGAGGTGGCCTCGGAGCACGCCGACGGGTCGGCCGTGGGCTCGACGGGCTTCACGGTGTGGCCGAGCCACGACCGGGAGGGCAACCCCAGCGGGTTCGAGGCGCGCCACACGCTGGCCATCAAGCTGCCCGACATCGCCTCGGCCGGCCGGCTGCTGACCGCACTCGCCGAGCGGGTGGGCGACCGGCTGGCCGTCGACGGCGTCTCGCTCACGGTGTCCGACCCGGCGCCGGCCGTGGCCGAGGCGCGCGCGGCGGCGTTCGCGGACGCCCGCGCGAAGGCGGAGGCGCTCGCGGCGCTCGCCGAGGCCACCGTGGGCGAGGTCGTGACGGTCGTGGAGTCCGACCCCGGCTACGGCGTGCGCGCCGTGCCCGCGGCAGGCGGCGCGGCCAAGCTCGCCATGGACTTCGCGCCCGGCGAGCAGAGCCTCGGCGCGTCCGTGACGGTCACCTGGCGCCTGGTCTGACCCAGCCACCGTCCGAGGCTCACGCGGGTCCGACGAGCTGGGCGACCTGCGCCGCGGAGAGCCCGACGAAGGGCACCCCGGCGCCCGGGTTGGCGTGCGCCCCGGCGAGGTAGAGGCCCGCCACGGGAGTCCGGGGGCCGAGTCGTCGGCGGACCGTGCTGCGCCCGTCCCACGCCACGCCGTACGGCGACCCGCCGGAGGCGGCCAGCAGGTCGGCGGGGGACCGGTCGACCCGGGTGACCACCCGGTCGCGGACGTCGACGCCGCGCTCCGCGAGGGTGGCGACCGGATCGCCGACCGGGCGGTGGGAGAGCACCGTCAGCACGCAGTGGCCTCCCGGCGCGGAGCCACCCCGGTGGACGGCCAGGTCGGGCTCGCCGTGGAGCACGGTCTCGTGGGCGAGGTCGAGGTCGCCGGCGAGGCCGAGATGCGTGAGGCTCGGGGGTGTGGTCGGGGCGGCCCCTCGCGCGCCGCGGGACAGCTCGGGAAGGCCCCGCGGGTCGGTCGCCACGACGACGACCTCGGCGCCGAGCTCCCCCTCGGGGGTCACGACCGCGTGCACCCGGCCGCGCTCGACGCGGAGCCGGCGCACGGGTGCCGACAGCAGCACCTCCACACCTCGGGTCCGCAGGCGTGAGGCGAGCGCGTCGCCCAGGACCGAGAAGCCGCCCGCCACGGTCGCCGCGCCGAGCCGCTGCTCCAGATAGGAGGTCACGCCGAGCCAGGACGGCGTGCGCGCCGGGTCGTGGCCCGCGGACCGGACGTGGTGGAGCGCCACCAGGCGGAGCCGCTCGTCGGGGAGCCGCCGCGCGACGTCGTCGCGCAGCGAGCGGCGCCCGCGCAGCACCCGCGTGGCCGCCGGGTCGGCGGTGGCGGGGTCGTAGGGGCGCTCGAAGAAGTCGCGGCGCAGCAGGTCCCAGTCGTCGGCGTACGACGACACGAAGTCGGCCCAGACCCGGCCGAGGCCGGTGCCCAGTCCCTCGACGGCCGCGATCTGCGCCGCCCGCGATCCGCCGGGCAGCCGCAACCGCGACCCGTCGGCGAAGCGGTGCTCCCGCACCGGATCGAGCGCGACCAGGTCCAGCTCGCGCTCGATCGGCCGCCCGGTCTTGCGGAACAGGTCGCGCAGCACCGCGGGCAGCAGCGTCGCGTGAGCACCGCCGTCCCAGCGGAAGCCGTCCTGCTCGACCGGCGCGAGCGCTCCGCCGAGCCGGTCGGCTGCCTCGACCAGCGTGACCGAGTGCCCGAGCTTGGCCAGCCGGGCGGCGCTGGCCATCCCGGCCAGCCCGCCGCCGAGCACCACCACCCGGGCCACCGCGAGGTCCCGGCTCAGCCTGCTGCCGCGAGGGGGTCGCCCCGCCGGTCCTTGCCCTTCCAGCGCCGCCAGCCCCTGCGCACCATGCGGCCGATGAAGTAGAGCAGCACCAGCCCCACGACCAGCAGCACCGCCGCGATCGCGGCGGCGGCCCGCGGGTGGTCGACGGCGAACCACACGAGCGCCAGCACCGTGAGGTCCTCGCCGATGCTGGCGGCGATGTTGCTGGCGGGCTCGGGCGAGGCGTTGATGGCCAGGCGGCTGCCGGCCTTGACCAGGTGGGACAGCAGCGCGGTGCCGCCGCCGACGACACCGAGCACGGCCTGGTCGAGCGACGAGGCGTCCCCGGCCATGAGCACGCCGATCACGGCACCGGCCGTCGGCCGGATCGCCGTCGAGATGGCGTCCCAGGTCGAGTCGATATAGGGGATCTTGTCGGCGACGAACTCCATCGCGTAGAGGAACGCGGCCGCGGCGAGGACGTCCCAGCGGCCCAGCGCGTCGGGGACCTGCGTGGTGTCGTGGAGGCGGTCGCCGATGCCGAGCACCAGGACGACCAGGTAGGCGTTGACGCCGCTGGCCCAGCCGCTCGAGAACACCAGGGGGAGGGACTCCACGCGCACATCTTAGGTACGCCGGCCCGCGGGGCACTGAGTACCCGCACGGATGTCGCCCGGGCCGGGCGGCGCCAGGCTGGCCGAGGCGGCCCGGTCCCGGGCCTCACGGGGGTGGGCCGGGGCCGGGCCCTTCCGCAGCCACCTACGATCTCTGGCGTGACCGACTTCCGCCTGCCGGTCGGCGACCGGATGCTCGACGTGGCCGTCACGGGGCCCTCCGGGGGCGACACCGTCGTCTTCTTCCACGGCACGCCGGGCAGCCGGCACCCGGCCCGGGTCGTCCTGGACGCCGCCGTCGCCCGTGGCCTGCGTGTCGTCAGCTGGTCGAGGCCGGGCTACGCCGGGTCCACGAGGCTGCCCGGGCGCACCGTCGCCGACGTGGTCCCGGACCTGCGGGCCGTGCTGGGTCACCTCGGTGTGGAGCGGGCCCGCGCCATCGGCTGGTCCGGCGGCGGCCCGCACGCGCTCGCTGCCGCCCTGCTCGCGCCCGACCTGGTGGCCGGGTCGCTGGTGTTCGCGGGCGTCGCGCCCTACGACGCGGACGGCCTGGACTGGCGAGCGGGCATGGGTCACGACAACCTCGTGGAGTTCGGCGCCGCGGTAGAGGGGGAGGCGGCCCTGCGGGCCTTCCTGGACGAGGCCCACGACACCCTGTCGCGGATCACCGGGGCCCAGCTGGCGGACGCGATGGCCTCGCTGCTGCCCCCGGCCGACGTGGCCGTGCTGGACGACGGAGCGCTGGCCGAGGACCTCGCCGAGGGGGTTCGGGAGGCCCTGTCGACGGGGGTCGACGGGTGGCTCGACGACGACCTGGCGTTCGTGTCGCCGTGGGGGTTCGACGTGTCGGTGGCCGGTGCGCCGGTCCACCTGTGGTGGGGCGACACCGACCTGATGGTCCCGCCGTCGCACGGTGCGTGGCTGGCCCAGCGACTGACCGCGCCCCGATCCCGGCACTGGCCGGGCGAGGGCCACCTGTCGGTGGTCACCCACGGGATCGAGGAGGCGCTCGACGCCCTGCTGGCCGACGGCCGGGTGGCCTGACGTGTGCGGCGGGCGGCTCGGAGGTCGCGTCAGTCGACGTCGATCTCGGTCGCGCCGGTGAGCGCGACCAGCTCGTCGTACGACGTGGAGAAGACCGCGGCGGGGTGGCCGGCCGCTGCCCAGACGACGGCGTACTGCCGCAGCCAGGGGTCGATGTAGGTCGGGACCGGGGCGGGGTGGGCGATCGGGGAGACGCCGCCGATCACCTGGCCGGTGTGCTCGCGCACGAACTCGGGGGTCGCCCGGCGCAGCCGGCCGACCCCCAGGGTCGCGGCCGCCTTGGCCGTGTCGACGCGGTGCCCGCCCGAGGTGAGGATGAGGATCGGCCGGCTGTCGGCGTCGAAGAGCAGACTGTTGGCGATCGCCCCGACCTCGCAGCCGAGCGCCTCGGCGGCAAGTGCCGCGGTGTGCACCGAATCTGGCAAGATCACGATCTCGCCGGTTCCACCGCGGGCGGTGTGCTCGGTGCGGAACCGGACGATGGCCGGGTGCTCCGGGGTGGTCTCCGGTGGTGGCTCGGCGGTCATGACCCGAACCCTAGCCACGACCCCGACCGAGGAGAGGAGAGCCCCGTGGGGCAGCTGCCGACCTCGGTGAGCCGGTCGATCTGGGCCGTGCGTGCCCTCGTGGGCTGGGGGGTGCTCGCGACCCTGCTGACCGTCGTGCTGCGCGACGAGCTGATCCTCGCCTGGGCACGGGGCAACCAGGCCGCCCAGGAGGTCCTCGACGAAGGCGGCCTGGAGGCGCTGAAGCAGAGCTCGATCCGGATCCCCGGCTTCGTGGCCCTCACCGTCACCCTGCTGGTCGTCTATGCCGTGCTGGTGCTCGTGCTGGTCGCCTTCCTGCGCGGGGGGTTCCCCTGGGCCCGGGTGGTGCTCACGGCCACGGCGCTGTTCACGTCGTTCGCCATCGTGGTGGGACTCACCCGCTATCTCCCGCCGCTGTTCGCCACGATGGCGGTGGGGGCGCTGCTGCTCAACCTGGCGCTGCTGTGGTTCCTCTGGCAGCGCGACACCACCCGCTTCCTCCAGGACGACTGAGCCGGCTCGCAGCCTCCGGTCCTGGGCGGTCCGGTCCGGACCGGCCATTGACGAGGTGTCGGGGGGTCGGTGTACGGTGGAGGGACTTCGAACACATGTTCGATCTCCCGGTGGGGGCGACCTCGACCCCCGCCTCCACCGGGTCTCGTCCGGCGCTCGGTCCGGGCGGTCCGGGGGTCGTGTGGCGGGGTCGAGACGTTCTCGTGGGAGGTAGGGCATGAGGCGGTACGACGACCCGGTCGAGGTGCGGCAGGGATGGATCGGAGCCCCCGACAGCGGGGTGGAGGGGCCCGAGCAGTTCCTCTGGCGCGGGCGGCTGTGGCAGGTGCGGGCGGTGCTGGCCCACTGGGTGGAGACCGGGCCCTGGTGGCAGTCGGCCGGAGTGCGGGCGATGCTCGGCGGGGAGCTGCCCGCCGGATCGGCGGTGGGGGCTGCCGTGGGGACTGCCGTGGGGACTGCGGTGGGGGCTGCGGCGGTGGCGGAGGAGCCGCGGCCGCTGCTGGGCCAGGAGCTGCTGGTCGAGCGGGAGCTGTGGCGGGTCGAGGCGGGCCGGGGCCGGACCGCCTCGTCCGAGAGCGGCTGGTCGGGGGTCTTCGACCTGTCCTTCAGCTGGGCCGACGGCTGCTGGCAGCTCGTCGGCTGCGCGGACTGAGGAGGCAGCCGTGACTCCTCCCCACGCCCTGCCCGCCACCACCCACTCCTACCTCTCCCGTGCCGCCGCCTCGCTCCACGAGGCGATCACGGCCGACGACGTGCCGACCCGCTACGCCTGCGCCCACGTGGCGGCGCTGCGGTCGGCGGCCGCCCTGCTCGCCGCCCGGGCCCGGCCCACCCCGACCCGCCGTCGGCCCCAGAAGAACGCCTGGGTGCTGCTCGCCGAGGTCGCCCCCGAGCTGGGGGAGTGGGCGAGCTTCTTCGCGGCCGGGGCGGCCAAGCGGGCGGCCGCCGAGGCGGGCTCCCGGCGCGCGGTCACCGCCCGCGAGGCCGACGACCTGGTGCGCGACGCCGACCGGTTCCTCGGGGTGATCGAGACGGCGCTCGGGCTCGCGCCACACCCGTCGCTGGCCGGCGTACTGCCCGGGGTGCTGCCCGGGATGCTGCCCGCGGGCCGGGCCGGTGTCGCCTGAGTTCGCCCATCTCCACGTCGCCTCCGGCTACTCCCTCCAGTACGGCGCCTCCCACCCGCACGCACTGGTCCGGCGGGCGGCGGAGCAGGAGATGGACACCCTCGCCCTCACCGACCGCGACGGCACCTACGGCGCGGTGAAGTTCGCCCGCGCCTGCCTGGTCGCCGGTCTCCGACCGGTGCTGGGCGTCGACCTGGCCTACCAGCCGCTGGTCGGCGCCGACCGGGAGGCACGTCCCGCCGTCCGCACCCGGACGCCGGTCCGGGGCGGGGAGTTCCGCGACCCGCGGCTGCCCCGGGTGACCCTGCTCGCGCACGCCGGCGGCGGCGGGGGAGCCGCCGGCTGGGCGGCCCTGTGCCGGCTGGTCTCCGCCACCCACCTGGCCGGGGAGCGGGGCCGGCCGGTGGCCGAGCTGGAGCGGCTGGCGCCCTACCTCCAGAGCGGCGAGGTCGTGGTGCTGCTCGGTCCGGCCTCCGAGCTGGGGGAGGCGGTGACCCGCCGGCGCGACGACCTGGCCCGACAGGCGCTCGCCCCCTGGCGCGAGGTGGTGCCGGCGGAGAACCTCCTGGTCGAGCTGGTCTCCCACCGGCTGCGGGGGGAGCGCGGCGACTGGGGCCCGGGCACCACCCCCCACGCCGCCCGGATGGCCCGGCTGGCCCGCGAGGCGGGGCTGGGGAGCGTGCTCACCAACGCCGTGCGGCACGCCGACCGGCTCGACGCCCCGACCGTCGACGTCCTCGACGCCTCCCGCCGCCTGGTCGCGCTCGACCACCGCCACCTCGACCGCGGCAACGCCGAGGGGTTCTTGAAGTCCGGCAAGCAGATGCTCGAGATCGCCGAGGAGGTCAGCCGACTGTCCGGCATCGGCGAGCCCGACCGGGAGGCGCGGCAGCTGCTGGCCCGCACCCGCGCCGTGGCCGACCGGTGCGCCCTCGACCCGCGTGGCGACCTGGGGCTGGGCGAGGTCCACTTCCCCGAGTTCGAGCTCACGCGAGCGTCTCGGGACCGGGCCGCCGTCAGCGCGGACGCCCTCCTCCGAGAGCGCTGCGAGGGGGCGATCGGCAGCCGCTACGGCTCCGCCGGGCTGGCGGTGGTCTGGAAGCGGCTCGACGACGAGCTGGAGATGATCCGGCAGCTCGGCTACGCGTCGTACTTCCTCACCGTCGGCGACGTGACCGACCTGATCCGCGAGCTGGGGATCCGCTGCGCCGCTCGCGGCTCGGGCGCCGGCAGCGTGGTCAACTACCTGCTCGGCGTCTCCGGGGTCGACCCGATCCGGCACGGCCTGCTGATGGAGCGCTTCCTCTCCCCGCTGCGCCAGGCGCTGCCCGACATCGACGTCGACGTGGAGTCCGCGCGGCGCACCGAGGTCTACGAGGCGATCCTCGACCGCTACGGCGGCGAGCGCTGCGTGGCCGTCTCGATGATGGACACCTACCGCGTCCGCCACGCCGTCCGCGACGTCGGCGCCGCGCTCGGCATGCCGCCCGGCGAGATCGACGCGATCGCCAAGGCCTTCCCCCACATCCGCGCCCGCGACGCCCGGGCGGCGCTGCGCGACCTGCCCGAGCTGCGGGCCAGCGGGCTGGCGGAGGAGCGGCTCGACCTGATGTTCGGTCTGGTCGAGCGGCTCGACGGGCTGCCCCGCCACATCGCGGTGCACCCCTGCGGAGTGCTGCTCTCCGACGCCACCCTGCTCGACCGCACGCCCGTCGAGGCGTCGTACGCCGGCTTCCCGATGAGCCAGTTCGACAAGGACGACGTGGAGGACCTCGGGCTGCTCAAGCTCGACGTGCTCGGCATCCGCATGCAGTCCTCGATGGCCCACGCGCTGGCCGAGATCCGGCGGGTCGACGGGGTGGAGGTCGACCTCGACGACGAGGCGCAGGTGCCGTTCGACGACGAGGCGACCTACACCATGATCAGCAGCGCCAAGACCCTCGGCGTCTTCCAGATCGAGTCGCCGGGCCAGCGCGAGCTGGTCGGCAAGTCCGGCATCGGGTCGTTCTCCGACATCGTCACCGACATCTCGCTGTTCCGGCCCGGGCCGGTCAAGAGCGACATGGTGACCCC
>CAZQCA010000041.1:0-18587 GCA_964591845.1 uncultured Nocardioides sp.
TGAACTCGTCGATGTTGGCCCGGGTGCCGGGGCCGGCCGACCGCGACGCCACGGAGGCGACGATCTCGGCGTAGGGCACGTCGGTGACGCGTGAGACGGCGTAGACGATCGGGATCGTGGCCTGGCCGCCGCAGGTGACCATGTTGACGTTGTCGGCGTCCTGGTGGGTCTCGAGGTTGACGACCGGCACCACGAACGGCCCGATCGCAGCGGGTGTGAGGTCGACCAGCTTCTTGCCGTACGGCGCCAGCTTGGCCGCGTTGACGCGGTGGGCGCCGGCGGAGGTGGCGTCCATGACGATGTCGATCTCGTCGAAGGCCTTCATCGCGATCAGCCCGTCGACGCCCTCGTGGGTGGTCGGCACCTTGAACCGGCCGGCCCGGGCCAGCCCGTCGGAGTCCGGGTCGATGCCGACCATCGCCGCGCACTCGAGCGTCTTGCTGATGCGCAGCATCTTGATCATCAGGTCGGTGCCGATGTTCCCGGACCCGATGATCGCCACCTTGGTCTTCGGCTGGTCGCTCACTGGTCGTCCTCTCCTGAGAAGCGTGCGGTCACCGAGCCGAGTCCGCTGATCTGGGCGGTGACCACGTCACCGGGCCTGACGTCGGCCATCGGGCCGAGCGCGCCGGACAGCACCACCTGCCCGGCGCGCAGGGGCTCGCCGAAGTCACGGGCGGTGCGGGCGAGCCAGGCGAGCGCGTTGAGCGGGTCGCCGAGACAGGCGGCACCGGTGCCGGTGGAGACCTGCTCCCCGTTGATGTGCATCGTCATCTCGACGTCGACCGGCTCGACCTCGTCGAGCGTCCTCGGCTCCGAGCCGAGCACGTAGAGCCCGCTCGAGGCGTTGTCGGCGACGGTGTCGCCGAACCGGATGTTCCACCCGGCGACGCGGCTGTCGACGATCTCGAGCGACGCGACGGCATGGTCGACGGCCGCTCGCACCTGGGCGACGTCGAGGTCGCCCTCGGCCAGGTCGTCCTTGAGCACGAACGCGATCTCCGCCTCGGCCTTGGGCTGCAGCAGCCGGCTCATCGGCACCACGTCGCCCTCGGCATAGCCCATGTCGTCGAACAGCACGCCGAAGTCGGGCTGGTCGACGCCGATCTGGGCCTGCACGGCCTTGGACGTCAGGCCGATCTTGCGGCCGACGACGGTGGCGCCGGCGGCCAGGCGGGCGGCCGTCAGCCGCTCCTGCACGGCGTACGCCGCCTCGACGTCGGTCTCGCCGATCAGCTCGCGGACCGGGTCGCACGGGACGCCGGACGCCGCCGCCTCGAGCAGTCGCTCGGAGGCCTCGACGACCTCGGGACGGGCTTCGCTCATCGCTCCTCCACACGTGATCGGGGACGACCACCACGATGGTCGCCGGGGCACCTCTCGCCCAAGCGACGCGTTCCACTCATCGGAACGCCGGGCGCGCTCACGCCCGGCGCAGCTCCTCCCGGCGGGCCAGGGTGGCGGCGATCCCCGCAGCCGCGGCCTTGACCGGGGCCACGTGGGCCTGCGGCCGGAAGCGGGTCGGCGGCCCGGCGACGCTGACCGCGGCGATGGGGCGGTCCTGGGCGTCGAGCACCGCCGCGGCGAGGCAGACGATCCCGAGGGCCGACTCCTCGAACTCGAACGCGACGCCCTTCTCGACGATGTCGTCGAGCTGCTGTCGCAGCCGTCCCGGCGCCGTGATCGTGCGGGGCGTGAGCCGCGCCAGGGGTCCGCGCAGCACCTCCCTGCGCTCCTCCTCGGGGGCATAGGCCAGCAGTGCCTTGCCGATCGCGGTCGAGTGCAGCGGCATCCTGCCGCCGATCCGGGTCGGCGACTGGCCGTGCCGGTGGCCGGTGACCTTGGCGACGTAGACGACCTCGCCGGCCTCGCGCACCCCGAGGTGCACGGTCTCGTGCAGCCGCTCGTAGACGTCCTCGAGGAACGGTGTCGCCACCTCCATCAGCGTGCGCTCCAGCGAGGCCAGCATGCCGAGCTCGAAGAGCCGTCCGCCGAGGTGGTAGGCGCCGTCGGCACTCGTCAGCAGGCGGGCGTCGAGCAGGTCGTGGACGACCCGGTGGGTCGTGGTCTTGGGCAGACCGGTGCGTCGGACGAGCTCGGCGAGGGTCAGGCCGTGGTCGTCGGCGGTGAACGACTGGAGCACGAGCAGGGTCTTGCCCAGCACGGTGCGGGGATCGGGGCCGCTCACGCCGCTGGAGCATAGACCCGCCGGCCGCGTCGACGCCCGCCCGACCGCCCTAGAATCTGGCGCCATGCGGGTGTTCGTGCTGTCGACCGGGCGCAGCGGGTCGACGACCTTCGAGCGCGCGTGCAGCCACATCGCCAACTACACGGCGGGTCACGAGACCCGGACCCGCTATCTGTTCGAGCGGCGCTTCGACTACCCCGACCAGCACATCGAGTCCGACAACCGCCTCTCGTGGTTCCTCGGCGGGCTCGGCGAGCGGTTCGACGACGCCGACACGTTCTACGTGCACCTCACCCGCAGCCGCGCCCAGGTGGCGCAGTCCTACGCCGCCCGCTTCTACAGCGGCTTCCACTCCGGCATCATGCCGGCCTTCGCGCAGGGCATCCTGATGCGGCCGCAGTGGAAGCCGGAGCAGTACCCCAAGGTGGCCCGCTTCTACGTCGACACCGTCAACGCCAACATCGCGGAGTTCCTGCGCCACCGGCCACACACGATGGACTTCCCGCTGGAGCGCGCGCGCGACCTCTTCCCGACGTTCTGGGGGCGGATCGGCGCCGAGGGCGACCTGGCGGCCGCGCTGGAGGAGTTCGAGGTGCGCCACAACGCGCGGGGCCCGGTGGCCGGCGAGGAGCCCACGCTGCCGTAGCGGGGCGCGACGCTACGCTGACCGCATGGACGCCACGGCCTGGGACGCGAGGTACGCCGAGAGCGAGCTCGTCTGGTCGGCCGGGCCCAACCAGTTCGTCGCCCGCGAGTGCGCCGACCTGGCGCCGGGCGTGGCCCTCGACCTGGCCGCCGGGGAGGGCCGCAACGCGATCTGGCTGGCCCGGCAGGGCTGGGATGTCACCGCCGTGGACTTCTCGCAGGTGGCTCTCGACAAGGGCGCGCGCGTTGCCGGCGACACGGCGGTGGCGTGGGTGTGCGCCGACGCCACGACCTGGGTGCCCGACCGCCGCTACGACCTGGCGGTGCTCGCCTATCTCCAGCTGGCCGCCGCGCCGCGCGCCGCTGCCTGCCGAGTGGCCTTCGACGCGCTGGCCCCTGGCGGGACGTTCCTCCTGGTGGCCCACGACTCCACCAACCTCACGGAGGGCACGGGCGGTCCGCAGGACCCGCGCGTGCTCTACACCGCCGACGACGTGCTGGCCGACCTCGAGGGTCGTGCCTACGACGTGCGGCTCGCGGGGCGCGTCGAGCGCGTCGTCGGAGAGGGCGGCGTGTCACATCGGCACGCCGGCGACCACGGGACCGTGGCGCTCGACTGCCTGGTGCGCCTGGTCAAGCGCTGAGCGGGATCGGAGGCGCGCGTCAGCCCTCGTCGGGGCGGCGCTGCGTCGCGTCGTCGCCGTCGGCCTCACGCGTGACCGGCTCGTCGCCGAAGACGCCGGCGTCCTTGGCCGCCTGCGCCTTGCGCAGCTGCTTGGTGAAGTTCCAGAGCAGGAACACCGTCGCGCCGATCAGGAAGACGAACATCAGCGCACCCCAGCCGCCGGCGACGACGTCGTCGTCCTTGGGCACCGGGTCGTCGGCGAGCAGCAGCGCTACGAGCGGGACCAGAGCCATGCCCCCAGTGTGTCAGGTGAGGCGGCCCGTCCCCGATCCAGGCTCAGACCGGTGCGGGGATGCCGGCGAACAGGTCGGTCTCGGGGACCGGGCTGTCGACGTGGCTGACGACGAGCTCGTAGTCCTCGTGGGGCCAGATCTTCTCCTGCAGCTCACGCGGGATCGCGAACCACATGCCATCGGGGTCGATCTGGGTCGCGTGCGCCAGCAGCGCCTGGTCGCGGACCCCGAAGTAGTGCCCGCACTCCACCTTGGTGGTGATCCGGGCGTCCCACTCGGGCTCGGGCTTCCACTCCTCCAGCCGCTCGGCCCACGGTGACTCCAGGTCGTGCTCGAGCATCGCCTCGTGCAGCGCCACCATGCGCGGGCGGTTGAAAGAGTGGTGGTAGTAGAGCTTCAGCGGCTGCCACGGCTCTCCCGCGTCCGGGTAGGCGGCGGGGTCGCCCGCGGCCTCGAACGCCGCGACGCTCACCTTGTGGCACATGACGTGGTCGGGGTGCGGGTAGCCGCCCCGCTCGTCGTACGTCGTGACGACGTGGGGCCGGAACGACCTGATCAGCCGCACCAGGGGCTCGGCGGCCTCCTCGACCGGCAGCGCCGCGAAGCAGCCGTCGGGCAGCGGCGGCTTGGGGTCGCCCTCCGGCCAGCCGGAGTCGACGAAGCCCAGCCAGTCCTGGGTGACTCCCAGGATGTCGCGGGCGCGCTCCATCTCCTGACGGCGGATCTCGGTGATGTTGGCGAGGATGTCGGGCCGGTCCATCTTGGGGTTGAGGATCGAGCCGCGCTCGCCGCCGGTGCAGGTGACGACGTGCACGTCGACGCCCTCGGCGACGTACTTGGCGGTGGTGGCCGCTCCCTTGCTCGACTCGTCGTCGGGATGGGCGTGCACGTGCATCAGTCGGAAGCCGGCGCGCGGCCGGTCGGTGCCGGAGGGGCGGTCGGGCATGCGGATCAGTCTAGTGACGGTGCCGGCACCGGTCGGCGGTCGCCAGGATGCGACCATGGACCGGTGACCGCCCCCGACGCGTCGCCCACGAGCGACCTGCTCGCGAGCCGCTACGGCCGCACCGGTCCGGGCCGCGGCGTGCTGGCCGTCGCCGGCGTCATCGTGGTGGCGTTCCTCGCCTGGCTCGCGTGGGCGACCTGGGTCCACGCGACGCCCACGGTCGAGTCCGACCTGAGCGGCTTCGAGGTGGTCGACGAGCACGCGGCGACGGCGTCCGTCGACGTGGCCGTGCACGGCGACGCCGCGGGGGTGCGCTGCCTGGTGCGCGCCGTGTCGGAGGACCACACACCGGTGGGCGAGCTGTCGTGGGTGCCGACCGAGGGCCGCAACGAGGTCGAGGTCCGCACCGAGCGCCGCGCGACCAGCGTCGAGCTCGTGGGCTGCACGGCCGCCGGGCAGGGCCGGCCCCGCTGACGCGCCTCCGGCGTCGGGGGTCCCGGCTGTGCTCGTGATCCGGCGATTTCGGGCGTCGCTTGCTACTCTGGATGGCCAATGAGTCCCGCAGGGCTGACCGGGCGCAGACGCCCGGACCGTGCAGCCGACGGAGTGTCGCGCACAGCAGCCCGCCTCCGACGACGCATGGGTCCGACCGACGTGTGACCCGTCGTCCCGCGGGGAACCGCACCAATGACCACCGGCGCAGACGTACGCCGAGGCGCACGTCCCGCACCCCAGGAGTTGCCCCATGACACAGTCCAGCGAGCACGACACGATCTGGCTCACCCAGGAGGCCCACGACAAGCTCGTGGCCGAGCTGGAGGAGCTGAGCGGGCCCGTGCGTCAGGAGATCATCGGGCGGATCAGCTCCGCCCGCGACGAGGGCGACCTGAAGGAGAACGGCGGCTACCACGCGGCCAAGGACGAGCAGGGCAAGCTCGAGGCCCGGATCCGTCAGATCGAGGAGATGCTGCGCCGCGCCGAGGTCGGCACCCCCGACGACGACGGCACCGTCTCCCCCGGCATGAAGGTGACCATCCGGTGGCCCGGCGACACCGAGACCGAGTCGTTCCTGCTCGGCCACCGCGAGATCGAGGACGACAACCTCGAGGTCTTCTCACCGCAGTCGCCGCTCGGCAGCGCCATCCTCGGCGCCCGGCCGGGCGAGACCGTCCACTACACCGCTCCCAACGGCAAGGAGCTCGCCGTCGAGATCGTCGAGGCGGTGCCCTTCACCGGCTGAGCGGGGTCGCTTCCTCAGGTGGCGACCCGGTAGCCCAGCTCACGCAGGCGGGTGAGCACCTGCTCGGCGTGGTCCTCGCCGCGCGTCTCGAGCTGGAGCGCCACCTCGACCTCGTGGAGGCCGAGGCTGGGCGAGATCCGCTCGTGGGTCAGGTCGATCACGCTGGCCCCCAGGGAGCTGATCTCTCCGAGCAGCCCGGCCAGGCCGCCGGGCAGGTCGGAGATCACCACCGCGACGTAGAGGTAGCGCCCGGCCGCCGCCATGCCGTGCCGGATCACCTTGCCGAGCAGCAACGGGTCGATGTTGCCGCCCGACAGGACTGCCACCGCGGGCGTGGCGTAGACGGTCGGGTCGTCCATCAGGGCCGCGACCGCCGCCGCTCCCGCGGGCTCGACGACCTGCTTGGCGCGCTCCATGAGCGCGACCAGGGCGCGGGCCAGGGAGTCCTCGGAGACCGTCACGATGTCGTCGACGAATCGCTGCACGGCGGCGAACGTCACCTCGCCCGGCCGGCCCACCGCGATCCCGTCGGCCATCGTGCGCATCGACTCCAGCTGGACGGGGTGGCCCTCGGCCAGCGACGGCGGGAACGCCGCCGCGCCCTCGGCCTGGACCCCGACGACCCGGACGTCGGGCCGCTGCGACTTCACGGCGATCGCGACTCCGGCCAGCAGCCCGCCGCCGCCCGTGGGCACGAGCACGGTGCGCACCTCGGGAGCCTGCTCGAGGATCTCCAGGCCGCAGGTGCCCTGGCCGGCCACGACGTCGACGTGGTCGAACGGCGAGATGAAGACGGCGCCGGTCTCCTCGGCGTACTTCTTGGCCTCGACGATGGCCTGGTCGAGGTACTGCCCGTGGAAGACCACCTCGGCGCCGTAGCCCCGGGTGGCGTTGACCTTGGGGATCGGTGCGCCCTCGGGCATGAACACCCGCGAGCGGATGCCCAGCAGCTGCGCGGAGAGGGCGACGCCCTGCGCGTGGTTGCCGGCGGACGCGGCGACCACGCCGGCGGCCTTCTCGTCGTCGCTCAGGCGGGACAGCCGGAGATAGGCCCCGCGCGGCTTGAAGGAGCCGGTGCGCTGGAGGTTCTCGCACTTGAGCCGCACCGGACCCCCGGCGAGCGCGGACAGCCAGCGCGCGCCCTCCATGGGCGTGCGGATCGCAATGCCGTCCAGCGCCGTCCGAGCGACCCGGATGTCGTCGAGGGAGACGGTCGGCACCTCAGTCACGCTCGGCCTCCTCCTCGGCCTCCGGGTCGCCGGATCCCCCGGCGGCGTCGTCCTCGGCCGCCTCGTCGGCCGCGGGCGTCTCGTCCTCGTCGAGGTGGTCGCCCACGGCGCCCTCCTCCTCGGGCGGATGCTCCTCGTCGTCGCCCTCGGCCAGGTGCTGGACCACCGCGTTGACGGCCGAGGCCAGCGGTACGGCGACCAGGGCGCCGGCGATGCCGGCCGTGAGGACGCCGATCGCGATCGCCACGATCACCCCGAGCGGGTGGACCGACACGAACCGGCCCATGAGGAACGGCTGGAGGACGTGGCCCTCGATCTGCTGGACGACGATGACGCCGGCGAGCATCAGCAGCGCCGTGATCGGGCCCTGGTCGACCAGTGCCACGAGGACGGCCACCGCGCCGGCGACCGTGGCGCCGACCATCGGGATGAACGCCCCGAGGAAGACGAGCACACCGATCGCGGCCACGAACGGCACTCCCAGGATCGCCGCCACGACCATGATGCCGATCGCGTCGGCGAGCGCGACCAGCACCGTGGCCCGCACGAACTGGGTGAGCGAGTTCCACGCCACCCGTCCCGAGCTGTCGACCTTCTCGCGCGCCGCGCGCGGGGCGAGGCGGACCAGCCAGGACCAGATCCGCTCGCCGTCTGCGAGGAAGAAGTAGGTCGAGAACAACACGATGAAGAAGCCGGCGAAGACGTGGCCCAGGGTCGCCCCGACCTCGGTGACCTGGCCGAGCACCTGGTCGTTCTGCGCCCGGTCGGTGAGCGACTTCTGCGCGCGGTCGATGTAGTCGTTGATCTGGCTGTCGGTGGCGTGCAGAGGGCCGTTCTTGAGCCAGTCCTTGATCTGCCCGAGACCGTCCGCGACCGACGTCGCCAGGTCGTTCGCGCCACCGGCCACCTGCTGGCCGACGAAGGTCAGGAGGCCGACGACGACCAGGATGCCCCCGACGATCACCAGACCCGCGGCGGCGCCGCGCGGGATGCCGAGGTCGGCGATCCGGCGTACGACGGGCACGACCAGGGAGGCGATCAGCAGCGCGACCACGAGCGGGAGCGCCACGACGGCGTAGGACCCGATCAGCCGCAGCACCAGGCCCAGGGCCAGGGCGATCACGAGGAAGCGCCAGGCCCAGGCGGCTGCCAGGTCGAAGCCCCAGGGCACGTGGGCCCTCCGGTGGCCCTCGATCGTGCGGGCGGACGAGGCCGGGGACAGGGGCGCGGTCACCGGGTCAGGCTACCGAGGCGACCCCGCGACCAGCGTGGAGGCGAGCCGGTGGGCCGTACGCGGGTGCGTGACCGCCAGCAGCCCGGCCGCGGCGAGCACGTAGTCGGTGTCCACGACCAGCCGTGGGGCGCGGGGCAGCTGCCAGCCGCCCGCGAGGTCGGGTCCGGTGCTGCCTGCGAACACCCGCTCGGCGACGCCCGGCCGGCCGGCCCGCAGCACTCCCCCCGACCCGACCAGGAGGTCGACCTCGCGCAGGTCCTTGCCGGTGCGCTCGACCACCCTGCCCTCGGGGCTGACCACCACCTTGCTGCGTCCCGCGTGGCGGCGCAGCGCCAGGCCGATGGCCGCGCGGGCGATGGCCTCGTCGACGTCGGCCTCGGCGTCGTCGGCGGGGAGGAAGGCAGGGTCGTCGTGCCGGCGTACGGCGGCCTCGGCGAGCTCGTCGAGACCGGCCTGCTCGACCGTGGTCACCGCCGACCAGCGCATGCCGAGGTCGCCCTCCACGGTGCGGGTCACGGGGGTGGTCGCCACCACCTCCCGGCCCAGCCCCGCGTCCTCGGGGTCGAGCTCGACCACGGAGTGCACGTCGGTCGTCGCGCCGCCGACGTCGACCACGACGACGTCGCCGGCGCCCGGGTGGGTGCTGTCGAGCCCGCGGGCCAGCAGCTCGACGCCGGTGAGCACCACGTCGGGGGTCGCACCGCGGACCATCGCGGTGAAGTCGGCTCGTGCACTCAGGTGCTTGCCCCCGATGACGTGCACCAGGAACATCTCGCGGATCGCCGACCGGGCGCCGGCGGGCGTGAGTGTCCCGATCCGGGGCACGACGTTGTCGGCGAGCACGTGCGGCAGGTCGCCGAGGACCGCCGCCACCTCGCGCCGGGCGTCGACGTTGCCGGCCACGACGACCGGCCCACGCCAGCCGCCGGCCACGAGCCGCCGCGCGCAGTCGAGCAGCGCCTCGGCGTTGCCGCCGTCGGTGCCTCCCGTGAGGAGGACGACGTCCGGGTGCACGTCGCCCACGCCGGCCAGGTCGTCGCCGCGGCTGGCGGAGAAGACCGCGACGACCTTGCCGCCGCTCGAGAGCGCCACCCGCTTGCCCGCCTCCGCCGTGACGAGCTCCTCGTTGCCGACGACGGCGATGCGCAGGCCCCCGCCCGCGCTCGAGCAGGCGAGCACCTCGGCCGCGCCGGCACGGGCGTCCTGGGCGACCAGCTCGGCCAGGCAGGCGTCGTACCCGTCGAGCACGTCGGTGTCGATCGTCGTCGGGTGCGACGCCTGGGCGGTAATCCGCCCCTCGACGAGGTCGACCACGCTGGCCTTGGTGAACGTCGACCCGAAGTCGACGCAGACCACCGCGTCGTGGTGGTGTCGGGACGGCCGCTGCGCGGCCTCCTCAACCACCGGTCCCGCCGAGGGCACGATCGAGGTCGGCGACCAGGTCGTCGGCGGTCTCGATCCCGACCGACAGCCGCACCAGGTCGGCGGGCACCTCCAGCTCTGTGCCGGCGACGGAGGCGTGCGTCATCCTGCCGGGGTGCTCGATCAGGCTCTCGACGCCACCGAGCGACTCGCCGAGCGTGAAGACCTCGGCGCGCCGGCACACCTCGAGCGCCTGCTGCTCGCCGCCGGCGACGCGGAAGCTGACGATGCCGCCGTAGCGGCGCATCTGTCGGGCGGCGACGTCGTGGCCGGGGTGCTCCTCCAGACCGGGGTAGAACACCTGGGTCACCCCGGGATGACGGGTGAGGAACTCCACGACCCGCTCGGCGTTGTCGCAGTGGCGGTCCATCCGCACGGCGAGCGTCTTGAGCCCCCGCAGGACCAGCCACGCGTCGAACGGCCCCGCCACGCCGCCGATGGCGTTCTGGTGGAAGGCCAGCCGCTCGGCGAGCTCGAGGTCGCGCACCACCAGGGCGCCGCCGATCACGTCGGAGTGCCCGCCGCAGTACTTCGTGGTCGAGTGGACGACGACGTCGGCCCCCAGGGTCAGCGGCTGCTGGAGGTAGGGCGACGCGAAGGTGTTGTCGACCACGAGGAGCGCGCCCGCCTCGTGTGCGATCGAGGCCAGTGCCTCGATGTCGCCGATGCCGAGCAGGGGGTTGGTGGGCGTCTCGACCCAGACCAGCCTGGTCTCGCCAGGCCGTACGGCGGCCCGGACGGCGTCGAGGTCGGACGCGGGGGCGGGATCGTGCACGATGCCCCACGGCCGCTCGACCTTGTCGAAGAGCCGGAACGTGCCGCCGTACGCGTCGTCGGGCAGGACCACGTGGTCGCCCGGCCGGCAGAGCGCGCGGACCAGCGTGTCCTCGGCCGCCAGGCCGCTGGCGAAGGCGAACCCCCGCTCACCCTCCTCGAGCGCCGCCAGGTTGCCCTCGAGGGCGGTGCGGGTGGGGTTGGCGCTGCGGCTGTACTCGTAGCCGCCCCGCAGCCCGCCGACGCCGTCCTGCTTGTAGGTGGAGGTGGCATAGATCGGGGGGATCACCGCGCCCGTGGTCGGGTCGGGCTCGTAGCCCGCGTGGATCGCCCGGGTCTCGAAGCCGGACTTGGACCGGTGCTGCTGCTCGCTCACGCAGGCGAGACTAGTCGGCGGGACTCAGTCGCCGAGCCGGTAGTCGAGCGTGATCCGGTGGGTGCCGTCGTCGTCGATGACGAGCGCGCCGGTGCCGGAGATGCCCGACAGCCCGCCGGTGCCGCTCCGCGGGACGATCACGAACAGCTCGTGCAGCCGCTCGCCACCGCCCAGGGTGGTGGCGGAGTGCACGAAGTTGAAGGTCCCGCCGTGACCGTCGACGGCGCCCTCGAACGACTCGGTGGCGACGTAGGTGCCCACGCCTGCGTCGTTGTCGAAGCAGTAGGAGAACTGGGTGATCGCCCGTCCCTCGAGGCCCCCGTGGAAGCGCTTCACCATGTGGGCGCTGCCGGTGTCGAGTGCCGTCTCGATGTCGGGCGCCCAGGCGGACGGCACGAACTCCTCGACGTTGAAGGTGCACGACGTCTGCATGGGCAGCCACCCTAGGCGACGGCCACCCGCGGGCGCTCGGCGCGACGTCAGGGTTTCGTCATACTTGGCGGGATGGTCCGGGCCGCCGTGGTCGTTGCACCAGGTGAACCCGAAACCGAGGCGACATCGAGGAGCGAGACGTGTTCTTCACCCGCAGCGCCAAGCCCATGCCCACCGCCGACAGCGCCCTCCAGGGGCGCGCGAACCGCCCCTTCCCGCTCGCCGAGCGGCACCTGGTGCTCGACGCACCGCTGGTGACCGACGACGTGCCCGCGGGCTACGAGGTCGCGGTCTTCGGGCTGGGCTGCTTCTGGGGGGCCGAGGAGGTCTTCTGGCAGGTGCCGGGCGTGTGGTCCACCTCCGTCGGGTACGCCGGCGGCCTGACGCCGCACCCGACGTACGAGGAGGTGTGCAGCGGCCGGACCGGGCACACCGAGGCGGTCCGCGTGGTCTACGACCCCGCGCAGGTCTCGTACGCCGACCTGGTCACGGCGTTCCTCGAGGTGCACGACCCGACCCAGGGGATGCGCCAGGGCAACGACGTCGGCACGCAGTACCGCTCGGCGGTCTACTACACCTCGCCCGAGCAGGAGGCCATCGCGCGCGACCTGCTGACGCGCTACCAGCCGGCACTGTCGGCCGCGGGATACGGCGAGATCACCACCGAGGTCGCGCCCGCGCCGGCGTACTACTACGCCGAGGACTACCACCAGCAGTACCTCGTGAAGAACCCGCACGGCTACCGCTGCCACAGCGCCACGGGGGTCAAGGTGCCCCGCTAGCGGAAGGAGAGCGGGCTCGAAGGGATCGGGCCCGCTCACCTACCTGGTCTGGCGTTGCGCGGTCGGTCAGTCCCGCTCGAGCGCGTGTCTCGCAGCGACGACCAGGGCAATGCCCGAGATCGTGAAGAAGAGAGGCGGCGGGACATCGGCCCAGGTCGGGACCTGGTCGGAGAACAGGAACTGCTCCCCGATCTCGGTGATCAAGGCCAGGGCGAGGAACACCCCGCTGACGCGGTGCGCCGTGCTGCCCCGAACCGGCCAGAACGCGACCAGCGCCAGCACCAGGGCGAGGGGCAGCAACAGGATGAAGTCGCCCATGACGAACTCGACGAGCGCGGGAACGGCGGCGAGCAGGAGGCCGCCTGCGAACGCGCAGAAGATGGCCCAGCGCGGCGTGCGCTTCACGGTGGTTTCCATGGTTCGACGCTAGGAATCCCGCGCGCTTGTCAGTACCTACGGTGTTCGGGACTTCTCCCTACTCAAGGAGGGGTCGGCGCCGCGCGGCAGTCTCTAGCCTTGGCTCGTGTCCCTCTTCGATGCCGCACTCGCGGTAGCGCTCGCCGCAGTCGCAGGTGTCGAGACCTACGCGGCCGGAGACTCCCATTCCCTGGCGTTCAACGTCGCTCGCGCCAGCCTCGCTGTCGCCACGGTGCTGTCACTGGCAGGGCGGCGACGGTGGCCAGCACTCTCGGCGCTCGTCTTTGCCTCCGGCATGGTCGCTGAGTCTCTGGCGACGGAGTCTCCCGACCAGATGGCCGTGCTCTTCGCCGCCATGATCGCGGCCTACTCGGTGGCGGCACATGCCCCGACCAGGGAGGCGGCGCTCGGGCTGGGCCTGATGGCGATGGCCGTGGCAACAGCCATAGCGGTCGATCCGAGCGACGACATCTCGAACCTGCCCCCGACCCTCGTACTCTTCGTGGCGCTGCCGGGAGCCTTCGGCCTCGCCACTGCGCGGCGCAGCCGCCACGCCGACTCGATGTCTGCCCGCGTTCAGGCCGCCGAACAGGCCCTGGCAGAGGAACGGGCCGGACGAGTGCGCGCGCGGGTCGAGACGATGCAGCTGACACCCCGCCAGCACGACGTGGTGCTTCTTGTGGCGCGTGGCTTCTCGAACCAGGAGATTGCTGCCGCCCTGCACCTGTCCGAGAACACCATCAAGGGATACGTCAGCGACATCCTCACCCAGCACGATCTCCGCGACCGAACCCAACTGGTGGTTCGGGCCTACGACTCCGGGCTCGTTGCAGCACCGGAACACGATGACTCGGGGAGATGAACCCCAACCCTTCCGGCACGACTACCAGCGGTACCTCGTGAGGAACCCGCCCCGGTTGTTAGCCTCCGTCGGTGCCCGCTGAACAACCGCCCCCCGCGCCGGACGAGCTCACCGTCGTCACGCTGTGCGGGTCCATGCGGTTCCGTGCCGAGCTCGAGCGCCTCGACGCCGAGCTGACACTGGCCGGGCACGTGGTGCTGACCCCCACCGCACTGGGCCCGTCGACGGAGGTGGACGACGAGACACGCGCTCTGCTCGGCCGGATCCACCTCCGGCGGATCGCCCTGGCGGACGAGATCCTGGTCGTCAACGTGGGCGGCTACATCGGGGACAGCACCCGCCGGGAGATCGAGTACGCGCGGTCGCGTGGGCGTGCCGTGAGGTTCCTCGAGCCACCCGGCGAACCCCGAGCAGCTTCGCCCGACTGAGCTGTCGCATCCGGCCCCCCGCCGGTTCGTGGTAGTGGTGGAGGCGGACAGCAGGCCCCGCCGCGCGCGCGAAGGAGCAGACATGCCGGAGTACCTCATCTTCTTCAACCAGCAGTGGGTGGGCGACCACAGCGAGGAGTGGTTCCGCGGTCGTGGGCCGCTCGCCAGGCAGGTGGTCGAGGAGCTGAAGGCGGCCGGCGAGCTCGTGTTCGCGGTTGGCCTCGAGGAGGAGCCCGAGAAGGCCTTCTCGGCCGACGCCAGGAGCGGCACCGTGCTGGTCAGCGACGGGCCGTTCGTCGACACCATGGAGTTCCTCGGAGGGCTCGCCGTGGTGGACGTGCCCGACGACGAGAGGGCCAAGCTGTGGGCCGGCCGGATCGCGGAGGCGTGCGGGTGGCCGCAGGAGGTGCGGCGCTTCAAGCCGATGTCGAGCCGCGGCGGGGCCGGGTAGCACACTGGTCTCGTGACCGGCTCGTCGGCGCCGGCCGACGCGAGGCGTTCCTCCCTCGCGGCGGCGGCCGCCCTGCTGGGCGCGACCGTGGTCTGGGGATCCACCTTCGTCGTCACCAAGGAGGCGCTCGACTCGGTCGGGCCGGGATCGCTGCTCACGTGGCGGTTCGGGATAGCCGCGCTGGTCCTCAACGCCGTCGGTGGGCGTCGCGCCCGGGCACTCACCCGTGAGGAGCGCCGTCACGGGCTGTGGCTCGGGGTCTTCCTGGCCGCGGGCTTCCTGTTGCAGACGACCGGCCTCCAACACACGCTGGCCGGCGTGTCGGGCTTCCTGATGGGGCTGTCGATCCTGCTCACCCCCATCGCGGCCGCGGCGCTCTTCGGAGAGCGGATCGGCCGCCGCGGCTGGGCAGCGGTGCTGGTGGGCTCACTCGGCCTCGCGCTGCTCACCGGAGGGGTCGCCGACGCCCGGGGCCTGGGGTCGGCGTTGACGCTGGCCGGAGCCGTCGCGGTGACCGGTCACATCACCGGCCTGAGCCGGTGGGCGACCCGCGAGAACGCCGTGGGCCTCACCGCATGGAGCGTCACGACCGCCGCGGGTCTCTGTGCGGGCGCCGCGGTCCTCACGGGCGGCCTGGCCGCTCCGAGTGCCGGGGAGGCCTGGGTCGCGCTCGGCTATCTGGCCCTGGTGGCCACCTGTCTGGGCCTCGCTGTGCAGGCCTGGGCCCAGAGCGCTCTCACCGCGGCCACCGCCGCGGTGATCATGACGATGGAGCCGGTCTTCGGGGCCGCCCTGGCCGCCGCGGCCGGCGAGCGGGGACTGACCCCGATCGCGTGGATGGGAGGGCTGCTGGTGGTGGCCGCCATGCTGCTCGCCGAGCTGGGTCCGCGGCGATGCTGCGACGCGATGACCCCACGCATCGAGTGCTGCTGACCGCCGCGCCGCGACGCCTAGTGGTGGTGTCCGCGCAGGTGACCCTCCGGCACCGGCGCCACCCGCCCGTCGAGGAGGGGCCGGCCGGGGTCCCACGTGGTGCCGTGCTCGGCGTCGTAGCGCCGTCGGGCGATGGCCGACAGCGCCTCCAGGACGACTCGGTTGGCCAGCGCCGCCGTGATGTCGGCGTGGTCGTAGGGCGGCGCGACCTCCACCACGTCGACGCCCACGACGGGCAGCTCCAGGCAGATCCGGCGTACGGCGTCGAGCAGCTGGCGGGCCGACAGCCCGCCCGGCTCGGGGGTGCCGGTGCCCGGCGCGTGGCCGGGGTCGCAGACGTCGATGTCGACCGACAGGAAGACGCCGTCGCAGTCGTCGGTGGCGATCGCGAACGCCTCGGTGAGGCAGTCCGTGAGCCCCCGGTGGACGATCTCGGTCATCTCGTAGGAGCGCATCCGCTGCCCGGCCATCCAGTCCAGCGTCTCGGGCCCGGGCCAGTAGCCGCGCAGGCCGATCTGGAGGAAGCGGTCCCCGCGCACCGCGCCGGCCTCGATCAGGCGGCGCATCGGCTGACCGTGACCCCACAGCGACCCGAACTCGACGTCGCCGGTGTCGGCGTGCGCGTCGAAGTGGATCAACGACACGCGTCCCTGCCCGAGCACGTCGGCGACGCCGGAGCAGTCGCCGTAGGTGATCGAGTGGTCGCCGCCCAGCACCACGGGGATCGCGCCGGCGCCGACGATCCGGGCGACCGCCTCGCGGATCTGCCCGAGCGAGCGCTCGATGTCGCCCGAGTAGATCTCGACGTCGCCCACGTCCACGATCCGCAGGTCCTGGAGCGCGTCGGTGCGCAACGCGAGCGAGGGCCGCGAGCCGTCGTGGGCGAGGTAGTCGGTGCCGCGGATGGCCTGCGGGCCGAACCGGGCCCCCGAGCGATAGGACGTGCCGCCGTCGAACGGCGCCCCGACGACGACCACGTCGGCACCGTCGTACGACGCCGGGTCGTCGAGGTCGCCCGCGGGCACGCCGAGGAAGGTGAAGTCGGGGCCGAACAGGTTGCCGATCCGGGTCATGCCAGGTCTCCTCGTCGCTTGACCCTCCGGACGCTACAGCGCCACCTGCTCGCATGGTTGCCGCCGTAGCGGACAATGGGCCCATGCCCGAGGAGCCCGAGGCGCGTGCGGTCGACCTGCCGCGCAAGGCGGTCGCGCGCACGGCGCGGCTCGCGGCGCTGCCCCTGGGCTATGCCACCCGGACCGCGGTCGGGCTCGGCAAGCGGTTGGGGGGCCAGACCGCGGAGGCGGTGACCAGCGACATCCAGCAGCGCACGGCCGAGCAGCTCTTCCGCACCCTGGGTGAGCTCAAGGGCGGCGCGATGAAGTTCGGGCAGGCGCTGTCGGTGCTCGAGTCGGCGCTGCCCGAGGAGCTGACGGCGCCCTACCGTGAGCACCTGCGCCTGCTGCAGGACTCCGCTCCCCCGATGCCCACCCAAACGGTGCGCGAGGAGCTCGAGCGCGAGCTCGGTGCCGGATGGCGCGAGCAGCTGGTCTGGCTCGACGGGGGGCCCACCGCCGCCGCCTCCATCGGACAGGTGCACCGGGGCCGCTGGTACGACGACCGCGAGGTGGCGGTCAAGGTGCAGTACCCCGGGGCCGGCGAGGCGCTGATGAGCGACCTGCGCCAGCTCGCCCGGCTGGCCCGCGGGGTCTCGCCGCTCTTCCCCGGCGTGGACGTGAAGCCGCTCATCGCGGAGATCCAGGACCGCGCCGCCGAGGAGCTCGACTACCGCCTCGAGGCCGAGGCACAGCAGGCGTTCGCGGACGCGTTCGCCGACGACCCCGACATCGTCGTCCCCGGCGTCGTGGCCGCGGGGCGCACGGTCCTGGTGAGCGAGTGGCTGGAGAGTCCGCAGTCGATCGCCGGCGTCATCGCCGCGGGCACCCAGGAGGAGCGCGACCACTACGGCGAGCTGCTGGTCCGCTTCCTCTTCGCCGGCCCCGCCCGCACCGGCATGCTGCACGCAGACCCCCATCCCGGCAACTTCCGGGTCATCCCCCACGACGACGGCTGCCCCGGCCGGCTCGGCGTCCTCGACTTCGGGGCCGTCGCCCGCCTGCCCGAGCGCCAGCTCCCGCCGGCGATGGGCAGGCTGATCCGGATCGCATCGCTGGCCGACCACGACCAGCTCGTCGAGGGGCTGCGCGACGAGGGGTTCATCCGGCCCAACGTGACCGTGGACCCGCAGCTGGTGCTCGACTACCTGTCACCGTTCGTCGAGCCCACGCAGGTGGAGCGCTTCCGCTTCTCGCGGGAGTGGATGCGCGGGCAGTTCCAGCGGCTCAACGACCCGTCCGACCCGACGTTCGCGCTGGCCACCAAGCTCAACCTGCCGCCCAGCTATCTGCTCATCCACCGCACCTGGCTCGGCGGCATCGGCCTGCTCTCCCAGCTCGAGGCGGAGGCGCCGTTCCGGGCGATCATGGAGGAGTTCCTCCCGGGCTTCGCCGGGGAGTGACGGACCGCGCGCGGGACCGGGACGGTCTAGTCACCCACCCAGAACCCGCGGCCGCCCCACCAGCCGCCGTCGGGATAGATCGAGGCCGGTCCCCGCGAGCCCAGGTAAGAGCCGACGACCGCGGCACCGAGGTCGTCGAGCTCGGGAGAGACGACCCGCCCGTCCACCCGCCGCGCCATCTGGTCGACGAAGCGTGCCAGCCCGGGGTCCTCCCCGAGCCGGAAGAACGTCGTCTGCGCACCCAGCCGCCCGGCAGCCTCGAGCTCGCGCACGGCGTACGCGACCGTGAGCGGGTGGGGCGGGTAGGCGAAGAACACCTCGCCGTCGGCGTCGAGGTGGGAGGTGGGCTCGCCGTCGGTCACGACCAGGAGGACCGGCTGGGCCTGCGGATGCTTGCGGAAGTGGCGGTTGGCGAGGAGCAGCCCGTGATGCAGGTTGGTGCCCTTGTCCCAGCGAGCGTCGAGGGCGGTGAGCTCCTCGATGTCCATCACCTGGGCGTACCGGCCGAAGGTGATCAGCTGGAGGTGGTCACCGCGGAAGCGGCTGCGGATGAGCGTGTGCAGCGCCAGCGCCGTGCGCTTCATCGGCACCCAGCGGCCGTCCATCGCCATCGAGAACGACGTGTCGACGAGCAGTGCGACCGCGGCCTGCGTGCGGGCCTCGGTCTCGACGACCTCGACGTCCTCGACGCGCAGGCGTACGCCGCCGCGTGGGTCACTGCCCTCGGCGACCACGCGCGACACGGCGTTGCCGACCGTGCGGGTCACGTCCCACGGCTCGGTGTCGCCGAACTCC
>CAZQCA010000042.1:0-18426 GCA_964591845.1 uncultured Nocardioides sp.
CGTGCGCGTCTGCCTATTCCGCCACTCGCGCGAGAAGCGCGCTCAGGGTATCCCACGGGTCCGAGCGTGCCCAAACCCGTTGGCCGCCCGAGCGGCGGTGGTCTCGAGACGCGGCCTGCGGCCGCTCCTCAACCACCGGGGCGGAACGCCCCGATACGATCGAGCAGGTTTCACCAGGCCGGCGCGGGAGGAGGTCCGACGACGCATGGGCGCGCTGTCACGCTTCGAGCACAAGCTGGAGTCGGCGATCTCCGGGGTGTTCGCGCGCGCCTTCCGCAGCGCCGTCCAGCCGGTGGAGATCTCGGCCGCGCTCCAGCGCGAGGTCGACAACAACACCCAGATCCTCAGCCGCAACCGCCGCCTGGTGCCCAACGACTTCCACGTGGAGCTCAGCGGCCCCGACATGGACCGCCTGTCGCCCTACGACTCCGCGATGGCCCGCGACCTGGCCGAGCAGCTCGAGGACCACGCCGAGCAGCAGTCCTATGTCTTCCCCGGGCCGGTCGCGATCAGCTTCGAGGAGGCCGAGGACCTCACGACCGGCCGGTTCCGGGTCACCAGCCGGGCGGTCGCGGCCGTGCACGGTCCCGACGACGGCGTACGCCGGTCGCGGGCGGTGCTCGAGATCAACGGCGGCCGCCACGCCCTCCACCCGCCCGGACTGGTCATCGGGCGCGGCACCGACGCCGACATCCGCATCAACGACCCCGGCGTGAGCCGCCAGCACATCGAGTTCACGGTGCAGGAGGACGCCGAGGCCGAGCGCGGCCTGCGGCTGGCCGTGCGCGACCTGGGCTCCACCAACGGGATGCTCGTCGACGGCCACCGCTCGTCGTCGGTGCGGGTGCGCGACGGCTCCGTGGTCCGCATCGGCCACACCGAGATCGTGGTCAAGGTCGTCGACGACCCCACCGGCAGCGCCGGCGGAGAGGAGAGCGGTGTCTGAGCTCACCCTCTTCCTGATCCGGCTCGCCTACCTCGCCATCCTGTGGATCTTCGTGCTGTCGGTGATCTCGGTCATCCGCTCCGACATGTTCGGCGCACGCGTGCCCGAGGCGGCGCGCGCCGCCGCCGCCCCGCGGTCCGGCAAGCGACAGAAGGCGCCCCGGCGACGCGGCCAGCCCACCCACGTGCTGGTCGTCGAGGGCACCAACGTGGGCGAGCGCGCCGACCTCGCCGACGCGCCCATCCTCATCGGCCGGGGGCCCGACGCGGCGATCCGGCTCGACGACGACTACGTCTCCACCCGCCACGCCCGCATCGGCGCCTCCGACGAGCAGTGGTTCGTCGAGGACCTCGGCTCCACCAACGGCACCTACGTCGGCAGCGGCCGCATCACCCAGCCCACCACGCTCACGCTCGGCACGCAGGTGCGCGTCGGCAAGACCGTCCTGGAGCTGAGGAAGTAGCCGATGGTCGACCTCCGCCTCCAGTACGCCGCCATCTCCGACGTCGGTCGCGTCCGCAAGGACAACCAGGACTCCGGGTACGCCGGCCCGTGGCTGCTCACCATCTGCGACGGCGTCGGCGGCGCCGCCCGCGGCGACATCGCGTCCTCCACCGCCGTCCAGCAGATCCGTCGCCTCGACAGCCAGCCCCACGATGCCGACCTGCTGTCGCTGGTCGCCGGCGCCATGCACCGCGCGCACGACCGGATCGGCGAGCTGGTCGAGGAGGACCCCGCCCTCACCGGCACCTCGACGACGGCCACGGTGGCCCTCTTCGACGGCCGCCGGCTGGGCATGGGCCACCTCGGCGACTCTCGCGCCTACCTCCTCCACGACGGCGAGCTGACCCGGCTCACCCACGACCACACGTTCGTCCAGACGCTGATCGACGAGGGCCGGATCACCGAGGAGGAGTCGCGGACCCACCCCCACCGCAACCTCATCCTCAAGGCCGTCGACGGCATCCACGAGGCCGAGGCCGACCTCTTCTACGTCGACCTGGCGCCCGCCGACCGCCTGCTCCTCTGCAGCGACGGTGCGTCGGGGAGCCTCACCGACGGCCGGATGGCCGACATCCTCTCGACCGGCACGCCCGACTTCGCGGCCGTCGAGCTGGTCCGGGCCGCCCTCGACGCCGGCAGCAACGACAACATCACCTGCATCGTCGCCGACGCCGTCCCTGCCGACACGCCCCTCGAGGAGGTGCTCCAGCCGATGCTGGTCGGCGCCGCCGCCGAGCTGCCGCGCAAGCCCCTGCTCGGCAACCGGGCCTCGGCCCTCTTCCGCGGCCACCGGGCGGGCGACACCGGCGAGATCGAGCCGATCGACGCCGAGATCGCCGAGGAGGCCGGCTTCGTCATCGCCTCCGACCCGATCGACCCCGAGCACGCCCGCTACGCGCCCGTCGCCCGACCGCGGTTCCTGTGGGCGCGCCGGCTGCTGGCGCTGCTGACGGTCGGCGGTCTGCTCGCCATCGGCCTGGGCGCGGCGCAGTGGTGGCTGACCCGGCAGTTCTACGTCGGCCAGAGCGGCGGGGTCGTCACGATCTACCGCGGCGTCCCCGGCGACATCCTCGGCTACGAGCTCTCCCACCCCTACCAGAGCACCAACCTCACCGTCAGCCAGCTGTCGGAGCTCGACGCCGGCAGCGTCGCCGAGGGCATCGAGTCCGACAGCCTCGCCGACGCCCGGCGTACGGTCGAGAACCTCTACGACAACCAGGTCACGCCGGGGTAGCCGTGAGCCAGACGTCGGCCCTGATGGGCTTCGTGCACCGGCGCCGGCGTGGGGCCGAGCTGTTCCTGCTCGTCCTGGCGCTGGCCGTCGGCATCGGCGCCTACGCCGCGGTCGGCGTCGGCGTGCAGGGCGAGGTGCCGGCCGACATCCTCGGCTACGGCGGGTGGCTGGCCGCGCTGATCATCGGCGCCCATGTCGTCGTCCGCCTCGTCGCGCCGTACGCCGACCCGGTGCTGCTGCCGATCGTCGCGGCGCTCAACGGGCTGGGGCTCGCGGTCATCCGACGCCTCGACCTGGCCGCCGGCGCCGGAGAGCAGGAGGGGTTCGCGCGCCAGCAGCTGACCTGGATGACGCTGGGCGTCCTGCTCTTCGTGGTGACGCTGCTGGTGGTGCGCGACCACCGCACGCTGCAGCGCTTCACCTACACCTTCGGCCTCGGCGCGATCCTGCTGCTCCTGCTGCCGATGCTGCCCGGCATCGGCAAGGAGATCAACGGCGCCCGGATCTGGATCCACCTGGGCCCCTTCAGCTTCCAGCCCGGCGAGGTGGCCAAGGTGCTGCTGGTGCTGGCCTTCGCCGGCTACCTCGTGCGCCACCGCGACGCGCTCGCCCTGGCCGGCCGGCGGCTGCTGTTCGTCGACCTGCCCCGCGGTCGCGACCTCGGCCCGATCCTCGTGATGTGGCTGATCTCCCTGGCGATCCTGGTGCGCCAGAGCGACCTCGGCTCCTCGCTGCTGTTCTTCGGGCTGTTCCTCGTGATGCTCTACGTCGCCACCGAGCGGCCCGGCTGGCTGGTGGTGGGCGGCAGCCTCTTCGCCGCGGGCGCCGTGCTCGCCTACGCCACGGTGGGCCGGGTCAAGCTGCGCGTCGACCTGTGGCTGCACCCCTTCGACTACTACGGCGGCGAGGGCGTGCGTGACAGCGGCCGGCAGCTGGTGGAGTCGATGTTCGGCATGGCCTGGGGCGGGCTGCTCGGCCGCGGCTTCGGCAACGGCCAGCCCTGGCGCATCTCCTACGCCGAGTCCGACTTCATCATCCCCGCGATCGGCGAGGAGCTCGGCCTCACGGCCCTGATGGCGGTCATCCTCTGCTACGGCCTGATCGTGGAGCGCGGCCTGCGCACCGCGCTGATCTGTCGCGACTCCTTCGGCAAGCTGGTGGCCGCCGGCCTCGCCATCACCTTCGCCCTGCAGGTGTTCGTGGTCGTCGGGGGCGTCACCCGGCTGATCCCGCTCACCGGCCTGACGACGCCCTTCCTGTCCAAGGGCGGGTCGTCGCTGGTGGCCAACTGGGTGATCATCGCGCTGCTGCTGCGGATCTCCGACTACGCCCGCCGGCCCGTCCCCGTGCTCGACCCGGCCACCGAGCCCGACGTCGACAACGAGGCGACGCAGGTGGTGAAGCTCGGGTGAACAAGCCGATCCGCACCCTGTCGTTCTTCGCGCTGCTGCTCTTCCTGCTGCTGCTCGCCAACGTCACCTACGTGCAGTACGTCCGCGCCGGCGACCTCAACGCCGACGCCCGCAACCGCAGGGTCATCGACGCGGCCTTCTCGCGCGACCGGGGGGCGATCCTCGTCGGCAAGGAGCCGGTCGCCGAGTCGGTGCCCAGCGACGACCGGTTCGCCTACCAGCGGGTCTACGACGAGCCGCTGCGCTACGCCCCGGTCACCGGGTTCTTCTCGTTCTTCAACCAGACCGGGATCGAGCAGAGCCAGAACGCCGTGCTCTCCGGCGACGACCCCCGCCTCTTCGTCACCCGACTGGTCGACCTGCTCAACAACGCCTCCCCCAAGGGCGGGCGGGTGCTGCTGACGATCGACCCGCGCGCCCAGCAGGCGGCGTACGACGGCCTGTCGGCGATCCCCGACATCGAGGGCGCCGTCGTCGCGCTGGAGCCCGACAGCGGCAAGATCCTCGCGATGGTCTCGCTGCCGACGTTCGACCCCAACAAGCTGGCGACCCACGACCTCGACGCCGAGGTCTCGGCCTACGAACGGCTCCGCGACGACCCCCGACAGCCGCTGCTCAACCGGAGCATCCAGACCCGGCTCCCGCCCGGGTCGACGTTCAAGATCGTCACCGCGGCCGCCGCCCTCGAGGACGGGCTGGTCCAGGACGCCGACTCACAGGTGCCCGGCGGCCCGACCTTCCAGCTCCCGCAGAGCAGCAGCGTGCTCGACAACGGCGGCCGCGACTGCGGCGGTGAGGGCTCCACGATCTCCCTGACACAGGCGCTCGCGCAGTCGTGCAACACGACGTTCCTCCAGCTCGCCGACCGGCTGGGTCTGGAGAAGCTCCTCGACCAGGCGGAGCTCTTCGGCTTCAACAGCGACTACCTCGACGACCTCGCCGGTCAGGCCGAGTCGGTCTTCCCCGACGACATGGACCGGCCCCAGACCGCGCTGTCGGGCATCGGCCAGTTCGACGTCGCGGCCACGCCGCTCCAGATGGCGATGGTGGTGGCGGGCGTCGCCAACGGCGGCACCGTCATGAAGCCCTACCTCGTCGACCAGGTGCTCTCCCCCGACCTCGACGTGCTCGACCGGACCGACCCCACCCAGCTGTCCAAGGCCGTGTCGTCGTCCACCGCCTCCGCCCTCACCGACGCGCTGGTGGAGACCGTCGCGTCCGGCACGGCGTCTCCGGCCCAGATCCCGGGCGTCAACGTCGCGGGCAAGACCGGCACCGCGGAGAACTGCGACGACTGCAAGAACTACGCGTGGTTCGTGGGGTTCGCCCCTGCCGAGGACCCCGAGGTCGCGGTCGCGGTGATGATCCAGGGGTCCGACGTGCCCAACGAGGACATCGCAGGCGGCCGGCTCGGCGGCCCGATCGCGAAGGCCGTGATGGAAGCGGTGTTGCAGCCGTGAAGCCCGCCGACGTGCGCAAGGATGGGACCCGATGACCGAACCGATCATCGTCGGAGGTCGCTACCAGCTGGGCGAGCTGCTCGGCCGCGGCGGCATGGCCGAGGTGCGCAAGGGTGTCGACCTGCGTCTGGGGCGCGAGGTCGCGGTCAAGCGACTCCGCACCGACCTGGCCAGCGACGCGACCTTCCAGGCCCGCTTCCGCCGGGAGGCCCAGTCGGCCGCCTCGCTCAACCACCCGGCCATCGTCGCCGTCTATGACACCGGCGAGGAGATGTCCCACGACGGCACCGACGTCGCGCAGCCCTACATCGTGATGGAGTACGTCGCGGGGCGGACCTTGCGCGACATCCTGCGCGAGGGTCGCAAGATCCTGCCTGAGCGGGCCCTGGAGATCACCAGCGGCGTGCTCTCGGCCCTCGACTACAGCCACCGCGCGGGCATCATCCACCGCGACATCAAGCCCGGCAACGTGATGCTGACCCCGTCCGGCGACGTCAAGGTGATGGACTTCGGCATCGCCCGCGCGGTGTCCGACGCGTCCTCGTCGATGACCCAGACCGCGGCCGTCGTGGGCACCGCGCAGTACCTCTCCCCCGAGCAGGCCCGCGGCGAGACCGTCGACTCGCGCTCCGACGTCTACTCCGCAGGCTGTCTCCTCTACGAGCTGCTCACCGGCCGGCCGCCGTTCGTGGGCGACAGCCCGGTCGCCGTCGCCTACCAGCACGTGCGCGAGCAGGCGCCGCCCCCCTCCGACCACGACACCGACCTCCCGCCCGAGGTGGACGCGATCGTGATGAAGGCGCTGACCAAGCGCGTCGAGGACCGCTACCAGAGCGCCGCCCAGATGCGTGCCGACATCGAGCGCTACCTCGCGGGGCGGCCGGTGCAGGCTCCCGCCGTCGCATCCGGCCCGCCCACGGCGGTCACGACGGTCGTGCCGCCGGTGGCCGCCACCGCCACCTCCGTGGTGCCGATGACCGAGTCGCCACCCGACGACGAGCGCAACGGCCGCGCGCGGTGGTGGCTGGTCGCCATCCTGGTGCTCCTCGGCATCCTCGCCGCGCTCGCCGTGTGGCTGCTGCCGCAGGTCTTCTCCTCCGACCCGCCGCCGACGCGGGTCTCCGTCCCCGACGTCGTGGGGCTCAAGCAGGACAAGGCCGAGCAGCGCATCACCAACGCCGAGCTGGAGGTCGGCGACGTGACCTCCGAGCCGAGCGAGGAGCCCGAGGGCACGGTGATCAAGCAGACCCCGGAGGCCGACGAGCGGGTCGACGAGGGCACCGCCGTCGACCTGGTCCTGTCCGGCGGACCCAAGCAGGTGGTGGTCCCGTCGGTGCTCGGCCTGGGCAAGAACGCCGCCGCCGACGAGCTGCGCAAGCGCAACCTCGAACCGGTGCTCAAGGAGCAGGAGTCCGACGCTAAGGCCGGTCAGGTCGTCGAGACCGACCCCGTCGCCGGCACGTCGGTGGCGGAGGGCTCGACGGTCACCGTCTACTACAGCGACGGCCAGGAGACGGTCGAGGACGTGATCGGCAAGACCGAGGAGGTGGCGCGTCAGATCCTGGAGAACCAGGGCTTCACCGTGCAGGTCTTCACCGACGACAGCCCCACCGACGCCGCGACCGGCACCGTCGTCCAGCAGACGCCCGAGGCCGGCACCCAGCAGCCCGCAGGCACGCAGATCGTCCTGGTCGTGACGACGTACGTCGCCCCGTCGGAGCCGCCGTCGGGCTCCCCGAGCGACAGCTCGTCCCCGTCCGACTCGCCGTCAGCGAGCCCACGGTCGGGCCGGCCCCCGCGGAGTCAGCCTCAGCGGGAGACCTTGGCGTAGGTCATGCTGGTGACGCCCTCGTAGCCGGGCACCGTCGTCTCGGTGTGGGTCTCGAGGTCCCAGCCCACGGCGATGTCGGGCCGGTCGGCCTGGCTGCGGTAGGTCTCGAGGAGGTCGTCCTCCTCGATCGCGGTCAGCAGCTGCACCTGGTCGCCCACCGCGGTGATCTCGTAGGGCTGCGCATAGGGCACCCCGTCGAGCTGCACGGCGTTGCCCTCGCACTTGATGCCGGTGGTGCTGACCAGCCGCTGCCCCTGCACCGAGATCGCCTCGGCGCCGCCGCGCCACATCGCGTTGACCACCGCCTGGATGTCCTGCTGGTGCACCACCAGCAGCCGCAGCGGCTGGTTCGAGGAGTTGATGACGTCCTCCGGCGCGTCGGACAGGGTCACGGTGACGCCGGCGCCGGTGACCGGTGCCAGACCCGCGGGCCCCTGCAGCGACTCGGCCCGGTCACGGAGCCGGGCGACCCGCTTGTCCCCCACGGCCTCGGTCATCAGGTCGACCTCGGCGTTGAGCCGGGTCACCTCGGCGTTGAGCCGGGTCACCTCGGCGCTCTCGGTGGAGACCAGCGACGCCAGGTCGGTGTAGCGGCCCGGACGCAGGTCGTTGCCGTCGCTGTTGACCGCGCTGACCACGAAGAGCAGCCCGCAGAGCCCGAACGCCACGAGGGTGACCGGTCGCCAGCCCCTGGGGTCGGATCCGGCGCTCATGAGGGCTAAGGTAGCCCGCGTCGCCGCCTGACCCACCGTCGAGGGCCGCTGCCGAGCGCGCGGCCCGCCTGCACGAGGAGCCGTGTTGTCCAGACCCAGAGCCAAGCGCAGCGAGTTCGTCGACCCCCAGGCCGGGCCGATCCTCTCCGCTCGCTTCCTGCTGGCGGTGCTGCTGATCCTCGTGGGCATCGCCTGGATGGTCTACTACTACGTCGTGGTGCGGGTCGACCCGACGGCGGCGAAGCCCGGCAAGGCCGGCGGCCCCGCGTTCATGAGTGACCTCAAGGAGTGGAACTACGCCATCGGCTTCGGCGCGCTCATGCTCGGCCTTCTCGTCTCGGCGCACCCCAAGACCCCCCTCGGCCGGACCCCGGGCGCCGGGGCCTCGATGGTGACCTGCTTCCTCATCGGGCTGGCGTGGATCGTGGCGTTCTACGTCTTCAGCAACGACATCTCCCCGGTGCCGGTGATGAACGACCTGGGGCAGAAGAACCTCGTCGTCGGCATCGGCTTCATGGCGGTCGGCTTCGCGTTCGCCACGCGCTGGGAGTAGGCGCGCCACCCCGCGGTTCTCAACAGCTGTGGACTGACCTGTGGAGAGTTACGCCGGTGTAGTTCGGTCCCGACCGGGGGTCAGGGCGGACCGGCCGCCCGGTGGTGGGCGCACCAGGTCGCCGCCAGGGTGCCCCGGTTGGCCTGGAACAGCCTCAGCCCGGCGTCGTACGCCGCGGCCACCGCCGACGTGCTGTTGATCTGCCGCGTGCCCACCGTGATGTCGGCCGCCCGGAGCTGTGCGATCGTCGAGGGGTCGACGTGGCTCTCGTCGAGCTGGACGAGGTCGTAGCCCTGGTTGATGATCCAGGACAGCTCGAGCGGCACCGTCGGGTCGGTGCGGAAGAACGTCGCGTGGTCGGGCGCCAGCGCGTGGTAGGTGACCGAGCCGGCCCCGCCCACGAAGACCCTCTGGGCCATCCCGAGCCGGCTCAGCGTGCGCGCGATCGCCGGCAGTCCCACCTCGTCCCACCGCTGGCGGTAGTCGTCATGACGCTTGATCTCGACCAGCAGCCGGCCGCCGGAGTCGCGTGCGGCCAGCACCGCCTCGGCGAGCGTCAGGATGCGGCCTCCGCCCGTCAAGGGTGTGGCGCGCACCTCGGCGAGCGTCATCTGCTCGGCTCCCCGGGTCTCCCGGCCGCCGGTGATCCGGCGCAGGCTGTCGTCGTGCACCATCACCAGCCCGCCGTCGGCGGTGAGCCTCACGTCCAGCTCCGCCCCGAATCCCCAGTCGACCGAGCGGACGATGCCGACCCGCTGCTCCTCGTCGTGGGGATGCAGCTTGGCGCGGTGGACGATCGTGACGCACTGCGTGCCGAGGGGATAGCGGGTGGCCGACGCCGGGGACGGCACGCCGACGACGGCCGGCACGGCCATCGCGGCAAGGGCGAGAGACAGCGCGACGAGGCGCTTCTTCACCGGATCTGACCCCCATGACGTCGATATCTCGATGGAACGCGGCAGCGGCCGAGATGTGGTTCCGAGATACCTCCGACTACCCCGCCATTAGAACCGTGGATTGCACAAACATGCAACTCAGAGCACAGAGGTGCGGACCACCACGCCCACGACGACCAGCACCAGCACGGCGGCGATCCCGGCGACCTGCCAGGCCGAGCGTCGCTGGCGCGGCGCGTAGGCGAGGATCGCCGCGAGCACCAGGCCGCCCAGGAAGCCGCCCAGGTGCCCCTGCCAGGAGATGCGCGCGTAGGAGAACGTGATGACGGCGTTGATCAGCAGCACGAACAGGATCTGCTGCACGTTGCCGCCGACCTTGTGGGCGAAGACCAGCAGCGCACCCAGGAGCCCGAAGATCGCCCCTGACGCGCCGACGGTCGAGCCGTACTCCGCCGACAGCCAGTAGACGGCGAGCGAGGCGGTGAGGCCGGAGACGAGGTAGAGCGCCAGGAAGCGGGCGCGGCCCAGGACGCTCTCGACCAGCGGGCCCAGCATCCACAGCGAGAACATGTTGACCGCGAGGTGCCAGATCTCGACGTGGGTGAAGGCCGTCGTGACCAGCTGCCAGTAGGCGCCGGAGGCGACCCCCTCGTGCCACTCCAGGGGTGAGGGACAGACGGACTCGACGTTGCTCACGATCTGGCCGCGCGGGTTGACGCAGACGCCGCGGGGCCGGAGGGCCAGGAGGTCGGTGAGGCGGCTGCCGTAGCCGCCGGTGGCCGTGATCAGCACCCACACGGCGGCGTTGAGGGCGATCAGGGCGAGCGTCGTCCGCTGCGGGTCGGCCGAGCGGCGGCCGCCGTACGCCGTGCGGCCCTGCCGGGTCGACTTGGCGCCCTCGGCCACGCAGGACGGGCACTGGAAGCCGACCGCCGCGTCGCGCATGCAGTCGGGGCAGATCGGCCGCCCGCACCGCTGGCAGGAGATGTAGGTCTCCCGGTCGGGGTGCCGGTAGCAGGTCGGCACACCCGTGGCGGCCCCGCTGTCCGGGACTGGCGGCTGGCTCATCGGCGTGCGACCGGTGGGGCGGGGGTCAGCCCCGGGTGATCTCGACCGACTCGATGACGACCGGCTCGACCGGGCGGTCGCGGCCGTCGGTCGCCGTGGTGGCGATGGCGTCGACGACGTCGCGGGACGCCTGGTCGGCGACCTCGCCGAAGATGGTGTGCTTGAAGTTGAGCCACGTGGTCGGGACGACGGTGACGAAGAACTGCGAGCCGTTGGTGCCCGGGCCGGCGTTGGCCATGGCCAGCAGGTAGGGCTTGTCGAAGACCAGCTCGGGGTGGGGCTCGTCCTTGAACGTGTAGCCCGGGCCGCCCGTGCCGGTGCCGAGCGGGCAGCCGCCCTGGATCATGAAGCTGGGGATCACCCGGTGGAACCCGAGGCCGTCGTAGTAGCGCTCCCCGGACCGGCCCGCGTCGTCGCGGTAGTCCTTGGTGCCCTCGGCCAGGCCGACGAAGTTGTCGACGGTCATCGGCGCGTGGTCGGGGAACAGGTCGACGACGATGTCGCCGCGGGAGGTCTTCAGGGTGGCGCGGAGGTCAGACATGGAGCAGATCCTCCCATGGGTCGCCAAGCGCGTTGGTTCCGGTCCCGCCCCGGGCTCGGGCTCCGGAGCGGGACCGGCAGCTCAGGGGGCCGGCGGCGCCTTCTCAGCGCCAGGTGATCTCGTGCACGTGGCCGTCGTCGCCGCGGAACGCGAGGTGGACCGATCGGTCGGACTCCACGACGTAGCCCACCGGAGACCCGCTGGCCGGAGGCGCCGAGGAGTTGGCGGTCACGTCGCCGTGGTCGACGGTCGTGCTGCCCGGCGCCCACCACAGCTCCTCGAGATGACCGTCCTGGCGGCGGTAGGTCACGCTGAACACCTGGTGCATCGGGCTGAAGAGCGCGGCGGGTCGACCGGTGGCCGCCGGAGCGCCGGCCAGCGCCGTGAGGTTCCGGCCGAACACGGGAGCGACTCCGAACCACGACAGCTCGTAGACGTGGCCGTCCGTGCCGACGTAGAAGACGTGGTGGCTGTCGGCCTCGGGGCGGTAGAACGCCACCGGGTCCGAGGCCGCCCCCGGAGTCCCCGCGGTGCCCGAGAGGTCGTCGAGGCCGGTGGGCCCGTCCTTCCAGTAGACGCTGAGGATCCGGTCGTCGTCCGCGCGGTAGGGGACGATGTTGGTGCCGTCGGGCATGGCGTACGCCGCGGGGTCGCCCGCCGCGGGCGGTGCCCCGATGGTGCCGGTGAGGTTGCCGCCGTACTGCACGGGGGCGACGCCCACCCAGAAGAGCTCGTGCAGGTGGCTGTCGTCGCCGCGGTAGACCACGTGGTGCAGGTCGCTGGGCGCGTGGTGGTAGCCGACCGGGGTGCCGACGGCGTGGGGTGAGCCGGCCGTGCCGGACAGGTCGTCGTGCCCCACCGGGCCGGTCGACCAGTAGAGGCTGCGCACCCGGTCGTCGTCACCGCGGAAGAGCAGGATCTCGGTGCTGCGCGTGAGGTCGGCGTACGCGAACGGGTCGTCGGCCGCATCGGGAGCGCCGGCGAGCGCGGTGAGGTCGGAGCTGCCCGAGTCGAGCCCGCCGTTGTTCCAGAGCTCGTGCAGGTGACCGTCGCCGTCACGAAAGCCGATGTTGGAGACCCCGAGGGCCGGGATCACCGTCGCGGTCACGTCGCCCGACGCACCGTCGGTGTGGTGGTCGGCCGTGCGGTCGCGGTGCCGGTTCCACCGGGGCGTCACCCCGACGCTCGTCCAGGCCGTGACGCACGCGTCCGCCACGTCGTGGCCGAAGAGGGCGTAGGCGCGATCGGCGGTGAGCGTGTCGAAGGCCTCGAAGTCGGCATCGCTGTCGAGTGCCGGTGAGGTGGCGGCGGAGTACCACACCCGTCCGGCGCGGTCCCAGGCGAAGCCGCCCAGCGCCAGCGCGAACAGCGCGAAGGCGCGGTTGGGGATCCCGGAGTTGATGTGCACCCCGCCGTTGTCCTTGTCGGTGACCACGAAGCCGCTCATGTGGTCGGGCTGCGGGTCCTTGCCGAGGACCGAGGCGCTGCCGAGCGAGGTGTCGTCGTACGCCGTGCCGGGCGCGATCATCGAGCGGAGGGCGACGCCGAGGATCCCCGGGGCGAAGAGCCCGGCGCCGATCAGCCAGTCGGCCTGCGCAGCGGTCTGCTGGGGCGATGCGGAGTGCTGCTTGACCAGCGAGCCGAAGACGTCGGAGAGGTGCTCGTTGAGGGCGCCGGACTGGTTCTCGTACTCCAGGTCGGACTCCGACGAGGTGACCCCGTGGGTGAGCTCGTGCGCCATCACGTCGACCGAGGCGGTCATGCTCGCGAAGATCGTGCCGTCGCCGTCGCCGAACACGAACTGCTCGCCGTTCCAGAACGCGTTGGCGTAGTTGCGGTCGTAGTGCACCGACCCGATGAGGGTTCCGCCGTCGTCGTCGAAGGAGTTGCGTCCGAAGACGTCGAAGTACATCTGCCAGGTGGCGCCCAGGCCGTCGTACACCCGGTCGGCGTCCGCGTCGCCCGTCGGGGGCCCGCCCTCGTCGCGCACCTTGGTGCCCGGGAGGCTGGTCTTGTGCTTGCAGTCGTGGAGGGTCCGGTGCAGTCGCGGCGGCGCGAGCTCGGCCGGCGCCGCCTCCATCGCGGCCGTCGAGCCCCGAGCCACGGCGGCCGTCTCCGCGCGCAGGCTGCGCAGCTCGTCGTCGAGCTCCAGCGCTCGGGCGGCCCAGGCCTGCTGGTCGGGTGACCCGTTGCGGACGACGGCCTCCAGCACGTACGGCGGGACGATGCCGCAGCACACGTCGGAGGGGTGGAGTCGGGCGCGATCGGTCATGGATGCCTCCAGGTGGCGGATGGTGGGAGGAGCGCCGGGGAGGCGCGCTGATACGCGAGGAGGGAGCTGTCACCCGTTGGGGTGAGGGGTCCCGTAGGTGGCGGGGCTAGAGTCGGGACATGCCCCTGCGACGCAAGAAGACCCTGATGGACCACGCCGCCGAGCTCGCCGAGTCGGTGCTGCCCGCGCTCGAGCGGGCCGCCGAGTCCGCCAAGGAGACGGCGGCGCCGCTGCTGGCCGAGGCCAAGGAGAAGGCCGCGCCCCTGCTCGCCGACGGCAAGGCGCTGGCGGCCGAGAAGGCCGAGAGCGTGGCGGCAGCGGCCCAGTCGGCCGCCGCATCCGCCAAGGAGACCGCCAAGGAGAAGGCGCCCGAGCGGCTCGGCGGCGAGCCGAAGCGCAAGCGGGGCGGCTTCCTCAAGAAGCTGCTCGTGGTGGGAGGCCTGGCCGCGGTGGCCGCCTTCGTCGCGAAGAAGCTGCGCGCCGAGGACCCCGCCGACAACTGGCAGAGCTCCTACGTCCCGGCGCCGCCCCCCGCCGCTCCCGAGGCCGCCGCGGCACCCGAGGCCCCCGAGGCCGAGGACGCCGGCGGCGCGGGCCCCGACGAGGCCGTCGCCGACTCCGTCGAGGAGCCGCACCCCGTCACCACCCCGGACGCCCCGGCTGAGGTCGTCGATGTCGAGCAGGAGGCGGAGCAGCCCAGCGGTTCGGCCTGAGCCCTTCGCGCCGGAGCCCTGTCACCCGGGCGGTGGCGCTCAGCCCGACCCGGCGGCGGCACGCGCCGCCCGTCGCGAGGGCAGGTCGGCCGGGCGGTGCTCCTCGACCCACGCGTCGATCCGCTCCCACCAGTCGAAGAGCCAGTCGATGCGCTCGTCGCGCCCGGCGGGGATGTCCTCCCGGCGTACCTGCCACCACCGCATCACCAGCTGCTTGTCCATCGGCAGCTCACGCCACAGGTCACCGACGGTCAGCAGATGGTCGAGGCCGGTGTGGGCGACCAGGACGACGTCGGCGTCCGGTGCGGCGTCGAGCGCGGCCAGGAAGCCGCCCGGGCGCGGGGCGAGCACGTGGGTCATCGACTCGGCGCGGTCGGCCATGGCGTCCAGCCCCAGCTTGCGGAGCCGCGCGATCCCCTTGTCGCGTCGGGCCGGCGTGAAGTTCCCGCCCTCGGGGAAGATCACGAACGCGTCGTCGGCGTCGAGCCCGGCCGCGAGCGTGGAGATCTGCGACACCAGATCCTCCCCCTCGCGCGGGTGCGGGGTGATGAACCGCGCCGGCAGCCGGTGGAGCACGACGTCGATGGCGGGGTCCCAGGCCAGGGTGTTCTTGAGGACGACGCGTGGCTCGCGGTGGTAGTCGTGCATCAGCGCGTGGATGAGGGTGAAGGAGTCGCCCGGGCCGGCGTGCCGGCAGCAGACCAGGATCGGCCTGCCCGGGTAGGCGTCGGGCGTGGGTCCGTCGGTCGTGATGCTCAGGTTGAGCACCCGGCTGGCCTCGCGGAAGAACACCCAGAGGAAGCCCTGGACCAGGTCGTAGTGCAGGCCCTCGAAGTACGGCGTCCGCAGCCGGCGCCCGAAGCCGGCTGCGAGCCACCAGCCGAAGAGCACGACGAGGACCAGGCTCTCGAGGGTCAGGTAGAGGAACGCGACCCAGAGCAGCCGCAGCACCCGCATCCGTCCGGGCAGCAGCGGCGACAGCGCCGCCGCGACGATCAGCCACACCGGCGCGGCCACCCAGGCCGCGGCCGCCATCCAGACGACGAACGGCGCCAGCACGATCCGGCGGCCCCAGTGGGTCATGGCGTCCCCTCGGACGGCTTGGGCAGCCACTGGTCGAGGTAGTCGACCGCGGCGTCGTACGACGCGTCGATGCGCTGCTGGACCTGGGAGAAGTCGCGGTAGCCCAGCGGGTTGTCGTCGCGCGCGGAGGTGCCGGCCGCGGGCAGCACGTGGGCCTCCACCTCGGCCGGGAGCTCGGCCATCTCGCGCGCGAAGCGGTGCCGCCGGGCGATCTCGAAGGAGACTCGCGCGACGTCCCACGGTCGGGTCGGCACGGACAGCGGCCGGTCGATCCGGCCCACCTGCAGCACGAAGATCCTGGTCGCGCCCAGGGCGACGGCCCGGCCGACGGGGATCGAGTTGACGATGCCGCCGTCGAGGTAGTGCTCCTCTCCGACCTTGGCGGGCGGCAGGAGGCCCGGCACGGCGGCGCTCGCCACGATCGCCTCGACCAGCGGGCCGCTGGAGAACCAGTGCTCGGCGGCGCGCTCGATGCTGGCCGCGCACACCTGGAAGCGGACCGGCAGGTCCTCGAACGTCAGGTCGCCGAGCTCCTCGCGCAGCCGCTCGGCGAGCGGCTCGGAGGAGTAGATGTGGGTGCGCGTCGACACCGCGCGCCGGACCGTCTGCAGCGGCCGGTCGCCGTACACCATCCGGCTCTCGGCGGCCGACTGCCACAGCTCGGTCAGCCGGTCGATCACGGACAGGCTCGGCTCGCGGGCGACCAAGGCGCCGTTGAGCGCCCCCACGCTCGTGCCGAGCACGAGGTCGGGCGTCAGGTCCCGCTCCAGCAGCGCCCGCAGCATGCCCACCTCGGCGGCGCCCAGGACGCCCCCTCCGCCGAGCACGTACGCCGTCGTCATCCACAGCCTTTCGGGATAGTCCAGTGCGTTTCCGTTGTGAAATGGGCGATTTCGGAACCGTTTCTCACTGGACTATCTCAAAGGCGGAGATTCGGGAGCGGTGACGCGCTCGGCCACGCGGCGCTCGACCCAGAAGATCAGCACGGGGACGAGGCCGGCCGCGAGCATCAGGAGGGTGAACGTGACCGACCAGCGCTCACGGCGGGCCAGCAGGAAGGCCACCACGACGTAGGCGATGTAGATCCACCCGTGGATCACCCAGATCCACCCGAGCTGCTCGCCCAGGCGCTGCGGCGCGGAGCCCTCCGCGGTCAGGTACTTCAGCACCGACGTGAGCGACGCGACGACGAGCAGGACCCCCACGACGTAGGCGAGGTTGCGATAGGCGTTGAACAGGCGATCCACGATCGCCAACCTAGCCGCCGCTCCGCACACCCGTGGTCGCCGGCTCCGCCGACCCGGCCTGCTGGTCGCGGAGGTAGCGCCACCACAGGAACGCCGCGAACCCGGCGAACACCCACCACTCCAGGGCATACAGCAGGTTGCGTACGGCGGTGAACGGCCCCACGTCGGGCTGCTCGGGCGGCGCGACCGGCTCGAGGCCGGCGGTGCCCGAGTTGACGGCCCGGGCACCAACGGGCCAGTCGCCCGGAGCGGCCCGGTCGGCTACCACGCCGAAGGCGCCGTATAGGTCCCGGTCGACGTGCTGGATCGCGTCGGCGATCCGCAGCTGGGGCAGCACGTCGTCGGTGGGGTCGGCGTCGGTCGCGCCCGACCCCTCGGGCGGCTGCAGCCACGCCACCAGCTCCGCCGCGCCGGTCGGCGGCGCCGGGGCAGAGTCGACCGACGGTGCCCAGCCGCGTACGACGAGCAGGGCCGAGCCCCCGGCACCCTCGACGGCCAGGGGCGTCACCGCCCATACGCCGTCGCGGCCGTCGTACTCCCGACCCTCGACATACACCGTGCCCTCGGGCGACCAGCTGCCGCTCACCACGACCGGCTGGCCGACCCGATCCGCCGGGAAGGGGTCGTCGGGTCCGATCGCCTCCGCCAGCGGCACCGGGGCGACGGCGGTCAGGTCACGCGCGGCCGCCACCCGCTGGTCCTCCCACGACCCCCACTGCCACAGACCCAGCCAGGTGGCCGCTCCCACCGCGACCACCGCCAGCGCGTGCGCCGGCCAGAACCGTGGCGCGAGCGGGGAGGTCGACACGTGGTCGAGGGTACGGCGCCCAGCCGGACCCGGGCTCAGCGGATGAAGCGGAAGAGGACGCGCCTGCCCACCTTGTTCTGGCTCCCGAACCTCGGCGAGGAGAAGATCGGGCGCACCGCCAGGTCCTTCCCCACCAGCGCCGCGGTCCCGCGGGTGAAGATCTTCACCTTGCCGCTCTCCGGGACCCGGAGGTCGTCGGTCCCGCCCACGGTGCGCCACCGTCCGCCCACCCGGACGTCCAGGATCACCATGATCCGGTCCTGCCGATAGGCGGGTCGGGCCGTGAACACGAAGCGCGCGGTCCCTCCGGCCCGGTAGAGGGCGACCGGGCCCTGCTTCCGCACGAAGCGCACGGCCTTGCCGCTCATCCGGAACCGAACGTCGGCGGAGACCTTGTCGGTCGAGGGCTTCGTGCGCGCGTCGCCGTCGTACTCGACCGTGAACACGGAGGAGGCGCATCGGCGGGCCCTTCTCGAGACGGAGCCCGCACAGGGTACGTCACGGCCGTCGGCCCCGCCGCGTCGGCGGTTCTGAGGTCACCCTGACGCGGCGCTGACGTCCGTCGCCGACCCTCGGGTCACCGGGTCGCGCACCAGAGCCCGACCCACACACCAAGGAGAACCTCGATGAACACCATCACCCGACTCGTCCCCGCGACGATCGGCCTGGCGGGCCTGGCCCTCGCCTCGCTCGCCACCGCCGGAGTGTCGCCCGCGTCCGCCACCGCGACCTGTGAGCTGACCGTGCACTCCAACAAGGTCCTGGAGCTCCAGGACAACGACGACAACGACGAGATCTTCTTCCGCCTCGGCGGCGAGAAGACCCCGCTGCGCCAGTACGCCGAGGGGCAGAAGCGCACCAACATCGGGTCGGAGTTCTTCCAGAACACGATCGACCTCAAGGTGTTCGAGCGCGACGGCAACAACGTCACCCTCGTCGGCGCGATCAACAACATCCCGTGCGAGAACGTCCCCGGCGACAACGAGGACCTCGCCGGCGCCGGCGCGGTCTACCGGGTCCGCTGGAGCGTGGACTGAGCGGGCGCGGGTGCCGCTCCCCCGAGCGTGATACGGGTCAGTACGACGCAGCGGACGCGTCATACTGACCCGTATCCGCGGGCGGCCGCAGCTCGGTGGAGCCAAGGG
>CAZQCA010000043.1:0-18183 GCA_964591845.1 uncultured Nocardioides sp.
CAGTCCTCGGGGCAGCCGCCGGTCTTGAGCGACACGATGCCCTCGACCTCGACGTCAGGCCCGCAGTGCTTCATCCGCACGTCGTGGGCCAGCTCCAGCAGCGCCGGCACCCGCTCGTCGGGAAGTCGCAGCACCTCCACCAGCTCGTCGTAGGGCAGTCCCTCGCCGCGGTCGAGCACCCTCGCCCGGGCACGCTCCAGGATGTCCGTCACGGCGCCCAACCTAACCCCTCACGCCGTACGCCGGCCGCGGCGGGCCGCACCGCGGTCAGCCGGTGCGCGACACCGCGACCGGCGTGCCGCTGGCGCCGAGCTCGACGACGTCGAGCTGGCGCCCGATGGTGCCGGGCTCGTTCCAGGCGATCAGCGTCACGTCGTCGACCCTCAGCTCACCGGCGAGGTTGACGTCGTGCGGCGGGGTCAGCCGCACGTAGGGCTGGGCCGCGACCATGCCCTCGGGGACGACCAGGTCCAGGCGCACCGGCGAGCACGGGGCCGCCAGTCGATGCGCCTCGATCGCGACCGCCTCGGCCCCGCTCGAGCGCTTCGTGGGGTCGAGGCTGCGATACCAGCGCACCTCGAGCGAGGCACCCTCGCTCGCCATCCGCACGTTCGCGGTCAGGGTGAGGTGCTGTCCCGCGGTGACCGGCTGACGGAATTCCGGCGAGATCACCACGTCCTTGGCGCTGAGCGGCCCGCGCCGCAACCGCAGGCCCTGGACGCCGCCGCAGCCGGACTCCATGGAGGTGGTGACGTACTTGCCGAGCGACCACAAGGTCGACCCGGTGGCCGCGCTGTCGGTGTCGAGGTCCTCGAACGAGCCGGTGCCCCACAGCAGGTCGCGGCCCGCCCGCTCGTCCGCGGCGATCGAGTCGAGCGTCCAGGCGTGGCCGACGTCGACGAGCGAGCCGGCGGGGCCGGTTCTGGTCTCCCGCCGTGGCTCCCCGGCGCCGGGCCAGAACACCGTGCCCTCGGCGAGGCTGGTCAGGCCCGCCGTGGTCCCGCGCATCTGGCGCGCGACGGCGGCGGCGAGGCCCCCGACGACGGGCACCGGTCGCCGCCCCACCAGGGCCAGGGGGTCGACGGTCAGCGACTCCGCCCGCCCGTCGCGCAGCGACACGCGGGCGAGTGACGACGGCACGCCGGCCCACTGCTCCTGGTCGGACGCGAGGTCGCCCGTGCCCTCGATCCAGGGGACCCCGTCGATGCCGAGGATCTCCTGCGTGCCCTGGGGGAAGCCGCCCGCCACGACCGAGGCACCGGCCTCCGCGGCGACCCCCGCCAGCCGTCGTACGCCGGCACGCAGGCGGGCGTCGTCGGGGGTGCTGCCCGGCCTCGCGGCCCCGTCGAGCACGACCACGACCTCGTCGGCGGCGGCCGCGGCGGCGGCGACCTCGGCTCGGAGGCGCGGGGCGTGGCAGTTCGCGACCCCGGGGGTCTCCGGGCCCGCCGCGGACGACCCGATCCGGCCCGGGAGCCCGAGCGTGGTGCAGCCGAGGAACGCGACCGTACGGCCACGTGCCTCGACGTACGCCGGCGCCCACGCGGCGTCCACGTCCGCACCGGCGCCCACGTGGGCCACGCCCGCGTCGTCGAGCGCGGTCAGGGTCGAGTCGAGCCCGGCGTCGAGCGCATCCATGAGGTGGTCGTCGGCCAGGCTGACGACGTCCACCCCCGCCCGTCCGAGGGCGCCGGCCACCGCCGTCGACTGCGACAGCACGACCGGGCGCTCGGTGCGGAAGCCTGCCGGCAGGTCGCCGTCGACGTAGGGCTGAGCCACCAGGGGCGCCGCCAGCCCTGCGACCGTGAGGTCGGCGTCGGCCAGCAGCGGTGCCGCCGAGGACAGCGCGCGGTCGTGGCCGGCGACGTCGCCGGGCCCGGACAGCAGGGAGGGAGTGCCGTCGGCGAGGGGCAGGTAGTAGCGCCGGCCCATCATCACCTGCCCGGCGAGACGGACCGTCACCGAGCCCGCCGTGTCCGGGGTCAGCGGCACGGTCACCGGCGCACCCGGGCCGACCGCCAGGATCCGACTGCGATAGCCCGACGAGGTGACCCGCACCAGCCTGGGACTGCCGACGGACAGCACGGCCCGTCCCTCGTCAAGGGGCTGGGTCGCGCCGGTCGGGTCCCCGTCGTCCCGCAGACCGGCGATCGACCCCGTCGCGACCGGCTGCCCGGACAGGGCGTCGAGCACCGTCACGGCGGTCGCCACCGGGGGCGCCTCCCCGCCCTTCTGCAAAGGGGTGTGCCAGAGCAGCTCGACCACGATCGCCAACGCGGTGAGCAGTCCGAGGTAAATCGGCAGTTTTCGCACGCTCCTCCGTCCGCGCGACTACGGTGACCACAGTCAAGAAAACTGGCAAGCGTCCGGTATTGCATCACGGATTCCGGAGGCGCACGTCGCTTTCTCGGGACGACACCGCCAGCTCCCACGAGACCCAACGAAGGAGGAGGCCCATGCTCACGCAGCTGCTGCACGGCATGCTCGGCCTCGCTGTCTTCGCTGGTGTCCTGGGGCTGGCGCACCGTCGTTTCCGAGGAGGTGACGACGGTGTACCGTCGACTGACCTCGGCCTGGACTGACGCCCACGCCGGCCTCGTCGCCGGCGGAGCGGTGCTCGTGCTGCTCGGCGCCCTCGCCGCCTCCGGATCCGTCGCCCGGCTCAACGTGGCGCTGACCACGATCGCGGTCGCGCTCGCCACGTTCGCCGTGGCCTCGCTCACAGACGCCTTCGGTGGCATGCTCACGGGCCTCGTCGCCGCGGCCGTCTTCACCGCGATCCACCAGTACATCCCCGACTCGCGGCCGATGTCGTTCGCCACCCAGGCCGCGACGCTCGGTCTGCTCTTCATGCTCGGCCTCAGCACCGGCCTGGTCGCGGATCGGATGCGCCGAGCGCATCGCGTCTCGGCGCGCGCGTCGGGCCACGCGATCCTCCCGGTCGAGGGCTCGCTGGGACTCCTGTCCACCGCCGACGCCGCCGTCGCGCTCGCCCACGAGACCGCCCGCGCGGAGCTCCACGGGCGGCCGCTCACCACCGCCACGATCACACTCGAGGTCACCGCGGCCCGGTTGGGTGCCGAGGAGCTGCGGCGCGCGCGGCGCGCCGTCGCCCGCAGCCTCGAGACCGAGCTGCGCGTCACCGACCTCGTCTTCGTCGACGCCGAGGGCCGCTTCGGCGCGATCCTCCCCGAGACGGCGCCCGCCCGGGCCGTCGACGTCGTCGAGAGCGCCCTCATGGTGGCGCGCAACGCCACCTTCGCCGACCGGGAGGCCGGCCGGCGCATCGCCGTCGGTGACGTGGCCGCGCTGTCGGTCGAGCTCACGGCCGTCGTCGACGAGGTCAAGAGCCGCTCCGGCAGCTCCTCGCGTCGCAAGGCCCGCGCCGCCCGCCAGAGCGCCGCCCACCAGAGCGCCGCCCACCGACCGGCCACCGACCACGGAGAGGCGCCCGCCGAGCGCGCCGACGCCGTCTGAGGCAGGGCGGCACACATGGCCGGAGCGGTCGTCAGCATCTCCCTGCTGTGGATCGTGACGCTGACGCTGATCGCGATCTGGGGCTCCACGGTCCGTCAGCACCAGAAGCGTCTCGAGCAGCTGGACGTGCGCGTCCACGTCAACGGCATCCGCGGCAAGAGCACGGTCACCCGCCTGGTGGCCTCGGTGCTGCGGGAGGGTGGCTTCGTCACCGTGGCCAAGACCACCGGCAGCGCGGCCCGGGTGATCGGCCCGCTGGGCGAGGAGTCGCGCATCGTGCGGCTCGGCGCAGCCACCATCAACGAGCAGATCGACATCGTCAAGGAGCACGTGACCCCGGGCGTCGAGGCGCTCGTCATCGAGTGCATGGCGGTGCGCCCCATCTATCAGGAGTACTCCCAGGAGTACATCGTCCGCTCCGACATCACCGTCATCACCAACGTGCGTGAGGACCACCAGGAGGAGATGGGCGAGACCCTCGAGGAGATCGCCGACAGCCTCGCCCTCACGACGCCGCGCCGGGGGATCCTGATCACCGCCGAGGAGCGTCCCCATCTCCGCGCCCGGCTCGCCGAGCACGCCGCCCGACGCGAGTCGCAGTTCGTGTACGCCGACCCGGCGGCCGTGCTCGACGAGGACATGAAGGGCTTCGACTACCTCCAGTTCAAGGAGAACGTCGCGGTCGGACTGGCGCTCGCCGACATCCTGGGGATCAGCCGCGAGGCCGCCGTCCGTGGGATGTGGAAGGGGGTGCCCGACGTCGGCGTGGTCCGCCTGCGCACCTACGACATCCGGGGCAAGCAGGTGCTGTGGGTCCCGATGTTCGCCGCGAACGACAAGGAGAGCGTCGTGATGACGCTCCAGACGCTCAAGGCCCAGTGGCCCGACGACGCCACCGTCATCGGCATCCTCAACAACCGACGCGACCGTGGCCGCCGCGCCGAGCTGTTCGCGGCCATGTCGACCAACGAGCTGCGTGCCTTCCTCGACCACACGCTGCTGTTCGGCGCCTACGAGGACAGCGTCGAGCGCACCATCCTCGACGGCGGCGTCCCCCAGGACCGCGTCCACAAGATGGGCGACACCGTCGCGCCGAGCCTCGACCAGCTCCTCGACTCGATCGCCTCGCTCATCCCCGGTGAGCGGGGGGTGCTGATCGGGATGGTCAACATCCACACGCACCAGGCGGAGATGCTGCTCGAGCACTTCGAGCACGAAGCGGGCGAGGAGCACGTCGACGAGCTCGCCGCGTCCCTCGACCCGGAGCGGCACCCGGAGTCCCGGCGCCGGCTGCGGTGGGCGGCGGCGCAGCGAGGACTCGGCACCGACCTGGTCGAGGGCGCCCCGGAGGGGGCGCGGTGAACGAGTACCTCTACTCCCCCGACGTCGTGCGCGTCACGCTCGTGATGGGCGTCATCACCTCGATGCTCTTCTACGAGCGGCTGCACCTCACGACCGGGGGCGCCATCGTGCCGGCGTACCTGGCGCTGGGGCTCCAGGCACCTCTCACCGTGACCACCACCGTCCTCGCCGGCTTCGCCACGCACACCGTGGTCGAGAAGGTGATCACCAAGAAGCGCATCCTCTACGGCCGCCGGAAGTTCGAGGTCGAGGTGCTGGTCGGCCTCGCGTTCGTCGGGCTGGTGTTCCTGGTCAGGCTGCTGGTCGACGACCTCACCAGCTGGGACGTCACCGTGAGCACGATCGGCTTCCTGGTGCCCGGCATCATCGCCCACGACATGACCCGGCAGGGACCGGACCGCACGGTCATCGCGATCGCCTCGACCGCGTTCATCCTCGCGACCTTCCTCTACGTCTACGTGATGGTGCTGCCGCTGGCGGGCGCCGACGTCGCGCCCCCGCAGACGCTGGCGCCGCTGCTCGGCTACGACCGCCGGCTGATCCTGATCGCCGTGACCACGAGCGTGCTCATCGGGATGCTCGCGTTCAGCAAGGTCGGGCTGCGCTCGGGGGGCTTCATCACGGCGGCGTACGTCGCGTTCATGCTGCCGCGCTGGTGGGACGTCGCCTATCTCGCGCTCGTCTCCGTGCTGACCTGGTTCGTGGTGGTGAAGGTGATCATGCCGCGGCTGATGCTGTTCGGTCGCCGCAAGCTGTCGGTCATGGTGCTCTTCGGCGCGCTCATCGGCTGGACCCTCGAGCTGGCCGCGCGCTACCTGACCGACGGACTGTGGGAGCCCGCGCGCGGCCTGACCGTGATGACGGTGATGCTGCCCGCGCTGATCGCCAACGACGTCCACCGGCAGGGCTGGGAGAAGACCGGCTGGGGCGTCACCATGGCGACGGTCGGCGTCTACGGCGTCACCAACGTGGTGGCCGCGGCGCTGCTGGCGACGGGACTGATGTCCCCGGAGGTGCCGGGCTGCAACACCAGCTGCGGGCAGCCCGAGACGGCCTACGTCGCCACTCCGTGAGCCGCCTAGACTTCGGCGGGTCATGACTTCCACCCGCGCCGACGCGGACTCGCTGCTGGACTTCGACCGCGGCCACCTCTGGCACCCCTACACGTCGATGACCGACCCGGCGCCCACGCGCCTGGTCGTCGGCGCCGAGGGCACGCGGCTGAGGCTGGCCGACGGCCGCGAGGTGGTCGACGCGATGTCGTCGTGGTGGGCCGCGATCCACGGCTACCGGCACCCGGTGCTCGACGAGGCGCTGCGCCGCCAGGCCGCCGACTTCTCCCACGTGATGTTCGGCGGGCTCACCCACGAGCCGGCGATCCGGCTCGCCGAGCGGCTGGTCGGGATGATGCCACCGGGTCTGGAGCACGTGTTCCTGGCCGACTCCGGCTCGGTCAGCGTCGAGGTGGCGCTCAAGATGGTGCTGCAGACGCAGCGAGGTCGCGGCCGGCCCGAGCGCACCCGTCTGCTCACCGTGCTGGGCGGCTACCACGGCGACACCGCCGGCTGCATGAGCGTGTGCGACCCCGTGGGCGGGATGCACGCGATGTTCACGGGTCTGCTGCCGCGCCAGATCTTCGCCCCGCGGCCTCCTGCCACCGACGACGAGGTCGCCGCCTGGGCCGACGACGTACGCCGTCTCGCGGCTGCGCACGCTCATGAGCTCGCGGGCATCATCGTCGAGCCGCTGCTGCAGGGGGCCGGTGGCATGCACGTCTATCCCGCCGCCTGCCTCCGCGTCCTCCGCGAGGTCGCCGACGAGCACGACCTGGTGCTGGTGCTCGACGAGATCGCGACCGGCTTCGGTCGCACCGGCACCATGTTCGCCGCGGAGGCCGCGGGCGTCGCCCCCGACGTCATGTGCGTCGGCAAGGCGCTGACCGGCGGCTATCTCACGCTGGCCGCGGCCGTGTGCACGGCCGAGGTGGCGCGCGCCGTGTCGGCCTCGGAGTCGGGCGTGCTCATGCACGGCCCGACCTACATGGGCAACCCGTTGGCGTGCGCGGTCGCCCTGGCCAGCCTGGACCTGCTGGAGGAGAGCGCCTGGGAGGCGCAGGTGGCGCGCGTCGGGCGGGGGCTAGCGTCGGGGCTGGAGCCGCTCCGGGCACGGCCGGGCGTGGCCGACGTCCGCACCCTCGGGGCCGTGGGGGTGGTGCAGCTCGACCGGGCGGTGAACCTGGCCTCCGCCACCGACGCCGCGCTCGAGGAGGGCGTCTGGCTGCGGCCCTTCCGGGACCTCGTCTACACGATGCCGCCCTACATCTGCACCGACGACGAGGTCGCGACCATCGCACGCGGCGTCGCGGCCGCGGTCGGGGCGACCACGTGAGCTGGGATCGCTGGCTGGCCGACCAGGCGGTGGCGCGCCGTGAGGCCGGCCTGGAGCGGACCCTGCACCCCCGGCCGCCCGAGAGCCCGGCGCTGGACCTCGCGGGCAACGACTACCTCGGGCTCTCCCGCCACCCGGAGGTCGTCGAGGCCGCGGCCGCCGCCGCGAAGCAGTGGGGGGCCGGCGCCGGCGCGTCCCGGCTGGTGACGGGCACCACCGAGCTCCACGCCGAGCTCGAGGACGAGCTGGCCGGCTTCCTCGCCCGTCCGGCCGCCCTCGTGATGTCCACCGGCTACCACGCCAACCTGGCTGCCGCCGCCGCGCTCGCCGACCGCGACACCCTGCTGGTCTCCGACGCCCACAACCACGCCTCGCTCATCGACGCCGCCCGGCTGTCCCGCGCCGAGGTCGCGGTGACGCGGCACGGCGACGTGGCCGACGTACGCCGTGCGCTCGCCGGCGCCGCCGGCCGCCGGGCCATGGTCGTCGTCGAGTCCGTCTACTCCGTGCTGGGCGACGCCGCACCCCTCGTCGAGCTCGCCGAGCTGACGGGCTCGCACGGCGCCCTGCTCGTCGTCGACGAGGCCCACGGACTCGGGGTGGCGGGAGCGGGTGGCCGGGGCCTGGTCGCCGATCATGGCCTGTCGTCGCTGCCTCACGTCGTCGTCACCGCGACCCTGTCGAAGGCGCTCGGCGCCCAAGGTGGCGTCGTGCTCGGCTCGCGGGCGGTCGTGGAGCAGCTGGTCAACCGGGCCCGCCCCTTCGTCTACGACACCGGGCTGGCGCCACCCGCGGCCGCCGCGGCGCTGGCCGCCCTGCGTCACCTGAGGGCGCGGCCGGCTCTGCCGCTGGTCGTGACGTCGCGCATCACGAGGCTGGCGGACGCACTCGGCCAGCCGGCGCCCGCCGGGGCCGTGCTCTCGGTCGTGATGGCCTCCCCGGAGGCCGCGCTCCACGCGCAGGCCGCGGCGCTGGCCGCCGGCGTCAGAGTGGGCTGCTTCCGACCCCCGTCGACCCCGGACGGCACCGCTCGGCTCCGCGTGACCGCCTCGGCCGGCCTGGCCGACGAGGAGTGGGCCCACGCGACGGCGGTGCTGCTCGACGTGATCGGATGACGGGCATGAACGGCAGGGTCGTCATCGTCACCGGGACCGACACCGACATCGGCAAGACGATCGCGACGGCGGCGCTGGCGGTGCGGGCCTCGGAGAGCGGCTCGGTGATCGTGGTCAAGCCCGTGCAGACCGGGGTGGGCGCCCACGACGGAGGAGACGCGGCAGAGGTGCACCGGCTCACGGGCTGCGCCACCCAGGAGTTCACCGCCCTGGAGGACCCGCTCGCGCCGGACACAGCGGCGCTCGTGCGCAACGTCCCCCTGCCGGCGGTCGCGGAGCACGCCGACCGGATCGGGGTGCTCACGGACTTCCACGACACGGTGCTGGTCGAGGGGGCCGGTGGGCTGCTGGTGCGGCTGGACCGTGAGGACGGCACCCTGCTCGAGCTCGCCGACAGCCTCATGGACCGAGGCGCCACCCCGGAGTTCGTGGTGGTCACCTCCCCACGGCTCGGCACGCTCAACCACACCGAGCTGACGGTGCGCGCGCTCCGCGACCGCGGCTACGAGCCGAGCGGCCTGGTCATCGGCGCCTGGCCGGCGCGCCCCGGCCTCGCCGAGGAGTGCAACGCCGACGACCTGCCCCGGGTCACCGGGGTGCCGGTGATCGGCACCATCCCCGAGGGAGTCGGTGGCTGGGACCGCGAGGCCTTCCGGGCCGGCGTACCGTCGTGGTTCTAGGCGCGTCCGCAGGGCCTTCCGGCCGGTCCGTCTAGACAGATCGGATGACCCGTCTGGGTCAGTTCGCCGTGATTTCGCACGGCGGAGCGGTCGCGGCCCGGACGATGGGCACATGTCAGCAGCACGTCGCGCGACCGCGCGCGCCCTCCAGCTCGTCACCGCCACCGCCCTGCTCTCCGGCACCGCCGGCTGGGCCGCTCCCTCGCACGCCGTGATCCGCTCCGACGACCGGCCCGAGGCGACGTGGATGGTGGACGGCCCGGTCTATGCCTCCACGGTGATCGGCGACACGGTCTATCTCGGTGGCCGCTTCAACCACGCCGTCTCGAGCACCGGCGAGACCCAGCCACGCAACGGCCTGGCGGCGTTCTCGGTGTCCACGGGCAAGCCGACCGGCTGGAACCCGGGCACGAACGGCACCGTGTGGGCGCTGGAGAGCGACGGCACCACGGTGTGGGCCGGCGGCGACTTCACGCGGATCGGCGGGCGGGACACCGAGCGGATCGCCCGCCTGTCGGCGCTGACCGGGTCGGTGAGCACCGGCTTCCGGGTCGGGGTCAACGACACGGTGCGCTCGCTCGAGCTCGACGGCGGCATGCTCTATGTCGGCGGCCTCTTCACGGGCACGGAGGGGTGCAAGGGCCACAAGAACAACGGCGGTCACCTGATCAAGGTGAACGCCACCTCGGGGGCGGTCGCCCACGGCTTCGACCCCGTCGTCGACACCAACGTGCGCGCGATCGTGGCGCCGCCCACCGGCAGCAACATCTACGTCGCCGGCAACTTCCGCAAGGTCAACGGCGAGGCCCGGTCACGGGTCGCCGAGATCAACGGCGGCAGCGGCAAGCTCGACTCGCTGACGTTCGCCAAGCCCGAGAAGTCCACCGTCCGCGCCCTGGAGCTCAGCCCCGACGGCAAGCTGCTCTACGCCGGCATCGGCGGCAGCTACCACTCGGCCGTCGCCTGGTCGACCAGCACCGGGAAGCAGCTCTGGCGGCACCGGGTCGTCGGTGACGTGCACACGGTGAAGTACCTGGCCGGCAGCCTCTGGATCGGCTTCGCCGAGGGCGCGCTCGACGACCCGTCGGCCCGCCTGCGGGCGCTGGACGCGTTCAACGGCACCCCCGAGCCCGGCTTCGCGCCCAGGCTCAACAGCGTGTGGGGCGTGCGCACCCTGGCCGCCACCGACAAGGGCATCGTGGCTGCGGGCAACTTCAACCGGGTCGCCGGCGAGGTGCACCGCTACCTCGCCTTCTTCGGCACCGACCTCGCCGCCGCGACGGAGTACGTCGGCGGTCGGGCGAGCTGGCGCTACAACGACAAGACCACCCCGGCGGCCGGCTGGACCACGGCGCCGACGACCGACCGGTCGTGGGGCGTGGGCTACGGACAGCTCGGCTACGGCGACGGCGACGAGACCACGGTGATGTACGCGGGGACGCCCGAGGCGCCGCGCGTGACGTCGTACTTCCGGACGACCTTCGTGGCCGCCCTGCGGCCCGGCACCCTGACCCTGCGGCTGGCCGCCGACGACGGCGCCGTGGTCTACCTGAACGGCGTCGAGGTGCTCCGCGACAACGTCCCCGCCGGGCCGCTCACCGGTGACACCCTGGCGACGAGGTTCCGTCGCAGCGCTGACGAGAACGTCCTGCGGACGTTCACGATCGACCCGGCGCTCCTCAGGGTCGGCACCAATGTGCTGGCCGTGGAGCTGCACCAGGCCAAGGGCGGCCTCACCGACGCGAGCTTCGACGCCCGGCTGGTCGGTCGCTGACCGGGCGACCCTCCGAGGACCAAACTCCAGGTTTTCCGTCGAGATTTCCTGCAGATCGGTCCTCGGAGGCGCATTCCCGCCGCCCGGGCGGCCCCCGGGTCAGACCCCGGGCGCGACCTGGGCGGCCCAGGGGGCGGCGACTTCGACCTGGGCCGCGACCGACAGGAGCAGCGCCTCCTCCCCCGGACGCGCGGCCAGCATCACGCCGACGGGGAGCCCGTCGGGCGTCCAGTGCAGCGGCAGTGAGACCGCGGGCATGCCGGTGACGTTCCAGGCCGATGTCCACGGCGTGAAGGCCTTCTGCGCCTCGAAGTCCGCGGCCGGGTCGTCGTCGTTGCGGAGCGCCCCGACCGGCAGCGGAGGCTGCGCCAGCGTCGGCGTCAGCACGACGTCGTACGCCGACAGGGCAGCGAGCGCGCCGGCGGCCAGGCGGCGCAGCTCGCCGATCGCCAGCCCGAACGCGGGTCCCGACACCGCCCGCCCACGCGCGCTCAGCCAGCGCGTGAGCGGCCGGAGCAGTCCCTCACGGTCAGGCGGCACCACCGACAGCGCCGTCAGCACCGACCAGACGGTCTCGAAGACCGGCACCGCCGCCTCCGGCAGCGGCACGCCTACGTCCTCGACCTCGTGCCCGAGCCCGGCCAGCAGGGTCGACGCGTCGTCGTAGGCGCGCTCGACCTCGGGGTGCACGTCGGCGTGCGCGATCACCGGCTCGAGGAACCTCGCGACCCGCAACCGCCCGGGGTCTCGGTCGCAGGCTGCCAGGAAGGGCGCGGACTCCGGCGGCGCCCAGAAGGGATCGCCGACGGCGCGGCCGGCCAGGACGTCCAGCAGGGCGGCGGCGTCGCGGACCGTGCGGGCCAGCGGTCCGTTGGTCGCGAGGCCGACCGGGTCGCCGTACATCGGAGCACCGGTGATCCGGCCGCGGGTCGGCTTGAGCCCCACCAGGCCGCAGCACGAGGCGGGGATCCGGATCGACCCGCCTCCGTCGGAGCCCTGCGCGACCGGCGTCAACCGCGCGGCCACGGCCGCCGCGGCACCTCCGGACGACCCGCCCGCCATCCGGGTGGTGTCCCAGGGGGTCACCGCGGGCGGCCGCCCGTCGGGCTCGGTGTAGCAGGGTGAGCCGAACTCCGGCGTGCTCGTCTTGCCGAGGCTCACCAGGCCCGCGCGCTCCATCCGCAGCACGACCTCGTCGGAGACCTGCGGCACGAAGTCGGCGAACGCGGCCGAGCCGAACGTCGTGCGCACGCCGGCGGTGAGGTTGAGGTCCTTGACGGCGGTCGGGACGCCGAACAGCGGCGACCCGTCCGGCTGCCCCAACGATCCCGCGCGGTCGAGGGCGAGCTCGGTCGTGCGCGTGACGAACGCGCCGACGCTGTCGGCGCGGGCGGCGTAGTGCTCGACGAGCTCGACGGGCGACACCTCTGCGCGCCGCACCGCGGCGCCCTGCTCGAGCGCGGTCAGCTCGTGCAGCTCGGCCATGAGAGCTCCTTCGTCGCCTCGATCAGCGCAGGTACGGCGCCGACCAGCGGGGCCACGTCGGGGGTGGCCCGGGCACGGTGGTGACCCGGGGCCGGGCGGTGGGGGCGGGCTCGGGCAGGGAGCCGAAGCTCGGCCGGCAGCCCGCGCCGGCGCAGTCTCGGACCGCCCGGTAGCGGCGCAGGAGCTCGGCCCGCACCTCGGCGTACGCCGGGTCGCCGGCCACGCTGGCGACCTCGTGGGGATCCACGGCGCGGTCGTAGAGCTCCCAGCCGCCGTCGTGGTAGCGCGCCAGCGTGTAGCGGCCCTCGCGGTAGCCGCGGTAGGTCCAGTCGCGCTGCGGCCAGAAGAAGCCGAAGCCGCCCGACTCGATGAGCATGCCCGGCCGTGCGTCCGCGGCCGCCGGGTTGCGCAGGTAGCGGCGCAGCGACCGGCCGTCGAGCCGCCGGCCGGGGCGGGCCCGGGCCGCGGACACGATGGTCGCCGTCAGGTCGGCGGTGGTCGCGAGCTGGTCGCCGACGCGGCCGCGCGAGACACCGGGTCCCCGGACGAGCAGCGGCACCCTGAGGGACTCCTCGAAGGGCAGGACCTTCCCGATCCAGCGGTGCTCCCCCAGGGCGTATCCGTTGTCGGAGGTGAAGACGACCAGGGTCCGGTCGAGCTCGCCGGTGCGCTTGAGGGCGCCGAGGGTGCGCGCCACCGCCTGGTCGACGGCGGCCAGGGTGCGGATGCGGGTGCGGTAGTCGCGGACGACCATCCGCCGGTCGACCTTCCGCAGGAGCTGGAGGGCCGCGTCCTTGTCGGACATGTCGTCCTCGTTGTAGGACGGCTTGTCCAGCGAGGGCGGCCGCGCCGTGGGGTAGAGGGAGCGATGCCGCGCGGCCGGGATGGCGTAGCGCCAGCACAGCTGGCGCGGGGGGCAGCGGGCGGGCTCGGCGCGGTGCGGGGCGACGTACGACGCCCAGAGGAAGAACGGCGCCCGGTCACGCTGCTCGAACCGCCGGATTACGCCGACGGACTCGCGGGCGACGTAGTCGGTGATGTAGCCGTCGCGCACGGTCACCGGCCGGCCGTTGTGGTAGCTGGAGAAGTCGGTGTAGCGGTAGATCCCGCTCGTGGTCGGGTCGAACCAGTCCCAGCCGGGCTCGCGCCCGTCGAGCGCCGGCGAGTAGCCGTTGAGGTGCTTACCGATCATCGCCGTGCGATAGCCGGCCCGCTGCAGCCACTGCGGCAGCCGACTGCGCCGGGTCAGCTCGTCGAAGCCACCGTGGGGTCCACCGTTGGTCCAGACCCGGTTGTTGTGGGACTCCTGGCCGGTGAGCAGGGTCGCGCGCGCGGGGCAGCACAGCGGGTTCGTCGACACGGCGTTGTCGAACCGCACCCCGTTGCCGCCGATCAGCCTGCGGGTCCGCGGCATCCACCGCAGGTCGGTGGCCGCCATGTCGTCGGTCATGATCACCACGATGTTGGGGCGCACGGCACGGGGCGCTACGGCGGCGCCGCGCGCTTCCGGGCCGGGCCGGGCCGACACCGGCGGCGGCACCCAGAGCACCCAGAGCACCGTGGCGGCCAGCGTCAGCACGACGGCTGCGCGACGAAGCGGCACGGCACTCCCGGGTCTCGTGGCGGTCGGGTGACGGTGGCCTCAGCGTAGTCGCCGCCCCGTGCCCGGCCGGACATCGCGTTCTCCGGCGGCAGCTGCGCCGCCTCCCGGCCCATACTTCTCCCATGACCGCACGCCAGACGAGCTCGCAGTCGTGGCGACCGCAGCTCGTCGCGGCGGCGTGCGCGTTCGTCGGCGTCGTCGCGCCGGCCTGGTTCGTCTGGCAGGAGCTCCAAGGGAGTGCCGAGACGGTGACGACCTCGGGCTTCGGGGCATGGTCGCTCACGGTGGGGGCCGCCATCGCCATGATCCTGCTGGTCGGTCTGCTCCTGGCGCGCGGCCGCGCAGCGTACGGCGGGTTGCTGGCCGGAGTCCTGCTCGCCGTGCTCGCGATCGTCGTCAGTGTGGTCGCCGGGGCCGCCTCGGCCGGCTCCTGAGTGCACGCCTGCGAAAAGGCGCCCTCTCACCCCTGGTGCTTGCGCAGCCCGAAGGTCAGTCCGTCGAGCAGCGCCCCCCACGACGCCTCGATGACGTTGTGGCCGACGCCCACGGTGACCCAGGTGGACACCCCGTCAGACGTCTCGATCAGCACCCGGGTGATGGCGTCGGTGCCGTGACCCTGGTCGAGGATGCGGACCTTGTAGTCGATCAGCTCGAACTTCGCGACGACCGGGTAGGCCATGCCGATCGCCTGTCGCAGAGCCTGGTCGAGCGCGTTGACCGGACCGTTGCCCTCACCCGTCACGACGTACCGCACACCGTCGGCCAGCAGCTTGACCGTGGCCTCGGACACCGCCTCGTCTCCCGGGCGCGAGTCGGTGATGACCCGCCAGCTCTCGACGTCGAAGTACGACGGCCGCCGACCCTCGACCTCCTCGACGAGGAGCAGCTCGAACGACGCGTCGGCGGCCTCGAACGTGAACCCACGGGACTCCAGCTCCTTGACCCGTGCGGTGACGCGGGTGACCAGGTCGCGGTCGCCGGAGAGGTCGAACCCCAGCTCGCGTCCCTTCAGCTCGATCGACGCCCGGCCCGCCATGTCGGAGACCAGCAGCCGCATGTCGTTGCCGACCGCCACCGGGTCAAGGTGCTGGTAGAGGTCGGGATCGACCTTGATGGCCGACGCGTGCAGTCCCGCCTTGTGGGCGAAGGCCGACGTGCCGACGTAGGGCTGCCGCGAGGCGGGTGGCACGTTGGTCACCTCGGCCACGGCGTGCGCGATGCGCGTCGCGTCGCGCAGCAGACCCTGGGGCAGCACACGGCGGTCGAGCTTGAGCTCCAGGTTGGCCACGACGGCGATCAGGTCGGCGTTGCCGGTGCGCTCGCCGTAGCCGTTGATCGTGCCCTGCACGTGGGTGGCCCCGGCGTCGACCGCCGCGAGCGTGTTGGCGACCGCGCAGCCGGTGTCGTTGTGGCAGTGGATCCCGACCCGAGCCCCCGTCGTCGTGACGACGTCGTCGACGACGTCGCCGACCCAGCCGGGCAGCATGCCGCCGTTGGTGTCGCACAGCGCCGCGAGCTCGGCTCCGGCCTCCACGGCGGTGCGGATCACCTCGAGGGCGTAGTCGCGGTTGTCGCGATAGCCGTCGAAGAAGTGCTCGGCGTCGAGGAAGACCGTCTGCCCCTCCGCGCGCAGGTGGGCGACGGTGTCGCGCACCATGGCGAGGTTCTCCTCCAGCGTGGTGCGCAGCGCCATCTCGACGTGGCGGTCGTGGGACTTGGCCACCAGCGTGACGACGGGGGCGCCGGAGTCACGCAGCGCCGCGACCAGCGGGTCGTCGGCTGCCGCCACGCCGGCGCGGCGAGTGGCGCCGAACGCGACCAGCCGCGCGTGGCGCAGGTCGAGCTCGTCGGCGGCGCGGCGGAAGAACTCGGTGTCCTTGGGGTTGGCCCCCGGCCAGCCCCCCTCGATGAAGCCGACCCCGAGCCCGTCGAGCTGCTTGGCGATCGTCAGCTTGTCGGCGACCGACAGGTTGAGGCCCTCCTGCTGGGCGCCGTCGCGCAGCGTCGTGTCGTAGACGTGGAAGGAGCCCTGCAGGTCCATCGTTCTTCTCTCGGTCGGTACGGCGTCTGGTCGCGGTCGCGGAGCAACAAAAAACCTCTCGTGGGAACGAGAGGTCGGCGCGTCGAGGGGTGGCTCGACGCGCTAGGAAATGATGATCTCCGACTGGTGCACGCGCTCATCGTGCCACGACCGCGCCCGGAGCGTGGACCACGAGTCCCACGATGCGGTCGTCACAGGCTGCGCAGGGGACCCTGCTGGCCGGGCGCCCAGTCGGGCCCCCGGGCGGCCAGCGCCCCGATGCCGGCGGCCAGCGCGGCTGCCAGGAGCGCCGCCACCAGCCACACGACCGGCCGCTGCGCGACCGGCCGGAGGACCCGGTCGAGCGGCCCGCGCACCCTGGACCCGCCGGGTCCGAGCCAGAGGGCGGCCGTGAGCGCCCCACCGGCGAGCGCGAGCACCACCTCGATCGGCGCGGCCGCGGCATAGCCGATCAGCGCTCCGGCGACCGCCAGGCCGCCGGCCCAGAGCACGAGCATGCCGGTGCCGGGGAGCGAGCGGACGAGGTGCCAGGGCGCGGAGAGCAGCAGCTGCGGGCCGTCGTACCACTTCAGACCACGCTGACGGCGGCGCTCCCCCACCGCGCTGGACGCCAGCGAGCCGCTGCGCATCAGCCACACCCCCAGCACGAGGCCCGCGGTCGCGAGATAGGGGTAGGCCGCCACGGCAGCCGCGCCCGCCAGGACCAGCAGCAACACCAGCGTGAGGCGGCGCAGCCGCAGTCCCCAGGGGTCGCGGGGGACCGGCTCGGGCCACGGTCGCTGCGGCTGGGGGGTTGCCGGTGCCCAGGCGCGTGCGGGCGGGGCGGTCTCGACCAGCGTCGGCCGCGGGCTGACCGGGCCGGTGGGCGCCAGCGTGGAGGCCACGGCGGCGGCGGCCAGCGGCTGCGTCATCGGCAGTGCGCGCGCGGCCTGACGCTCGGCGGGACGCGGAGCGGTGGCCGGCGGGGCGTGGAGGGTGGCCAGCACCTCGGGGAGCGTGGGCCGCCGTGCGGGGTCCGGATCGAGCGCCCCCTCCACCAGCTGCAGCAGGGGGTCGGGCAGACCCGTGAGGCGATGCTCGCCGCGGCGGACCCGGTCCATCACCGCCATCGCCGGCCCCCGCCCGAAGGGCGGCTCGCCGGATGCGGCGTACGCGACCGTCGCCGCCCACGAGTGGAGGTCGGAGGCCGGTGTGGCGTCCTCGCCGTGGAGGATCTCGGGGGCGAGGTAGCCCGGCGTGCCGAGCAGCCACCCGGTCAGGGTGAGGCGGGGGTCGTCGGCGACCCGGGCCAGGCCGAAGTCGATGAGGACCGGGCTGCGGCCCTCCATCAGCACGTTGGACGGCTTGATGTCGCGGTGGAGCACGCCGCACGCGTGCACGGCGGCCACGGCCTCCGCCAGACACGTGGCCAGGTGCAGGAGGTCGCCGCCGGCGACGGGACCCTCCTCGGCCACGTGGTCGTGCAGCGACAGTCCGGGCACGTAGCGGGTCGCGACGAACGGCACCGGACCCCAGGGGTCGGCATCGACGATCTCGGCGATCCGGGGCGACCGGATGCGCGAGAGCGAGCCCACCTCGCGGGCGAGCCGGGCCCGCGACTCGTCGTCGCCCACGATCTGGGGCCGCAGCACCTTGAGCGCCACCCGCTCGCCGCCGGGGCGGCGGGCCAGGTGGACGACCCCCATGCCGCCCTCACCGATGCGCGTCAGGAGCGTGTATCCCCCGACGGTCAGTGACGGCGCCTCGGCGGGGTGTGCCGAGGGACGCGGCGTACTGGACACCCCATGAGGGTACCTGCGCGTCCCCCTGATCCCCGAGTACGCCGACTCAGCGCGGGACCCTGCTCCCCCGGACCCGGGTCCCCGCCAGCGTCATACGAATCGCGCGCCGGAGCGACCGCACCGTATGACGTCCGGCGCAGTGTCATGCGAACCGCGCGCCCAGACGACCGCACCGTATGACGTCCCAGGGGCGACGACGCCGCAACGCCCCATGCCTCGCCCCGCAGCCGGGCGTTCAGCAGACGCGGTGCATCCAGCCGTGTGAGTCCTCGGCGCGCCCGAACTGGATGTCCACGAGCGCCTGGCGCAGCGCCGCGGTCACCTCGCCGGTCTCGGTCACCTCGGGGGTCGCCCCGCCGTCCCAGCGGAGCGAGCCGACCGGCGTCACCACGGCCGCGGTGCCGCACGCGAAGACCTCGGTGATGTCGCCGGCCGCGATCCCGTCGCGCCACTCGTCGATCGAGAAGTGCCGCTCCT
>CAZQCA010000044.1:0-17946 GCA_964591845.1 uncultured Nocardioides sp.
GCGTGATCGGGGTGAGGGTCAACGAGGGCCTGGCCATGCTGGGCGAGGGCGTGCACCCGATGTCGCTCGAGCGGGCGGCGATGCAGGCCGGCTACCCGGTCGGCGTACTCCAGCTCACCGACGAGCTCAACATGGAGCTGATGGCCAAGATCTCGCGGGCGACGCGGGAGGCGGTCGAGGCGTCCGGCGGGACGTGGGAGGCGCACCCGGGCGAGCGGGTCATCGCGCGGATGATCGAGCTCGGCCGGCCCTCGCGGCTCGAGGGGGTGGGCTTCTACGACTACGACGAGTCGGGGCGCCGGACGTCGCTGTGGCCGGGGCTGGCAGAGGAGTTCCCCGTGGCCGCCGACCCGATCCCGTTCGCCGACGTCCAGGAGCGGATGCTGTTCGTCGAGGCGCTCGAGACGGCGCGGTGCTTCGAGGAGGGCGTCCTGACCTCCGCCGCGGCGGCCAACATCGGCTCGATCATGGGCATCGGCTTCCCGCCCGCGACCGGCGGCGCCGCGCAGTACATGACCGGCTACTCGTCGGCCGACGGCGCGGTGGGACTGGCAGCCTTCGTGGCGCGGGCCGACGAGCTCGCCGCTGCCTACGGCGACCGCTTCCGCCCCACCGACCGCCTGCGCCAGATGGCCGCCGCCGGCGGCTCCTTCCCCGCCTGACGCCGCGCCTTCGAGATAGTCCGCTACGTTCGGCACCCCCTCGGCCCCTCCGAAGGGTGCCGAACGTGGCGGACTATCCGGTCGGGGGGAGCCCAGTCGCCCGATTCGTCTGACAGGCGCAGCGGCAGCCGGGAGACTGAAGCGCGTGATCGCTCCCGAGATTCAACCCGTCATCGACGTCCGAGGCCTGCACGTGCGCTTCGGCGAGGTCGAGGCGGTGGCGGGCGTCGATCTGCAGGCGTACGCCGGCCAGGCGAGCGCCCTGCTCGGCCGCAACGGCGCCGGGAAGTCGACCACCATGCGCGTGATCGCGGGCGTCGTCCCGCCCAGCGCCGGCCTGGTGGCCGTCGCGGGGCTCGACGTCACCCGTCAGCCCCTCGGCGTGAAGCACGCCGTCGGCTACTGCCCCGACGTGGGCGGCCTGATCCCCCGCGCCACCCCGTGGGAGCACCTCCAGCTCGCCGCCCGGCTGCGCCGCATGTCCGACTGGGAGGACCGCGCCCGCGACCTGCTCGAGCGGTTCGAGCTCGGGGGCAAGGCGCACCGCGTCACGGCCGGCTTCTCCCATGGCGAGGGGCGTCGCCTGTCGGTGATCCTCGCGGCCTTCCACGAGCCGTTCGTGCTCCTGCTCGACGAGCCGTTCGACGGTGTCGACCCGATCGGCGTGGAGGCGACGTTCGACGTGATCGCCGACGCACGCGTCCGCGGCGCCTGCGTCCTGGTCTCCACCCACCTGCGCGAGCTGGCCATCGAGGCCTGCAACACCGTGCTGGTGCTGCGCGGCGGCGAGCGGGTCGCCACGGTGTCGGCCGGCGAGATGTCCGGAGAGGAGGGCGCGCGTGCCTACCGCGCCCTTCTCGACTGACGCCCCCTCCGCCCTGGCCCGTCTGACCCGCGAGGTCGCCGCGGCGCGCCGGGCCGCGGTCGACGTGCGTCACCTCCTGTGGTTCCGCACCACGACCGTGCGCCGGCGCGGCGTCGCCCGCTGGGTGCTGGCTGCGTTCGTGCTGGTTACGCTCGCGGCGGCGGTCGGGCCGGCGTACCTCGACGGCGCCGGCGTCCTCGTCAAGGGCGAGTACTCCCGCGCCCAGGAGTTCCTGATCCTGCTCCCCACCGCCCTCGCGGGCATGCTCGGGCTCGCGGTGGTCTCGGCGGTCGCCTCGGGCGGCGGCCGCGAGCTGCTCGCGCGCGAGCACGGCGTGGCCTATCCGGTCAGCCCGACCACCGACCACCTCGGCGCCCTGCTGATGGCGCCGCTCAACATCGCCTGGCTGCTGCAGGCCTGGACCCTGCTCGGCAGCGCGGCGTACGCGCTCGGGCCCGCGCACCTCTGGGGCGTGCAGCTCGTCGTCCTGCTGTACGTCGTCACCGCCACCGCGATCGCCCAGGTCGTGGCGTGGACCGTGGAGACCATCCGTCGCGGCCCCGGCGGGGTCGTGATCGTGCGCGTCCTCCTGCTGTCGCTGGGCGCCGTCGGCGTGTGGCTCCAGCTGGCCGGCACGCTGACCGACTTCCTCGACGCGATCCCCACCACCCACGTCATGCTCGGCATGGTCGCCGCCACCGAGGGCCAGTGGCTCCGGCTGACGCTGACCGTCCTCGCCCTGCTCGCGATCACGGCGACCGCGGTCGTCCTCGGCGCCGTCCCCGCGCACCTCGCCGCCCGGCTGACGCCGCGAGACGAGCTGCGCGTCGAGAGCGGCTCGCGGCCCGCCCGCCCGGACGCCGCGTCGGACCTGATGGCGCTGGTGCGCATCGACCGGGCCTCCATCTGGCGCTCGGTGCCGATGCGTCGCGGCCTGATGGTGCTCGCGGTCGGCCCCGGTCTGGTGGCGCTCGCCGGCGACCTCGACTGGAACACCATGACGATCATGCCCGGACTGGTGGCCTCGGGCGCGGCGCTGCTCTTCGGGGTCAACGCCTGGTCGCTGGATGCCCGCGGAGCGCTGTGGCGGGAGAGCCTCCCCGGTGGCCCGTCGACGGTCTTCGCCGCGCGGGTGATGGTGCTGTCGGAGTGGCTGCTGGTCTCCTCGGGCTTCACGCTGGTGCTGGCCTCGCTGCGCGCCGGGCTCCCGGCGGCGCACGAGCTGTCCGCGCTGCTGGCGACCTGGGTCGTGGTGACGGTGCAGGTCGTGGGCGCCTCCATGCGCTGGTCGGCCGCCCGGCCCTTCTCGGTCGACCTCCGCTCCGCGCGCGCCACCCCGGCGCCACCCGTCGTGATGCTGGGCTACTCCGCCCGCCTCGCGCTCAGCACGACCCTCACGGGGCTGGTCTTCTCCGGGCTCGCGCGGCTGCCCTACTGGGACCTGTCGGTCGCGATGGCGATCCCGTTCCTGGCGTGGTCGCTCGGGCGGCTGCTCTTCGTGCGGCGGGGCTGGAGCAACCCGTTCCAGCGGGCCCGCATCGTGATGACGGTCGCCGCCTAGGCCGGACGCACGGCGTACGCCGCGCGCACGAGGCGGGCGAGCAGCGCGACGCTGGTCGCACACGTCACCAGGGCGACCGGGACGTGCACGGGGAGCCCACCCGGGGCGGCCGACCAAGTGCGACGCCCAGGCACGTCGCCACGACCGGCACCAGCAGGAACGCGGCTCCGCTCGCGGGCCCCCCGGTCGCACCCAGCCGCAGCCCGGGGCGGCCCGGCTCGCCGAGCCGCCGCATGACCCACCAGGTGAGGCCGACCACGGCGGGCCAGGCGAGGAAGACGGGACTCGGGGCGACGGCGACCTGCGCCAGCCACGCGAGCAGCACCAGCAGCGGAGCCACGGTCAGCGTCGTTCGTCCCGGCACCGGGAGGCTTCCCAGGCGGTCGAGCAGCAGGTGCGCGAGCGGCACGAGGAGGCCGAGACCCACCAGGTAGGCGCCGGTGGCCGCGAGCCCGGGCATGGCGCCGCGCTCCAGGGGCCAGTACGCCGCCCACGCGCCGCCCGCGAGCCCGAGCGCCGCCCAGGCGCCCAGGCGGCGGCCGAGCGGCCAGGCGCCCACTGCGCGGCCGAGCCCTACGACGAGCAGCCCGGTCACCAGCGCGTGCCAGGCCAGCGGCGTCCAGACCACCTGGAACGGGAAGCCCTGGTACATCGTCGGCACGACCACGCCCTCGACACACCAGCCCAGCAGGGCCCCGCCCAGGAACGCCGCCCGCCATCCCTGGATCCCGGTCGCCAGCACCGCCGACAGGGCGGCCGCCGCGCACACGGCGTACGCCGCCCAGGTCAGCGCGACCTCGGCCACCGAGAGGCCCTCGGGCGGCGCGGACCAGAAGAAGACCTCCGACCCCCAGAACGCGAGCGCGCCGAGAGCGGCGGCGGCGAGCAGGTAGCGACCCATGTCGCCAGCGTGGCGGGCCCGCCCGCACGCGTCACTCGGGGGTCGCCCTGAACCACCCCCGGAAGGCCGGGACTAGGGTCGGGGCATGGACTTCTCCCCGTCCCCCCGCGCCGCCGATCTGACCGCCCGGGTGGCGGCGTTCATCGCCGAGGAGATCGCACCGATCGAGCCCGACTACCACCGCGACCTGGCCGAGGCCCGACGCACGGGCGACCCGTGGCAGCCGCTGCCGGTGCTGGCCGAGCTGCAGGGCAAGGCCCGGACCCAGGGGCTCTGGAACCTCTTCCTGCCTCGCGACCACACCGGCCCCTACGCCGCGGCGTACGGCACCGACGGCGGGGAGGGGCTGAGCAACGTCGACTACGCGCCGCTCGCCGAGCAGATGGGACGCTCGGCCATCGCGCCGCTGGTCTTCAACTGCAACGCCCCCGACACCGGCAACATGGAAGTGCTGCTCAAGTACGGCACCCAGGAGCAGCGTGACCGCTGGCTCGACCCGCTGCTCGACGGGCGCATCCGGTCGGCCTTCCTCATGACCGAACCGGGGGTGGCGTCGTCCGACGCCACCAACATGGCGGCGACGGCCGTCCTCGAGGGCGACGAGGTCGTGATCAACGGGCGCAAGTGGTGGTCGACGGGCGTCGGGCACCCCGACTGCGAGATCTACGTCTTCATGGGGCTCACCGATCCCGACGCCGACCGGCACCACCGGCACTCCATGGTGCTGGTGCCGCGGGACACGGCAGGCGTGAAGGTCGAGCGGATGCTCTCGACGATGGGCTTCTACGACGAGCCGCTGGGCCACGGCGAGGTGTCCCTCACCGACGTGCGGGTGCCCGCGAGCCACATCCTCTCCGGGCCCGGGGAGGCGTTCGCCATCGCGCAGGGCCGGCTCGGTCCCGGCCGCGTCCACCACTGCATGCGCACGATCGGACTCGCCGAGATGGCGCTCGAGCACGCGTGTCGCCGGGCCCTGGAGCGCACCGCGTTCGGCAAGCCGCTGGCCAACCTCGGCGGCAACCGCGAGCGCATCGCCGACGCGCGGATGGCGATCGACCAGGCGCGCCTGCTCGTGCTGCACGCCGCCTGGAAGCTCGACACCGGAGGCGCGCTGGCGGCGCTCTCGGAGGTCTCGCAGATCAAGGTCGTCGTGCCGACGATGGCCACGCAGGTGATCGACCTGGCGATGCAGCTCCACGGGGGCGGGGGCCTCTCCGACGACTTCCCGCTGGCGGCCGCCTGGGTCGGCGCGCGGTCGCTGCGACTGGCCGACGGTCCCGACGAGGTCCACCGCGGCATGGTGGCCAGGCTCGAGCTCGCGAAGTACGCCGGCGCCCGGTGAGGTGCGGGGCATGAGAAGGGTGCTGGTCACCGGCGCGGCCTCCGGCCTCGGCGCCGCGCTCACCGAGGCCTTCCGCGCCCGCGGCGACGAGGTGCTGGCCACCGATCGGGCGCCGGTGGTGGAAGCCGCAGCGGCGGAGCTGTGGCCGCTCGACGTCACCTCCCAGGCCGACTGGGGGCGGGCGCTCGCCGAGGTGGAGCGCCGGTGGGGCGGGCTCGACCTGCTCGTCAACAACGCGGGCATCGCGGGGGGCGGCCGCCTGGACGTCGCGGACCTCGACGAGTGGCATCGGGTGCTCGACGTCAACCTGCTCGGCATCGTGCGTGGGCTCAGCGTGTTCGTGCCGCTGTTCAAGCGCCAGGGCTCGGGGAGGATCGTCAACGTCGCTTCGCTGGCCGGCCTGGTCCACCCCGCCGGGATGGCCGCCTACAACGCCGCCAAGGCGGGCGTGGTGGCGCTGACCGAGACGGTCGGCCACGAGCTCGCGGCGTACGGCGTGACCGCGACGGCCGTCTGCCCGGGCTACTTCCGGACCAACCTGGTCTCCTCGATCCAGGGTCGTGACGCCTCGGTCGGGGAGGTCGTGGCCAGGCTGGTCGAGGAGTCCCCGGTGACCGCCGAGGACGTGGCGGCGGCCGTCCTCGACGGTCTCGACCGGGGCGAGGAGCTGCTGCTGCCCGACGAGGGGGCGCGGTCGGCGTGGCTGCTCAAGAACCGTGACCGGCCGACCTACGACCAGGTGATGCGGGCCCAGGCGGCCAAGCTCGTGAGGCTCCCGTGAGCGCGTCGTCCGACCCGGGCGCCCGTGACGCCGGCAACCCGGCGCGGCCGGTGCGCGAGGAGGACGCCTTCGACGTGGGACGGATGGCGACGTGGCTGCGCGCGCACGCCGCCCCCGAGCTCGCGCACCTGGCCGAGGGCGAGCCCACCGTCCGCCAGTTCCCCGGGGGGGCGTCCAACCTGACCTACCTGCTCCGCTACCCCGCGGGCGACCTGATCCTGCGCCGCCCCCCGACCGGCACCAAGGCGCGCAGCGCCCACGACATGCGCCGCGAGCACGACATCCAGGCCGCCCTGCGGCCGGTCTTCCCCCTGGTCGCCCGGATGGTCGCGTTCTGCGACGACCCCGACGTGATCGGCTCCGACTTCTACGTGATGGAGCGGCTCGAGGGTGTGATCCCGCGCCGGGACCTGCCGTTCGCCCTCGCGCCGGCCGAGGTCTCGCGCCTGTGCGAGTCGGCGTACGACGTGCTCGTGCGGCTGCACTCCGTCGACGTCGCGGCCGCCGGCCTCGCCGGCCTCGGCCGCGGCGAGGGCTACGTCGCCCGGCAGGTCGCCGGGTGGACGGAGCGGTTCGCCCGGGCCCGCACCGACGACACCGGCGACTGGCGCGACCTCACGCGCTGGCTCGACGCCGAGCAGCCTGCCGACGTCGCGTCCTGCCTGATCCACAACGACTTCCGCTTCGACAACCTCGTGCTGGCGCCGGGCCCGGCGGGCGCCGCCCCGAGCGTCGTGGGCGTCCTGGACTGGGAGATGGCGACGGTCGGCGACCCCCTGATGGACCTCGGAGGAGCACTCGCCTACTGGGTGGAGGCCGGCGACGACGAGTTCTTCCAGGGCTTCCGCCGGCAGCCGTCCGACGCACCGGGCATGTGGTCGCGGGCCGAGATCGTCGCCTGGTACTGCGACCGGCGGGGCCTCGTGATGACCCCGGAGCGCTGGCGCTTCTACGAGGTCTTCGGTCTGTTCCGGCTCGCCGTCATCGCGCAGCAGATCTGGTACCGCTACGTGCACGGGCAGACCCACAACGAGGCGTACGCCGTCTTCGGCCCGGCCGTGGCCTACCTCGAGAGCCGGTGTCGCCGGCTCGTCGGGGCCGGCTGATGGGCGTCGTCCTCCTGGTCCGCCACGGTCAGGCGTCGTTCGGAGCCGACGACTACGACGTGCTCTCCGAGACCGGGTGGGAGCAGTCGCGCGTCCTCGGTCGGTGGCTGGCCGAGCGAGGGGTGGTGGCCGACGCCGTCCTGTCGGGTGAGATGCGGCGTCAGCGCGAGACCGCCCAGGCCCTCTGCGAGGCGGCCGGCTGGTCGGCGCCGGTCGCCGTGGACGCCGGCTGGAACGAGTTCGACCACCGAGCCGTGGTGGCCTCGTTCCCCAGAAGCGACGACACCGTCGACCCGCACGCGTTCCAGGACCTCTTCCGGGCCGCGGTGGCGCGGTGGGCGGCGGGGGAGCACGACGACGTCCCCGAGACGTTCGCGGACTTCGCCCGGCGCTCCGCGGCCGCGCTGGAGCGCGCCTGCGCCGGCGCCGGCCCCGGCGGCACCGTGGTCGTCTCGTCCTCGGGCGGTCCCATCGCCGCCGCGTGCGCGGCGCTCGTCGAGCCCGACCGGCGCGCCGGCGAGCGGGCCGGCGCCTGGCAGCGGATGAACGAGGTGGTCGTCAACGCGTCGTACTCCCGCGTCGTCGTCGGCGCCAACGGCGCGCGGCTGCTCACGTTCAACGAGCACGAGCACCTGACGGCGGCGCTGCGCACCTACCGGTGACGACGGAGGCGGCGACGCCCGGTCAGCTCGACGTGTCGGGCTGCTGGACGACGACCGTGCTGAGGATCTTGTCGGTCAGCGTCTGCCGCATCGGGTCCCACAACGGCCACAGGTAGTCGAGGTAGCAGGCCTGGTTGATCAGGCTGTGCAGGAAGTAGCGCGCCACGCACATCCCGACGCCCGAGGGCTGCCCGTCGGCGGTCCGCACGGTGCGGATGCCCACCTTGCGCTTGCCGTAGGTGTAGCCCGTGCGGCCCTGGTCGAGCATGTAGTTGGTGATGGTCCGCCAGATGCCGATCACCACGGCGGCGAGCGTGAGCAGCAGTCCCACGGCGACCAGCGCGCCCGAGTCCCGCGCGGCGCCCACGATCACCACGATGTAGCCGATCAGCATGAGCACCAGGGCCATCCACACATACACGATCGAGTCCCAGAGCAGCGCGATCGCACGCTGGCCCCAGGTGGCATAGGCGTAAGGCTGCTGCTGGTAGGGCTGCGGGGGCGGCGGCGGAGCGCCGTAGCCGGGTGGCTCGAGAGGCTCGGACATGGCGCACAACCTAGTCGGTCACGGCGCTGGTCCGGCAACTGCATACGTGGTATACATACCCGGTATCTACCGGCGCGGGGGATCGGTAGAGCACCCGAGGAGGGGGGCGCGGGATGTCCGTCAAGCTGGCGCTGCTGGCGCTGCTGGAGGAGGGGCCGGCCTACGGCTACCAGCTCCGCGCGGAGTTCGAGGAGCGGACCGGGGCGACCTGGCCGCTCAACGTGGGCCAGGTCTACACGACCCTGGCCCGCCTCGAGCGCGATGGCCTGGTCGAAGGTCGGGGGGCCGACGACGAGGGTCACGTCATCTACGGCGTCACCGCCGCGGGGCGGTCCGAGGTGGCGACGTGGTTCACCACGCCGGTGCCTCGGACCCAGCCCCCGCGCGACGAGCTGGCCATCAAGCTCGCGCTGGCGGTGTCGACCCCCCACGTCGACGTCGGCACGGTGATCCAGCAGCAGCGGGTCGCCACCATCTCGGCCATGCAGGACTACACCCGCCTCAAGCGCACGGGTCGCGCCGCCCGTCCCAGCGCGCCGGCCGACCTGGCGTGGTCGCTGGTGCTGGACGCGCTGGTCTTCGACGCCGAGGCCGAGGTCCGGTGGCTCGACCACTGCGAGGCCCGGCTGCGCCGGGCGGCGCGCGAGAGTCGGGCGGAGGGCGCGGATGCGGCGCCGGCGATGGACACGCGGCCGGAGTCCGTCCACCTGGTCGAGGAGCAGCCGCGATGACCGCCGTGCTCCAGCTCCTCGACGTCTCGAGGGTCCACGGGGAGGGCGAGACGGAGGTGCAGGCGCTGCGCGGCGTCGCCTTCGCCGCCCACGCCGGCGAGCTGGTCGCCGTGATGGGGCCCTCGGGCTCCGGCAAGTCGACGCTGCTGACGCTGGCCGGGGGCCTCGACACCCCCACCGACGGGACCGTTCTGGTCGAGGGCCAGGACCTGGGCGGGCTCGGGCAGGCCGGGCGGGCCCGGCTGCGTCGTACGTCGATCGGCTACGTCTTCCAGGACTTCAACCTGATCCCGGCGCTGACCGCCGCCGAGAACGTCGCCCTGCCTCTCGAGCTCGACGGCGCCCGCGCGGGCGAGGCGCGGCGAGCGGCGCACGAGGCGCTCGCCGAGGTCGGCATCCCCGACCTCGCGGACCGCTTCCCAGACGAGATGTCCGGCGGCCAGCAGCAGCGCGTCGCGATCGCCCGAGCGGTCGTGGGCGAGCGGCGGCTGATCCTGGCCGACGAGCCGACCGGCGCGCTCGACACCGACACCGGAGAGGAGATCCTGCGCCTGCTGCGGGCCCGCGTCGACGCCGGCGCCGCCGGGGTGCTGGTCACCCACGAGGCGCGGCACGCCGCCTGGGCCGACCGCGTGGTGTTCCTCCGCGACGGGGTCGTCGTGGACGAGTCGGGCGCCGACCCGGTCGACACTCTGCTCGAGCCGGACCTCACCCGGTGAACGCCGTACGCCGGTGGCGCCCGCTGCTGCGGATCGCCTGGCGAGACGCCGCGCGTCACCGGGCCCGCTCGGCGCTGGTGCTCGTGCTGATCGCGCTGCCGGTGCTGGCGGTCACCGCCGCAGACGTGCTCTACCAGACCGCGGAGATCTCGGGCTCCGAGGCGCTGGAGCGACGCCTGGGGGCCGCCGACGCCCGGATCTCGGTCAACGACTACACCGTGAAGGTGCTCCAGGAGCCCGACCCCGACCGTGGGATGGGAGCCTCCGAGGGTGGGGAGGACACCCGGGCGCCCACGCTCGAGGAGCTGTCGGCGGCCCTGGGCCGGCCACTGCGCGCGCTCGAGTGGCGCACCGGCGAGATGAGGGTCGAGGTCGACCGAGGCGTGTCGCCGGTGGAGGCGTCCGAGCTCGACCTGCGAGACCCGCTCGCCCAGGGACTGGTGGCTCTCGACCGGGGGCGGCTGCCCATCGACGACGACGAGGTGCTCGTCAACGGTGACCTGGCGGCGCGGGGCCCCGGCCTCGGCGAGACCCTCCAGGTCGTCGACGGGCGCGCGCTGCGCGTTGTCGGCGTCGGCGAGTCGACGTCGGTGGTGGGGGCGCCTCTGGTCTTCGCCCTGCCGGGCACGGCGATGCCGGAGGCCTCGGGCGACCTGCACACCTGGCTGGTCGACGCCGGCGGTCCGGTCACCTGGGCCGACGTGCTGAGGCTCAACGGCGTGGGCGCCACGGTGCTGTCGCGCGAGGTGCTGCGCCATCCCCCGGCGGAGTCGGAGATCCCCGAGGAGGTGCGCCAGATCGGCGGCGGCGACTCCCAGGGTCTCGCGATCCTCGCCCTCGTCGTGGCCATGGTGCTGCTGGAGGTCGTCCTGCTGGCCGGTCCGGCGTTCGCGGTCGGAGCCCGTCGCCAGTCGCGCAACCTGGCCCTGATGGCCGCGACGGGCGGCACGCCGCCGCAGGCCCGGCGCACGATCCTGGCCTCGGCCCTGGTGCTCGGCACGACCGGGGCGGTGGTCGGCGTGACGGCGGGTCTGGCGGTGGCCTGGGCGGGACAACCGCTGCTGCAGCGCTTCACCACGACCGTGCTCGGACCCTACGACGTCCCGTGGCTGCATCTTCTGGGAGTGGCCGGGTTCGGGCTCGTGTCGGCGCTGCTGGCGGCGGTCGTGCCGGCGTGGATCGCGTCCCAGCAGGACGTCGTCGCCGTGCTGGCGGGCCGACGCGGCGACCGGCGGGCGGGCATCCGCTCGCCGCTGCTCGGCGTCCGCCTGCTGGCCGCCGGCGTGGCCGGGTCGGCGTACGGCGCCCGGGCCGAGGGCAACGGCGAGCTGATGATCGCGTTCGCGGCGATCGTGGCGGTGCTCGGGATGATCCTGCTGGTGCCCGTGCTGCTGGTCGTCCTCGCGCGCGTGTCGCGCCTTCTCCCGCTGGCGCTCCGCTTCGCCGTGCGTGACGCGGCACGCCACCGGACCCGCACGGTGCCCGCCGTTGCTGCCGTGGCCGCCACGGTCGCGGGCGTGGTGGCCCTCGGCATCGCCAACTCCAGTGACGCGCGTCAGGACCGCGAGACCTACCGACCCACTCTGCCCGACGGCGACGGCGTCGTCGCCGCCTACGACGCGACCGCGCAGGACTGGCCGGCGATCCGCGGAGTGCTGCGATCCGAGGTGCCGGAGGCGACGGTCACCGACGTGCTCGGCGTCGCCGAGGGGTCGTCCGGTGCCTCGGCCTCGTTGCGGTTCAAGGTCGGTGGCCGACGCGACTTCCTCTACGCCTACGGCGGCAGCCTCGGAGCCTCAGTGCTCGTGTCACCCGCGCTGACCGGAGTTCCCGGCCTCCCGGCAGACCGAGTCGCCGCGGCGGACGCGGCGCTGCGGGCCGGCGGCGCCGTGCTCTTCGCCAACGAGGCGATCGACGCCGACGCGGTCACCGTCTCGGGGCGCCTCTATGACGGAGACGGGCGTCCCGCCGGCAAGGTGCCTCGCCAGTCGGTCCCCGCCCTGGTCGTCCGGGTGCCGATGGACGCCGCCGTGCCGCAGGCGGTCCTGTCGCCCGGGCTGGCCCAACGACTCGAGCTGCCCGTCTCGACCGTCGGCCTCTATCTCACCGGCGGTGAGATCGGTCGCGACCAGCAGCGCAACGCCAGCGAGGCCGTCGCCGCGATCGTCCCCTACGCGAGCCATTACGTCGAGCGCGGCTACGAGGGCGACGAGGCGACCCGGATCGTCCTGCTGATCCTGGCGGCGTTGGGCGGCGTGCTCATGCTCGGAGGCACCCTCACGGCGACCTACCTCGCGCTCTCCGACGCGCGTCCCGACCTCGCCACGCTCGGGGCCGTGGGGGCGGCACCCCGGGCCCGGAGGGCCGTGGCCGGCTCCTACGCCGTGGTGGTGGGGCTGGTCGGCGCCGTGGTCGGATCCCTGGTCGGCTTCATCCCGGGCATCGCGGTCGCCTTCCCGCTCACGACGACCGGAGGAGAGACCTACACGGCTCCGGCGGGTGTCAGTGGGGTGAACGTCGTGGAGAGCCCGTCGGTGGGCCCCTTCATCGACGTCCCGTGGCTGATGATCGGCGTGCTCGTGCTCGCGCTCCCGCTGGTCACGGCCCTCGTGGTCTCCCTGACCACCCGGTCCCGCCTGCCGATGGTGGCCCGCCTCGACTGAGGCGACGTCCTCGGCACGCAAACAAGCAGGCTTGACTGTTTGTTTGTGGGGCGTCAGGCTGGGCGGGTGACCGCGACCGTGCCGCAGGGCGAGCGCGCCCGGGTGCCGCAGGAGGAGCGGTCGCGGGCGATGCGCGCGCGGCTCCTCGAGGCCACCGTCGACTGCCTGGTCGAGCGGGGGTTCGCCGGCACGTCGACGACGCTGGTCTCCGAGCGGGCCGGGGTCTCCCGGGGCGCCCAGCTGCACCACTTCCCGACCAAGAACGACTTGGTCGTGGCGGCGGTGGAGCACCTCACCGAGGTCCGCGGGGCCGAGCTGCGGGCCGCCGTACGCCGGCTGCCGCGCGGCCCGCGCCGCACCCGCGCCGTGCTCGGGATGCTGGGCGACCACTTCGCCTCGCCGGTGTTCTCGGCCGCGCTGGAGCTCTGGGTCGCCGCCCGCACCGACCCGGTGCTGCTGGCGGCGGTGGCGCCGCTCGAGCAGCGGGTCGGACGTGACACCCACCGCCTGACGGTCGAGGCGCTGGGGGCCGACGAGTCGCGGCCAGGCGTGCGCGAGCTGGTGCAGGCGACCCTCGACCTGGTGCGTGGCCTGGGCCTCGCCAGCACGATCACCGACGACCGCCGGCGACGGGCGCGGATCCTGGACCGCTGGGCGATCACCCTCGACGCGGCCGTCGGCGTGGAGGCGGCACGATGACCGCCCTCCTCGACGACATCCTCGCCGACCTGGAGACGGAGACGCGACGGCTCGACGTCCTGGTCTCCCCGCTCGACGAGACCGGATGGCGACGGTCCACCCCGGCCGCCGGCTGGGACGTCGCCACCCAGCTCGCCCACCTCGCCTGGACCGACGAGGCCGCCACGCTGGCGGCCACCGACAAGGAGGGCTGGGACGCCCTGGTCCTGGAGGCGATCGCGGACCCCGACGGATTCGTCGACCGAGCCGCCCTCGGGGGCGGGGCGGTCTCGCCGACGGGCCTGCTCGCCCGCTGGCGTGGCGCCCACGTCGACCTGGTGGCGGCGTTGCGCGCCGTGCCCGAGGGCACCCGGATGCCGTGGTTCGGCCCGCCCATGTCGGCGGCGTCCATGGCCACCGCGCGCTTCATGGAGACCTGGGCACACTCCCTCGACGTCCACGACGCGCTCGAGGTCGTCCCCGAGCCGACCGACCGGATCCGCCACGTCGCCCACCTCGGCGTGCGCACCCGCCGCTTCTCCTACGCCGTCCACGGCCGGGAGGCGCCGCCCGACGACCCGCGCGTCGAGCTGACCGCCCCGTCCGGTTCCACCTGGACGTGGGGCCCCGACGACGCCGCCCAGCGGCTCAGCGGGTCGGCGTACGACTTCTGCCGCCTCGTCGTCCAGCGCCTCCACCGCGACGACACCGACCTCGTCGCCGACGGTGCCGACGTCGAGGCCTGGCTGGGCCTCGCGCAGGCGTTCGCCGGCCCCTCCGGTGAGGGGAGGGTGCCTCGTGGCTGACCCGAAGGTTCTGCGCGTGGGCAACTGCTCCGGCTTCTACGGCGACCGGCTCTCCGCGATGCACGAGATGCTCGAGGGCGGGCCGCTCGACGTGCTCACCGGTGACTACCTGGCCGAGCTGACCATGCTGATCCTCGGCAAGGACACGCTCAAGGACCCGAGCCTCGGCTACGCCCGCACCTTCGTGCGGCAGCTGGAGGACTGCCTCGGTCTGGCGCTCGAGCGCGGTGTCCGGATCGTCAGCAACGCCGGGGGCCTCAACCCGTCCGGGCTCGCCGCCCGGGTCCGTGACATCGCCGCCGCGCTGGGCCTCGACGTCCGGGTCGCCCACGTCGAGGGCGACGACCTGCGCCCGATCGCGGCCGAGCTCGGCCTCGCCGGCGCGCTGACCGCCAACGCCTACCTCGGTGGCTTCGGGATCGCGGCGGCACTCCGCGGCGGCGCTGACGTGGTGGTCACCGGCCGGGTCTCCGACGCCTCGCTCGTGGTCGGGCCGGCGGTCGCGCACTTCGGCTGGCCGCCGACGGCCTACGACGCCCTCGCGGGCGCCACCGTCGCCGGCCACGTCCTCGAGTGCGGCGCCCACGCCACCGGGGGCAACTTCTCCGGCTTCCTCGACCTGCCGCTCGACGCCCTCGAGCGGGGTCGCCCGCTGGGCTTCCCCCTCGCCGAGCTCTCCGCCGACGGCTCGTCGGTCATCACCAAGCACCCGGGCACCGGCGGGGCGGTGACGGTCGACACCGTCTCGGCTCAGCTCTTCTACGAGATCCAGGGACCCGTGTACGCCGGTCCCGACGTCTCGACGCAGCTGGAGTCGGTCAGCGTGCGGCAGGTGGGCGAGGACCGGGTCGCCCTCACCGGCGTGCGCGGAGGGCCGCCGCCAGCCACGCTCAAGGTCGGGGCCACCGTCCTCGGCGGCTACCGCAACAGCGTCGAGCTGGTGCTGACCGGCCTCGACCTCGACGCCAAGGCCGCCTGGGTGCGGGCGCAGCTGGAGGCGGCCTGGGGGGATCGCGCCTCCGCCGACGTCACGTGGTCGCGCTCGCCCCTCCCGGTGCCCGACGCGGATACCGAGGAGGGCGCGTCCTGCCTGCTGCGCTGCACGGTGAGGGACCCCTCGCCCGACGTCGCAGGCAAGGGCCTCACGGCGCCCGTGGTGGAGCTGGCCCTGGCGTCCTACCCCGGCTTCACGATGACGGCGCCGCCGGCGCCGGCCTCGCCGTACGGCGTCTTCCGCACGGCCTCCGTCGCGCGCTCGCGGGTCGCCCACACGGTCGTGCACGCCGACGGGCGCCGCGAGCCCGTCCCCGAGGCCGCGCTCGCCGACGAGGCGGCCCCACGCCCGGCGGCGCTGCCCCCCTCCGTGGCCGGCGGACCCGTCCGGCGGGTCCCGCTCGGCACGTTCGTCCATGCGCGCTCGGGCGACAAGGGCGGCGACGCCAACCTGGGGCTGTGGGTGCGACACGACGACGACCCACGCCACGACCGGCGGGTGGCCTGGTTGCTTTCCGTCGTGACGCCGACCTGGCTGCGGGCCCTGCTGCCCGAGGCCGCCGGCCTCGCGGTCGACGTCCACCCCCTGCCCAACCTCGGCGGCGTCAACGTGGTCGTCCACGGCCTGCTCGGAGAAGGGGTCGCGGCGTCGACGCGCTTCGACCCGCAGGCCAAGGCCCTCGGCGAGTGGGCGCGGTCCCGGCTGGTCGACGTACCCGAGGAGCTGCTGTGACCGAGACCGTCAGCAACCGGGAGGCGATGCTCGCCAAGCTCGCCGACCTCGACGCCGAGCACGCCAAGGCCGTGGCGGGAGGCGGGCAGAAGTACGCCGACCGCCACCGCGGACGCGGCAAGATGCTGGCCCGCGAGCGCATCGAGCTGCTGCTCGACGAGGGCTCGGCGTTCCTCGAGCTCTCGCCGCTGGCCGGCTGGGGATCCGACTTCGCGGTCGGCGCCAGCGTCGTCACCGGCATCGGGGTGATCGAGGGCGTCGAGTGCCTGGTCACCGCCAACGACCCCACCGTGAAGGGCGGGGCCTCCAACCCGTGGACGGTGAAGAAGATCTTCCGGGCCGCCCAGATCGCCGAGGAGAACAACCTGCCGACGGTCTCGCTCGTCGAGTCCGGAGGGGCGGACCTGCCCACCCAGAAGGAGATCTTCATCCCGGGCGGCAAGCTCTTCCGCGACCTGACCCGAGCCTCCAAACGACGCCAGCCCACGATCGCGCTGGTCTTCGGCAACTCGACCGCGGGCGGCGCCTACGTGCCCGGCATGAGCGACTACGTCGTCATGGTCAAGCAGCAGGCCAAGGTCTTCCTCGGTGGTCCGCCGCTGGTCAAGATGGCCACCGGCGAGGAGTCCGACGACGAGTCCCTCGGCGGTGCCGAGATGCACGCCCGGGTCTCCGGCCTGGCCGACTACCTCGCCGAGGACGAGCGCGACGCGCTGCGCATCGGCCGGCGGATCGTGGCCCGGCTCAACCGCCGCAAGCCCCCCGCCGCGTCAGCCGGTCCGGCCGGCGGGGCGACCGCTGCTCCTGACGCCCCGGCGTACGCCGAGCCCGACGGCGACCCCGACGAGCTGCTCGACCTGATCCCCTCCGACCTCAAGGAGCCGTTCGACCCGCGCGAGGTGATCGTCCGGATCGTCGACGGGAGCGGGCCCGGCAACGAGCGGTCCTTCGACGAGTTCAAGCCGCTCTACGGACCCTCCCTCGTCACGGGCTGGGCCCGCCTCCACGGAAGGCCGATCGGCATCCTCGCCAACGCGCAGGGCGTGATCTTCAGCGAGGAGGCGCAGAAGGCCGCGCAGTTCATCCAGCTGGCCAACCAGGCCGACACCCCGCTGCTCTTCCTGCACAACACCACCGGCTACATGGTGGGCGCGGACTACGAGCAGGGCGGCATCATCAAGCACGGCGCCCAGATGATCAACGCGGTCTCCAACTCCACCGTGCCGCACCTGTCGGTGATCATGGGCGCCTCCTACGGGGCCGGCAACTACGGCATGGCGGGTCGGGCCTACGACCCGCGCTTCCTCTTCACCTGGCCCTCCGCCAAGTCCGCGGTCATGGGTCCGGCCCAGCTCGCCGGCGTCCTCTCGATCGTGGCGCGCGCCGCGTCCGAGGCTCGCGAACAGGACTACGACGAGGCGGGCGACGCCGCGATGCGGGAGCTCGTCGAGGCGAGCGTCGAGGAGCAGAGCCTGCCGTTCTTCCTCTCCGGGATGCTCTACGACGACGGCGTCATCGACCCGAGAGACACGCGCACGGTCCTGGCCATCTGCCTCTCGGTCATCGAGAACGCACCGATCAAGGGCGCCGAGGGCTACGGCGTCTTCCGGATGTGAGCGCCCGATGATCTCCCGACTGCTGGTCGCGAACCGCGGCGAGATCGCCTCCCGGGTCTTCGCCACCTGCCGCCGCCTCGGCATCCAGACCGTCGCCGTCAACTCGCCCGCCGACGCCGGCCTGCCGTTCGTCGCCGAGGCCGACTACGCCGTCGCGCTCCCCGGCGACGCGCCGGCCGACTCCTACCTCCACATCGACGCGATCCTCGACGCCGCCCGCGTGGCCGGCGCCGACGCGGTCCACCCCGGCTACGGCTTCCTCGCCGAGCGCGCCGACTTCGCGCGCGCCGTCCTCGGGGCGGGCCTGACCTGGGTGGGTCCGACCCCCGACGCGATCGAGGCGATGGGCGACAAGGTGCGCGCGAAGTCCCTGGTGCGGGCGGCCGGCGTGCCCGTCCTGGACTCGCTCGAACCGGCCGCGATCTCCGACCATGACCTGCCGGTGCTGGTCAAGGCCGCGGCCGGCGGCGGCGGCCGGGGCATGCGGGTCGTCCGGTCGCTGGCCGAGCTTGCGGGCGAGCTCGAGGCCGCCCGGGCGGAGGCGCAGTCGGCGTTCGGCGACGGCACGGTCTTCGTCGAG
>CAZQCA010000045.1:0-17806 GCA_964591845.1 uncultured Nocardioides sp.
CGAAGAGGTCGATGATCGCGTCGTGGACCAGCTCGTGGCTCGGCCGGTAGAAGTCGGCCCCCCGCAGCACCTCGGCGACGTCGGCGATGGCGTCCTTGGTGAGCATCATCGCGCCCAGCACCGACTGCTCGGCCGCCATGTCTTGTGGCGGCGTGCGGTCGCCCGGACGCATCGGCGCCTCGCCGGGGGCGTAGGGCGCGGGGCCGTCGCCCCACTGGTCGAACGGAGGCTCCGGGAACCCCCTGGCGTCCTGCTCGGTGACGCTCACCCCGACTCCCGCCCCTCTCCCCCGGTCCGCCCTCTGCGGCTGCGCTCGAACATACGATCGACCACCGACAGTCGTCGTACGACGCCTGCGGGCGGGTCACAACCGGGGCAACGTACGTCGTCGGCGGCGTCCGCGGGAAGCCCGGAGCCTCGAGTTATCCACAGCCCCTGGGGATAACTCGGGGGATGTCGTGGACTGGCGGGTAACCGTTGTGCACCACCTGTGGGTCCCGCTGTGGAGGGCCCCGTCCTTGGAACGATCGACAAGCCGCTGACCTGCGAAAACGCGAATCCACCGATGTGGATCTGAGAAAGTCGGCGGTCGGGCGCGTTTACCTGTTCGTCATCTGGACGACCTTGCCGGTTTGTCGACATGCGGCGCTCTCTCAACAAGAAGGTGAGGGTTTCCCACAGGCGGGGGCGATCTGGTCCTCGAATGGCCCGGACGGACTATGGATCTCGGCGTCGTCCACAGGGAGAGATTCTGGGGGCGACGGGAGGCTCCGCCCGTGGCTAGGGTGAGGCCACGCTCGCGCCGGGACGAGCGGACGGTCGGATCGGGCCACGGAGGTGCGGGGATGCGACGCACACACGGTGCAGTCGGCGGGGCAGTCGGCGTGCTGCTCGCCACGCTCGCGCTGGGTGCGTGTGATGACGAGCCGCCCTTTCCGGACCCGTCTGAGTCGGCCACGCTGCCCACCTCGCCCAGCCCCAGCGAGTCCTCCTCGTCGCCTCCCGAGGCGGAGAGTCCCGAGGAGTTCATCCGGCGGTGGGTGGAAGCTCAGAACGAGATGCTCACATCTGGTGATGTTGACCAGTACCTAACACTCTCTCGCGGGTGTGGTCCTTGCGATGACACAGCTCGCCGCGTCCGGGACGTGTACGAACAGGGCGGCTTCATAGAAACCGACGGATGGGCCGTCACCTCAATTGCGCGCTCTGGAGGCCAAGGCCGGGTCGTGACCTATGAAGTTCAGATCGACAATGCCCCGACCCGCTACGCGGAGAAGGCAGACGGCCCGCTCAAGACCCTCGAGGCCGGGCAACCCCTGATGCAACTCACGGTCACGCGACGAGCCAGCGGATTCGTTGTCTCTGATCTAACCCAGTTGTCGACACCATGACCAGGCCGCTTAGGGGATTCGTTGTCGCCCTGATGGCGAGCGTTCTGGTCGTGTGCCTTCCGAGCGCAGCGAATGCAGACTGCGATGACGAGGCGGGGTTCCCGGGTGCCAGCGTCAACTGCACATATCCACCGGACGAGGTCGCGAGCATGTTCGCCACCGGGGCGTCCGAGGGCTACCGCTACCGGATCGTGCCGGCGTGCGAGCTGGGGGGTGCGGCGACGTGCCAGGAGGAGATGCGGTGTGACGAGCCACCGGGGAGCACCCGGTTCGAGGTCTACCGCACGCCCGACGTGGAGCCTCCCAGCTGGCAGCTGATCGGCTACACCTGCCTCACCGACCAGCAGGCCGGGCAGCTCGGCGCGATCACGCCGGGGATGGTGCTGCGCGCGTTTCGCGCCGTCGACTGGCCCGCGCCGGAGCTCACCGTCCAGCCGCCCGACGGCGAGACGCTGGTCAACTTCGACACCAACTTCTTCACCACGCTCACCCAGCCTCAGACCCGCACCGTCACCCTGATCGGCATCCAGGTCACCATCGAGGCGACGCCGACCACCTACCACTGGCACTTCGGCGACGGCGCCGAGGAGACCACGAGCTCGCCCGGGTCGGCGTACCCCGACCTCGACGTCGTCCACGTCTACGCGCGCACGGGCGAGGTCAGCCCCTCGGTCGACGTCACGTACGCCGGCCGCTACCGCATCGGCGGCGGAGGCTGGGCCGACATCCCCGGCACCCTGACCGTGCCCGGCCCCGCCGTCTCCCTCACCGTGCTCGAGGCCAAGCCGCAGCTCGTCGGCTGACCCGGCGGCGCCCGGCATACTGCTGCCATGGGGGGGTTCAGGGGGGCGCTCGTCGCCGCGGTGACCCTGGCCTCGCTCGCCGCCTGCGGCGACGAGCCCGGCGCCGTGGCGACCGACGCCCCCATCACCTCGCGGGCGGTGGCGGTCATCGCCCTGGACCACCTGTCCGCGACGCCGATCTCGCTGCAGCCCGCACGCCTCGACGACTCCGAGGGGACGCTCGGTGCCGACCTCGGCTTCCCCGCCGACGACGACCACCCCCGCGCCACGCTCCGGGTCACCCTCATGCGGCAGAAGCCACAGATCTTCTGCCAGCAGGACCAGTGCCACCATCGCGACACCGAGACCGGCAGCCTGTGGCTGAGCTGGACCCTGGTCGAGCCCGAGGAGGATCCCGGCGCCGTCAACGTGACGCTCGTGCGTCCCGATGAGAGCGTGGTCGTCCACTACTCCGGTGACGACATCACCGGCGATCCCCGCGGCCTCGACCTCCCGATCACCGTCGAGCAGCTCGAGGAGATCGCCCAGGACCCGCGGCTCACGTTCACCACGACCGAGGAGATCGTCGCGGCCGGCGAGGCGCTCGGCGGCTGGGGTGACAGCTACGACGAGCCGAGCGACGAGCCGGCGATCCGCCGGGTGCCCGCCGACGGTGAGTCGCTGGCCGCCTTCTGGCGGACGGCGCTCGAGTGGGCCGGCCGCAGCGAACCCCGCATCCGGCGCGTCCGCTCTCCCTCACCCGCCGAGGACGAGCTCGGGCTGGACCCAGACAGGGGCGATCTGCTCAGCGCCCGGATCACGCTGGCCCCCACCGACGACCGGCCGTTCACCACCCTCGACCTCTTCGTCACCGAGCAGACCCCGGCCCAGGCCCGAGGGCCGGTGTGCCCCAGCCGGACCTTCAAGGTCTGCCTGGCCAGCTCGGAGAACCCCGAGCACGACACCTGGGCGCTCTGGGATCCCGGCCGCAGCGGCGTGGTGTGGGTGCTCTACCAGCGAGACGACACTGCCCTCACCGCGCGGCTCGCCGGGTGGGACGTCCCCGAGGACACCGAGCGGCTGCGCGAGCAGGTCGACTGGGACGCGCTGATGCAGATGTTCGCCTACCGCGACTTCTACGGCTTCTGGACCACCCCCGAGTTCGCCGACCAGACCGTCCCCTGAGGCCGGCGCCGGCCCGCCTAACCTTGGTCGTGTGTCTGGCCCCGCGGAGACTAGGACGGCTGGGGCACACGACCGCGAGATCGTCCGGCTGGCGGTGCCGGCCTTCCTGGCCCTGGTGTCGGAGCCCCTCTTCCTGCTCGCCGACGCCGCGATCGTCGGCCACCTCGGGACCCCCCAGCTCGCCGGACTCGGCGTCGCCGGCGTGGTCCTCCAGACCGTCGTCGGGCTGTGCGTCTTCCTCGCCTACGGCACCACCGCCTCGGTGGCGCGGGCGCTCGGCGCCGGGGACCGGCGGCGGGCGCTCGCGCAAGGCATCGACGGGCTGTGGCTCGCCGTCGTCATCGGCGGCCTCGCGACGGTCCTCGGAGTCGCACTGACCGGACCCCTCGTCTCGGCGTTCGGCGCCGACGCCGGAGCCACCGGGTTCGCCACCACCTACCTGCGGATCGGGTTCCTCGGCGTCATCCCGCTGCTGCTGATCCTGGCCGCGACCGGCGTACTCCGTGGGCTGCAGGACACGCGCACGCCGCTCGTCGTCGCCGTCGCCGGCAACCTGCTCAACATCGCGCTCAACCTGGCGCTGGTCTATGGCGTCGGCCCCTGGGACGGGCTCGGGATCGCCGGCTCCGCACTGGGGTCGGTGCTCGCGCAGGTCGCGTCGGCGGCCGCGCTGGTCGCCGTGGTCGTGCGCGGCGCGCGCCGCGAGGGCGCCTCGCTTGCGCCCGACCGGGCGGGCATCCTGGCCGCGGCCCACGCGGCGGTCGCGCTGGTGATCCGCACCCTCACGCTGCGGGCGGCGCTGATCGTGACGACGTACGCCGTCGTGCTGGGGTCCGGCGGCCGGCCCGAGGAGCTCGCCGCGCACCAGCTGGCGTTCACGATCTGGAGCTTCCTGGCGTTCGCGCTCGCCGCCGTCGCGATCGCGGCGCAGGCGCTCACCGGCCGCTTCCTCGGCGCCGGCGACGTGCCGACGGTCCGCGCGGTCACCCGCCGCATGATCGGCTGGGGGCTGATGGCCGGCGTCGTCACCGGCATCGTCGTCGGCGCTCTGTCGCTGTGGCTGCCCGGGCTCTTCACCGGCGACGCCGCCGTGCGCGAGCTGCTGGTGCCGGTCCTGCTCGTGGTCGCCGTCGGCCAGCCGGTGTGTGGAGTGGTGTTCGTGCTCGACGGGGTGCTGATCGGGGCCGGCGACGGCAGCTACCTGGCGTGGGCGGGACTCCTCGTGCTCGGGGTCTTCGCCCCGGCGGTCCTCGCGGTCGCCTGGGTGGTCGGCGGGCTGACCTGGGTCTGGGTGGTCTTCTCGGCGGTCTTCATGGGCGCGCGGGCCGTGCTCCTGCTCGGACGCGAGCGGCGTGACGGGTGGCTGGTCACCGGGGTCGGGTGAGGCCGAGTGGCGCTCTTGCGGCCGTCGCCGGGTTCATCTACTGGTGCGTACGACGAGGCGACGCTCGCCTAGTGGTGCGTACGACGAGGCGTCGCTCGCCTACTGGTGCGTACGACGAGGTGCGGATCGCCTACTGGTGCGTACGGCCGGCATGTGCGCCGTACACACCAGTAGGTGGCGGGCAGCCCGACCAGACGCGTCGTACGCACCAGTAGATCCGGCCTCGGGCGCCTCGGGCGATCCGGCGGGCGATCCGGCTCCCCGGCCGCCTCAACCCGCGGGCGACGCCACTCGGCCCGGCCGCGGCCCCTCACCGAGGTTGCGCGACACCCAGACCCCCGCGGCGCCGAAGCCGACGATGTCGGCCCGGCCGTCGCCGGTCAGGTCGGCGGCGACCCGCAGGTGCAGGTCGGGCCGCCAGCCCTGGTCACTGCCCAGGTCGAAGAGCACGATCTGCGGCCCCACCGGCCCCGCGGTGTCGAAGACCAGCGCCCAGGCGCCGTCCTCGGAGAAGCCCAGCAGGTCGGCGGCACCGTTGCCCGTGAGGTCGGCGGTCAGCCGCGGGTGCACCCACGGGTCCCACGCCACGTGACCGGTGGCGGCGCCGAAGAACGGCAGCACCAGCTGGGGCGGCTCGAAGCCGCCCGCCCCGTTGCCGCGGGCCACGACCAGCCCGTCCTCGCGGAAGCCCAGCAGGTCGGCTCGTCCGTCGCCCGTCGTGTCGGCGACCAGTCGTGGCCGGGTGGCGTTGGTCCAGCCCTGCGCGACGCCGTACTCCGCGAGCACGAACTGCGGCGGGGAGAAGCCGCCGGCCCCGTCGCCCAGCGCCGTCCACACCCCGTCGTCGCCGAACGCCACGATGTCGGGACGACCGTCGCCCGTCAGGTCCGCCAGCAGGCGCAGGTGGGTCTCGAGCGTGAACCCCTGGGCGGCGCCCAGGCCGTCGCAGCCCAGGCGTGTCGGCTGGAAACCTCCGCCACCGTCGCCCGGCGCCACCCACACCGCCTCCTCGCCGAAGCCGAGGATGTCGGCGCGGCCGTCGCCCGTCAGGTCGGTCACGAACCGAGGGTGCCGCTCACCGCGCCAGCCGAAGGCGTTGGGGCCGAAGTCCGCCAGCACGAACGCCGGCTCGGAGAACCCTCCGCCGCCGTTGCCGAGCGACGTCCACACGCCGTCGTCGCCGAAGCCCACGATGTCGGCGCGGCCGTCGCCGGTCAGGTCGGCGACGAAGCGGGGATGATCGGGCGGGGTCCAGCCGCCGGCGTTCGGGGCGTACGCCGCCAGCACCAGCTGGGCGGCCGCGAAGCCGCCGGCGCCGTCCCCGAGCGCCGTCCACACCCCGTCGTCACCGAAGCCGACGAGGTCGCCCTTGCCGTCGCCGGTGAGGTCGGCGACATAGCGCGGATGGCGGTCGGGCCGCCAGCCCATGTCGGAGCCGAGCTCGGCCAGTACGAACCGGGCGTAGTCGAAGCCATGACCGTGCGCCACCGGGTAGTCGGCGTGGAAGACCCGCGACGTCGTCGCGTCGACGAACCAGTGGAACGGCCTCTCGGGCGGACGAGGCGGAAACCGGTACCACGACCCGTCGGTGAGCGTCTCGGGCAGGAAGCACGACACGTTGGCGTGCCCGGTGTGGTCGACGACCTGCCCGTCCTCGTCGACCAGCGCGAGGTCGCCGTGCGTCGGGTCGAGCGGCTCGACTCCTGGGTACCTGATGTCGAGCCCCACGCTGCCACCCCTTCCGAGACGATCTTCCAGAGTGGCACCGACCGGCCTTCGGGGCAACGGCTGCTGGGGCCCGCAGTCCGCTCCGGCACGCGTCGGCGGCCGTCGCGATTGTGCGGAAACTGCAGCGTCCGGTCAGGAAACCCCGACGTTTGAGCCCAAACGTCAACCTTGCGGGCCGCAAACGCCACCGGCCCGCCCCCCGAAGGGAGCGGGCCGGTGGGGTTAGTCAGACGGAAGCCGTCAGGAGGGGACCACGTTGAGCGCGACCGCGGCGGTCACGTCGTCGTGGAGCTTGACGGTCACCTGGTGGGCGCCGAGCGTCTTGATCGGGCGGGAGACCACGATCGTGCGCTTGTCGACGGCCTCGCCGGTGGTCGCCTCGAGGGCGGCGGCGATCTCGGAGGTGGTCACGGCGCCGAAGAGGCGGCCGGCGTCGCCGGCGCGCACCTGGACGTTGACCGGGCTGCCCTCGAGCTTGGCCTTGATCTCGGCGGCGTGGGACTCGTCGCGGGTCGCACGCTTGGCGCGGGCGGCCACGATCGAGTCGATCGTCTTCTGGCCGCCACGGGTCCACCGGGTCGCCAGGCCACGCGGCACGAGGTAGTTGCGGCCGTAGCCGTCCTTGACCTCGACCACGTCACCGGGGGAGCCGAGGCCGTCGACCTCCTGGGTCAGGATGAGCTTCACGGTGTCGTCTCCTCTCAGCGTCCGGTCGAGGTGTAGGGCAGCAGGGCGAGCTCGCGGGCGTTCTTGACCGCGATCGCGACGTCGCGCTGGTGCTGCACGCAGTTGCCGGTGACCCGACGGGCGCGGATCTTGCCGCGGTCGGAGATGAACTTGCGGAGCAGGGTGGCGTCCTTGTAGTCGACGCCGGTCGCCTTCTCCTTGCAGAACTGGCAAACCTTCTTCTTGGGCTTGCGAATCACTGCCTTGGCCATTGTGGTGCTTCCTCTCGTGAAAGCCCGGCGCCGAGTGATCGGCGGCGCCGGAATGGGTGTGGACGGGTGGTGTGGATCAGAAGGGGGGCTCGTCGGTGCCGACGCCCGGGGCTCCCCACGGGTCGCCGCCCGCGGCAGCGCCACCGGGGGCGCCGGCCGCCGGGGCCGGGGTCGCCCACGGGTCGTCCGCCGGAGCGGACCCGCCGCCCTGGTTGCCACCGCCTGAGTAGCCGCCCCCGCCGCCCTGACGGGTGGTGCGGGTGACCTTGGCCGTGGCGTACTTCAGGCTCGGGCCGACCTCGTCGACGTCGATCTCGAAGACGGTGCGCTTCTCGCCCTCGCGGGTTTCGTACTGCCGGGACTTCAGCCGCCCCTGCACGACCACCCGCATGCCGCGCTGCAGCGACTCGGCGACGTTCTCCGCCGCCTGTCGCCAGACCGAGCAGGTGAGGAACAGCGCGTCGCCGTCCTTCCACTCGTTGGTCTGCCGGTCGAACGTGCGCGGCGTCGAGGCGATGCGGAAGTTGGCCACGGCCGCCCCGGACGGGGTGAAGCGCAGCTCGGGGTCGTCGACGAGGTTGCCGACGACGGTGATGATGGTCTCGCCTGCCATGTGGACCAGGCCTCCCTCGGGATCGAGTCAGTCAGAACGGGGATGCGACGCGGCGTACGTCGGCCTCATCGTGGCCGAGCCCACCGACGATGCGGTAGTGCCCTTCCACAGGCAGACGTCACTGGGCCGCGCGGAGCACCTTGGTGCGCAGGATCGACTCGTTGAGACCCAGCTGCCGGTCGAGCTCCTTGACCGACGCCGGCTCCGCGTTGAGCGTGATGACGGCGTAGATGCCCTCGGCGTTCTTCTTGATCTCGTAGGCCATCCGGCGGCGGCCCCAGACGTCGATGTTGTCGACGGAGCCACCATCCTTGCGGATGACGTTGTCGAGGTACTTGTCGAGCGACGGCTGGACCGTCCGCTCGTCGAGGTTGGGGTCGAGGATGACCATCACTTCGTAGGCACGCACAGCGTCTCCACCTCCTCTGGACTCGGCGGCCACGGTCGTTCCGTGGCAGGAGGGCTTGCGTTGTCGCCACCTGCGGTGGCGGGCCGCCGGACGACGCTCATCGGGAGCACGTCGGCGGACAGCACAAGGTACCAGCGTCACGGGTGCGGGGAGAAAACGGCGTCGCGCCGCGACCGGCGGCAGGCGAGCAGCCCCAGACCGCCCACGACCAGCAGCATCACGACGTTGTGAGAGTACTTCCTGGCCGCCGAGACCTCGCCGAGCAGCGGGTAGTAGGTGAAGGCCAGCAGCCCGCGCGACAGCACCGCCCCGAGGGCCACCGCGGCGACCTGCGCGGGCCCCCAGCGCCAGCGCCGGCCCGACCAGGCCAGGCCGGTCGCCACGAGAGCCACCAGCCCGACGTCGCGGGCGAAGCCCCACCACGTCGAGGGCGCCGAGTCGTACGCCGCCGCTGCCGCCAGCGCCGCCAGCACCAGCGCCGCCATGACGCCGACCGACGGCGAGCTCCCTCCGGCCCGAGCCGGATGCCGTCGTCCCACCTGCCACGCGAGCAGCAGCAGCCCGGCGACGACGGCCGAGGCGACCGCCAGCTCGGTGGGCGTCGCGTGGTCGCCGGTCTCGACGTAGACGCCGTAGAGGACCAGGCCGGCGACCGCCAGGTAGGCGAGCCCGGCGAGCACGAGACCGCGGACCCGCAGCCACGGGCGGTGCGCCGTCGAGGGGTCCAGCGCCTCGGCGAGCGCGATCGGGGCGCCGAAGGAGAAGACGACGTGGCCCATCGTGAAGGACTGGAGGGTGAAGGCGCTGATCCCGAGCGGCTCCAGGTAGGTCGGCCGGACGAGGTCGTGCCAGATGGCGATGTCGCGGTAGTCCTCACTGAACGCCGACTGGTCGATGACCATGCAGTGCAGCAGTCCGAGCGCGGTGAGCGCGACCAGGATGCTCGGCCAGCCCCAGCCGGCGCGACGGGCCAGCTCGCGGGTGAGCAGGGCGGGGGCGCCGTAGAGGCCGGCGTAGAGCACGATCGCGAAGGCCAGCTCGGCGGGGTGCCCGGTCGTGTCGTCGTAGGCCTGCAGCAGCTCCGCGCAGATCGCGCTCAGCACGCACAGCACCCCGACGCGCACGGCCGCGCGGCCAGTCACTGGGGGTCGGTCCCGATCCATGCGTCCACGATGGGCCGCGCCCTCTCCCGCGTCGATCGGTCGTCGGTCTCTCCACAGCCGACCAAAGTCGCAGTGGCTGCCTTTCGCGCGGGCGGGCACCCTCGCGGGATGACGCTAGGATCCCGGCCGCTGCGAGCCGGCGCGGTCGTCTGCGGGCGCTACCGGCTGGTCGCCCCCCTGGGCAGTGGTGGCATGGCCACGGTGTGGCGCGCTCGCGACCGGCGTACGGGCGCGGTGGTGGCGGTCAAGGTGCTCACCGACGCCCACCAAGCCGCGCTGCAGCGACTGGTGCAGGAGCAGTCGCTGCGGCTGGAGCATCCCCACCTGCTGCCGGTGATCGGCTGGTCGGCCGACGACGCGGAGGCCGTCCTGGTGACGCCGGTGGCGCGCGGCGGCTCGGTCGACGGCCTGGCCCACCGACTCGGCCCGCTGCCCACGGGGCTGGTGGCCGTGCTCCTCGACCAGCTGCTGGCCGCCCTCGAGGTCGTGCATGGGGCAGGGATCGTTCACCGCGACGTCAAGCCCGACAACCTCCTCCTGCACGCGACCGGCCGCGGCTACCCCCGCCTGCTGCTGGCCGACTTCGGCGTCGCGGTCCTGCCGGATCGCCCTCGACTCACCTGCGGGCCGGGAGTCGTGGGGACCGCGGGATACATGCCGCCCGACCAGGCGGCGGGCGCGGCGCCCGACCCCTGGTGGGACGTCCACGCCGCCGGCGTCGTGGCTCGCGAGCTGCTCACGGGCCGGCGCGACGGCGAGGTAGGGGGCGCGCTGGCCCCCGTCGTCGCCGCGCTCATGACACCCGGGGCGACCGCGACCGTGGGGCGCCGGCTCCTCGCAGACGTGGGCGTGCCGACGGCCGTGGTCTGGCCCGCGCTCGGCATGCCGGTGCTCGGTGACGTCTGCGGTCGCGATGGCGGGCAGCCCGCGTGGTGGAGACTCCGCGCCCGGCCGAGTCTTCTGGCGCTGGCGCTCGGACTGAGCCTGTCGCTCAGCCTGGCGGCGCTCGTGGTCTCCGTGACCGGGCGCTGACGCCGGGACCGGTCGGCCCGGACGTGGCCCGTCGGGTCGGTCGGCGGGGGTTCCTACGATGGGCGCCATGACCGCGATCGCCCTCGGCGCCCATGTCGACCAGACCGACCCCCTGGCCGAGGCTGCCGCCCGTGAGGCGCCGCTGGTGCAGTTCTTCCTCGGCGACCCGCAGGGCTACAAGGGGCCGGAGTTCCGCTACGTCGGTGGTGCCGAGGGCCTGCGGGCCGACGCAGAGGCCGCCGGTGTGGGGCTCTATGTGCACGCGCCCTACATCGTCAACGTCGCCACCACCAACAACCGCATCCGGATCCCCTCCCGCAAGCTCTTGCAGCAGCACGTCGACGCCGCCGCGTCGATCGGGGCGCGGGGGCTGATCGTGCACGGCGGCCACGTCAACAAGGGCGACGATCCCGAGGTCGGCTTCGACAACTGGCGCAAGGCGGTCGAGGCGACCGACCTCAAGCTCCCGCTGCTGATCGAGAACACCGCCGGCGGCGACCAGTCGATGACCCGGCTGCTCGATCGGATTGCCGGGGTGTGGGAGGCGGTGTCGGCGGCCGCCGGTGCGGAGATGGTCGGCTTCTGCCTCGACACCTGCCACGCCCACGCCGGCGGTCTCGACCTGCAGACGGTCGTCGACGACCTGCGCGCCATCACCGGCCGGATCGACCTCGTGCATCTCAACGACAGCCGCGACGACTTCGACTCCGGCGCCGACCGGCACGCCAACCTCGGGGCCGGTCGGATCGACCCCGGCCTGCTGGCCCACGTGGTGCGTGAGGCGGGTGCGCCGGCTCTCGTCGAGACTCCGGGCGGGGCTCCGGAGCACGTCGCCGACTTCTCCTTCCTCCGCGAGCGGCTGTAGCCCGGTCACCCGGCGCTCCGCAGCGCGGCCTCGGGAGCAACCGCGCACCCCTCCCCGCATGGCGCTGGCGATCCCTGCCAGCCTCGACGGCGCAGCACGAGCGCCAGGCGGCCGGCGGTGAGGCACGGGCGGTCGAACACCTGGCCCCAGCCGAGCCGCACCGTGTCGGCACCGGCCGTGGCCGCGACCAGGTCGCGGTCGAGGTCGCGGTCGCGCTCACGGGCCGAATCGTGGAAGAGTCGCCCGTCGAGCTCGACCACGAGGCCGAGGTCGGCGTACTCGATGTCGTGGACGGCGGTGAGGCCGGGCGAGCGCCGCAGGCTCTGCCGGGTGGGGGTGGGCAGGGCGTGCGCGAGCTCGACGCGGTGGCGGAAGCCCTGCTCCAGCACTGAGCACGACCCATCGGCGAGGTCGTTCAGCACCTCGTTGAGGACGGTGCGCTGGCGGATCGCGCCGCGGGCGGCGATGACATCGAGCAGGCGCGGCGGCGAGGTGCGGCGGGTCTGGCACAGATCGGCGAGGACCCCGACGGTGGCGAAGAGGTCGGGTTGTCGCGCGGCGACGTCGACGCCGGCGTGGTCCAGGCGTAGCCGAGGCGGGTCGGCCTTCCAGTCGACTCGGTCGAAGAAGCCGGTGGGGCGCCGGATCTCGTAGCCGTCGTGGAGCGGCACGTGGCGGGTCTGCGGGACCGCGATCTCGATCGGGCCGGCGTCATCATGGCGCCGCCAGCCCGGGCCGACCGCCGCCCGGATCGCACTCATGCCGGCCAGCGCGGCGGGCCAGTGGAAGAGCACGCCGACCCAGCACCGCTGGAGCCAGGTCGGCCGGCCCGTGTGGTCGAGGTAGACGCCCGGGAGCATGCGCACCCACTCCCGGCGCCGCAGGCGTCGCGCGATCTCGGGCGGGGCGCCGCCCGCGTGGAGCACCTGCTGCCGGGAGATCACCCCGGCCTGCCGGGCCAGTCGGCCCTCGATCGTCTGGACGTCCATGGCCGTCCACGATGCCTGCGGCTCTCGGCAGCGGGGGCGGTCGTGGGCCCTGCCTGTGGGCGAGGCCGCGGTCGCGGCTGGGTGTGGACGCCAAGCGGCCCGCGAGGCGCTGGCCGTGGGCTCCTGCAAGCGTGTTGCGGGGGCGATCTACTGGTGCGTGCGCCCGGCATATGCGCCGTACACACCAGTAGGTCCGGAGGACGGCGCTAGCGTGCGCCGTACACACCAGTAGGTCCGGCCGACGGCGCTAGCGTGCGCCGTACACACCAGTAGATGCGGGATCGCGGCGCCCGGGTCATCCCGGACACGCCTCGACGACCGGAGACCCCATGACCCCGGTCGGGAGGCGAGCGTGTCGCACCTGAGTGACGCCGGCCCACCCGGGCCGACGTTGGCAGCGGAGAAGAGCTCAGTCGGTGACGACGACGCGGAGCCGGCGTACCTCGGCCGGCTCGGGGAGGTCGTCCCTGGTGAGCTCGAGACACAGCGGCTCGGGCTGGTCGTCGGATCCCTTGAACGCCAGGAAGCGCAGCGCCCACTGGCTCTCTTCGGCGGTCGCCTGGGTCGGGACCTCGCCGGGCGCGGCGAGCGGCACCAGGTTGGCCGGGGCGTTGGCGACCCGCCAGCGGTTGCGGCTCATGCCACGCCGGAAGCGGAGTTCGAGCCCGGCGCCTGCGGGCACCCGCAACGTCTGACCGGTCGATGGGTCGGTGACCACTTTGAGCATCTTTGCCCCCCACGGCAATCTCAGGAGCCTGTCTACTCCTCAAGAGCGCGAGTGGCAACGGCTGATACATGGACAGTTGCCGGGCTTGAGATAACGGTTCCGGAACGACGTTCGGGGCCCAACGACCACCCCCGTCACACCGTACCCACCCGGCTCAGTAGAAGCAGACGAACGGCGCCGGCGGGGCGTCCGCGGACGCGCTCGGGAGAGCCGCGGCCAGGGCCGCGGAGGGCTCGTCGCCGCCGCCGAGACCGCGATGCACCGCGACCAGGACGTCGTGGGCGACGATGTCGTTGACCGCCGCCGCGGACGCGATGACACAGCGGGCGCCGGCATGCAGCCAGGCCGTCGTCATGCCGACCAGCTCCTCCCCGAAGCGCACCTGCGACCGACCCACCTCGCAGGCCGACAGCAGCACCACGTCGGGGATCTGCGCGAGCTGGTCGATGTCGTAGCCGAACCACGGACCGTCCACCAGCTCCACGCCGGAGAACAGCGGGTTCTCGGCCGAGTGCCGACCGTGCGCCGACACGTGCAGTACGTCGACGCGCGCGGCGAGGCCGGACACCGCGGCGGCCGTCGCCTCGTCCCCGACCAGGACGTCGGCCTCCCGCCAGGTGGCGGCGGCCGCGCGCACCTCGGCGGCGGCCCGGTCGACCCGCGGGCCCGCCACGAAGCCCGCGGTGCGCAGCCGCAGCGCCTCCGTCTGCCGCGACCGCCACGACGTCGCCGAGCGGGTGACCGAGACCGGGCGGCCGTGGAGGCCCGGCAGCAGCCCCCAGGGCACACCGGCCAGCACCCCGGACGGCGTCAGCACCAGCCGCCGGTCGCCGACCAGGTCGGCGACGGGCCGCACCAGCAGCGCGTCGAGCCGCTCCAGCCGCTCCACCAGCTCGCGGCGCACGGGTGCCGCGAACGGCGCCGGCAGGTCCGACCCGGCCATGTCGAGGTCGGGGTGCAGTCCGCCGAGGACGGCGTCGAGCTCGTGCCGGGAGCCCAGCTGGCGCACGGTGGCCGCGGCGTCGGTCACGACCAGGGCGACCAACGACCGGTCGGTGGCGACGTAGGCCACCAGCGCGCGCCCGGCGCCGAGCGTCTCCTGCAGCTCGGCCAGGGTGCAGGGCTCGGCGAACTCGCCCGAGCCGTCGCCGTACCACGCGTGCTGGCGGATCACCTGCTGCAGCTCGGCCATCCGGCGGCCCTCGCGCGAGCGCGGGTCGGGCTGCTGCGACTGCAGCCACCGCAGCTCCGCGAGCTCGGCGGCGACCGCGTCGTCGGCCGGGGCACGCAGGGGGACCACGCGGCTCACGAGCATCCGGCCGCGCTCGGACCACTCGAAGAGCACCTCCGGGCGGCCGTCGGCCACGGCCATCCGGATCCCGTCGACGGCCAGCTGGCGCCCGTGTCGGACCACCCCGCTCTGGAGGTCCAGGCTCCCGAAGGACGCCTGCCAGGTGTGCAGCTCGGAGAGCCCCGCGCGCAGGTGGTCGTACGCCGACCGCCGGCGCCCCCGGGCCCGGTCGAGGTCGGCGCGCACCTCGTGCCGCAGCAGGCGAGTGCCGATCGGGCTGGCGTCGGTGACCCGGATCCGCCGCAGGCGCGCGGCGGCCTCGGCCAGCGACCCCCGCCGGACGAGCACGCGTGTGGCGTAGAGGTCGACCAGCGTGGCGTCGTGCGGCAGCCGATGCCGGCGTAGCGCCGCGGACAGCGAGGAGGCGCGCTCGACGAGCGTGGCCGACCGCCGGCCGCGGGCCACCTCGGCCTCGAGGGCGAGAGCGTCGGCGCGCAGCGCCCAGACCTCGCTGCCCTTGGCCCGGAACCGACGGGCCGCCTTGGTCGCGACCGACCGGGCGGTGGCCGGGTCCTGCTGGAGGATCGAGCGCGAGCGGACGATCTCCGCCTCGCCCTGGAACAGCGCCAGCCGCTGCCGACCGTAGGTGGTGGCCGCTGCCGCCAGCTGTCGCTGCCCCTCGGTCGGCAGGCCGGCCGACACCATGATCTCGCCGCGCATCTGCTGGATCGTGGCCTGGTAGAGGGGCCCGTGCCCGGCCAGGCGCGGCTCCACCTCGTCGAGCCGGCGCAGCGCCGCCACCAGGTCACCCGACATCTGCTCGGTGCAGCCGATGTTGAACAGCGCCTTGTCGTAGTTGAGGTCCTCGCCCGGCCCGCCGAGGCACTCCAGGACCGCCTCGAAGTCGGCGCGGGCCTGCGACAGGGCGCCGTTCTGGAGATGGAGGTTGCCGCGGTTCTGGTGGGCCTTGGCCTTGAGCTCGGCGTCCCCCTCGAAGGCGGCCAGCGCCTCGGTGAAGTCCCGCAGCGAGCCGGAGGAGTTGCCCGAGCGTGCCCTCAGCAGGCCCCGTTGGCTGCGGGCGATCCCGCGGGTCATCGGAGCCAGGCGAGGCCGCGCGAGGACCGAGGTGAGCTGCGACTCGGCGACCGCCAGGTCGCCCGTCTCGCTCTCCACGTAGGCCAGGCTGATCTCCACCCGGGCCGACAGGTCGTCGTCGACGCTGCGGGCCGCGGCCTGCTCGAGCAGACGTCGCGCGCTCGCGAACCGCCCGGCCCTACTTGCGGCGACGCCTCGCTCGTGAAGCTCCTGGGCGGTGCGCACGCTTCAATTCTGTCTGGTTGATGTCGGTCAACTCCACTACCGCGTCCCAGGCGCGTTTGTAGGCCCTCTCGTGGGTGTCGGAGTCGCAGTCCTCCAGCTCCATCAGACCGGGGACCAGACAGTCGGCCAGCTTGCCCGCGAAGAGGGGCGCGGCGAACGACGTCCCGCTCCACAGCGCGAACCCGCTCTTGAAGTCGTCGGGGTCGATCGACTCCCGGCGACGGCGCCCCTTGTCGCCCGGCTTGGAGTCGGGCGGGAAGTAGGTGCGGGCCGCGGGCAGGGAGCCGCCGTTGAAGGTCGGCGGCACGGTGCTGAGGACGGCGGCGCCCGTCTCGTAGGCGCGCACCCAGTCGCCGGCGTTGGAGAACAGCGAGTCGGTGCCGTTGGGGTTCTTGGACCCGACCGCGACGATCGGGAGCGCGTCGGGGTGGGGCTCCACGGGCCCCCCGTTGCGCCAGGGGCCGAAGGCGGCGGGATACATCGGTCGCGCGGTGGCGTCGTTGCCCGCCGAGCAGACGACCACGGTGCCGGCCGCGCCGAAGCGACGCATGATCTCCCACACGGTCGGGTCGACGAGCTCCTCGTCCTCGGGCGTCTCGTGGTAGTAGCCCAGCGACAGGTTGAGGATGTCGATCGGGTGACCGACCGGAGGATCGGCCGCCGGATCCGCATGGTGGCGCTCCACCAGCGTCAGGATGTCGGTGAGCGCCTTGATCAGCTGCGACTCCTCGATCGGACCCGACGCGTTGACCACGCGCCACGCGAGGATGTCGGCGTCCGGACAGGCCTGGTGGATGAGCCCGCAGATGAACGTCCCGTGCCCCGAGTAGGGGTCGATCCCGCCGTCGAGGGGGCCGTACTGGTCGGGGTAGTACTCCGGGTTCGTGCTCTTGCCCGCGAGGCCGATGGCCTTGTTGTCGAGACGGAGCCCGGTCGTGACCGCGTCGTCGAGCCACGGGTGCTCGCCGCATCCGGTGTCGAGGACGGCCACCACGGGGCGCCGCCCCTTGATGCGGTCGTCGCCGTGGCGGTGCGGACGTGGTCCGACGTAGGCCACCGGCTGGCGGCCGCCCCATCCGGGCACCGAGTAGGACGTCATCGCGCCCTGGGGGGTGTGCGGGTCCCACATGCCGTGCGGGTCCCACATGCCGTGCGGGTCCCACATGCCCGGCCGGAGGAACACCAGGTGGTCGAGGCCGACCCCGCGCATGGCGTCGAGACCGAACCTGGCCCTGGCCTGCTGCAGGAGCAACCAGCCGTCGGGGGCCTGGACGGCCTCACCGGTCTTGCGGGTCACGGTGATCGACACCTTGACGACCCCGATCGGCTGGCCGGGCTCGGACCACTCGGGACGCCGGCCCCGCGTCTGGTGCGCGCGGTCGGGGGCGGGCTGGTCGACGGTGGACCCACGCTGGGGCCGGACGGTCCAGCCGTAGCCCTGGGCGACCTCTCGCAGCTTCGCCAGCAGGTCGGCGACGTCGAAGAGGGTGGAGATCAGCAGCCGCGGACCGACGTACAACGTCTTCATCGGCCGTACGCCGGGCACCTCCATGGCGGTGGCCGGGTCGAGCTCGCGGCCGTCGTACTGCTCGAGGAAGCGCTGCGGCGGCGGCGCGGGGTCGCGCCACTGCGAGGTGTCCCAGGTCGGCTTGGGGTTCTCGGCCATCGTCTACCTCGCGGAAGTCAGTCGGTCAGATTCGCACTCTGTCAGATCTCGAAGGCCGGGGTCCCGAACGGCTTGGCATCCGGACCCGCCGGGGTCAACCACAGACGGTAGAGCCCGGCAGGCAGGTCGGGGAACTCGAAGCGCCCCTGGGCGTCCACACCGGTCTCCCAGCTCTGCTCGGTGTCGGAGGTGGTGGCACCGGCGAGCTTGGTGGCGCGCACGGTGAGCTCGGCGGGTGGCACGACCCATCCGTCGAGCCTGGTCGTCTCGCCGCCGTCGCGACCGCCGGCGCGGACCAGGAGGTCGAGGTCGCCGGTGCCGAA
>CAZQCA010000046.1:0-17685 GCA_964591845.1 uncultured Nocardioides sp.
AGGAGAAGCAGCAGACCAACATCCGCTCCTCCACCGCCGACAACTTCGAGAAGCTCATCCCCCCGCGCCGCCTGTCCCTCGAGCAGTGCCTGGAGTTCTGCCGCGAGGACGAGTGCGTCGAGGTCACCCCCGAGACCGTGCGCATCCGCAAGGTCGTCCTCGACCAGAACGACCGCGCCAAGATCGCCGCCCGGGCGCGCCGGGCCCAGTAGGTCGGGACTCGCCAGGACCCTGGCCGGGCGCATCGGTGCCTCCCGGATGGCCACGTTGTGCCACGCTGGAACCGATCGGCTCGCTTGGAGGGTCTGGCGACCATGCAGGGATCAGACGAGGACTTCACGAGCTACATGGCCGCGCGTTGGCCGAGCCTCGTGCGCGCCCTGGTCACGCTGGGATGCGAGCGGCACGAGGCCGAGGATGTCGCACAGACGGCGCTCGCGCGCTGCTACGCCTCGTGGGAGCGAGTCCGCCAGGCCGATGACCTCGACGCCTATGTCTTCCGGACCGTGCTCAACGTGTGGAACAAGAGTCGGCGCCGCAGGTGGTGGAGCGAGAGGCCCACAGAGACCCTGCCCGAACGCGTCGATCCCGTCGATCGGGACCTGACCGAAAGCCGGATGGCCATCGAGCGGGCGCTGGGCCGGCTGACCCCCGAGCATCGCGCGGTGCTGACCCTCCGATTCGTGGCCGATCTGTCCGAGCGCCAGACCGCCGAGGCGCTGAGGATCCCCGTCGGGACCGTCAAGAGCCGGACCGCCCGCGCCATCGAGCAGATCCACCATCGCGACCTGAGGGAGGAACTGTCGTGAACGAGTCCGTGACCCGCGACCTCATGCGGTCGTTGACGGCCGACCTTCCGGTCGCGGCAGCGCCCGTGGGAGCCACGATCGCCGGCGGGCGCCGCCTGCGCGTCCGGCGCCGCGTCGTGGCGGGCGGGGTGGCCGCCGCCGTGGCCGCCGTGGCGTTCGGCACCGCGGGGCTCCTCTCGAGAAGCGAGGAGCCCCCCGACCTGGTCACGCCCGCGGCCAACCCGCTCAGCTTCGTCTGGTGGGCCGACGGGACGTTGCACCTGCCCGAGGTCACCGTGCAGATCCCGGGCGTCCTGGAGCTCGCACAGGTCCCGGGCGGAGTGGTCGTGCTGACCGACGAAGGCGAGGTCCGCCGCATCGACGACGCCGGGGCTGTCCAGACGATCGGGCTCTGGAGGTCCGGCGCCCCGACCGAGGACCTGCAGCCGAGCCTGCGCGCGCAGGACGACGGGACGGTGGTCTGGCTCGACGGGACCACCTCACCGCAGTACTCGCTCGTGGTCTACGACCCGGCTTCGGGGGACCGCGTGGCCTCACATCCCATTCCGACCGGCGGCTTCCACGAGGCCGCGTGGCTCAACGAGTTCGAGGACGGCGTCGTCTACTGGGACTCCGCCGCCTACGGGCAGCGAGCCTGGGACATCGCCACCGACAAGGTGACCAAGGTCGGCACCGGGGCGACGTTCCTGATCAGGGTCGAGAACGGGGTGTGGGTGACCCTTCCCGAGTCCGGGGGTGGGATCGAGATCATCTCGGCGGGTCGACGCCTGTGGACGAGCTCCGACGACCCGGCCTGGTTCTCTCCCGATGGCTCCACGCTGGTGACCAGGACCCGGTCCGGCCAGATCCGAGTGCGCGACGCCCTCACGGGGCACCAGATCGCTGCCGCACCCGACGTGTCGGACGCCGCGGGGTTCGCACGCATCGGCGATGACCGTCAGCTCACCTACGTCGAGGCCGGGCGGGCGGCTGACGGCGACCTCCAGCCGCCGTACGGCCTCATCTCATGCGACCTCGACAGCTCCCGATGCACGACAGTGATGACAGGCGCCGCCGGACCGCCGATCCTGCCCGTGGACTGACTCGAACGCAGCGGCACCCGGCGAACGGTGCGAATCTGCCGAGCTTCCACAATGGTCCACGGCCGGGCGATGAATCCGGCGTGCGGCCAGGGTCAGCACGTCAGGTTCAACGCACACGTCAGGAGGCACCTTGAAGCTCCTTCTCACATCCGGGGGCGTCACCAACGCGAGCATCCGCCAGGCGCTGGTCGCCCTGCTGGGCAAGCCGATCGCCGAGTCCACCGCTCTGTGCATCCCGACGGCGCAGTACGGGCACCCGAGCGTCGGTCCCGGCGTCAGGGCCTGGCAGTTCATCAGTGGCAACTCCGAGAACCCGATGGTCGACCTGGGCTGGGGCTCGGTGGGGGTGCTCGAGCTCACCGCGTTGCCGAGCATCGACGAGGAGCTGTGGGTGCCCCTGGTCAGGGAGACGGACGTCCTGCTGGCGGCCGGCGGCGACGTGCTCTATCTGTGCTACTGGATGCGCCAGTCCGGGCTGGCGGACCTGATCCCATCGCTGTCAGGGACGACCTGGGTGGGAATGAGCGCGGGGAGCATGGTGATGACGCCCGAGGTCGGGGACGACTTCATCCAGTGGCGACCCCCGACCGGCGACGACAGCACCCTGGGCGTCGTCGACTTCTCGATCTGCCCACACCTGGCTCCCGACGGCATGCCGGGCAACTCGATGGCCGAGGCGGAGCAGTGGGCGGCCGGCATCGCGGGTCCCGCCTACGCGATGGACGACCAGACCGCCATCATCGTGGTCGACGGCCACGTGGAGGTCGTGTCCGAGGGAGACTGGAGACTGTTGCCCTAGCTCCTCCCACCTCCACTCTCGAAGGCCGCGAGCTTGGCGAAGAGGCGCGCGGCCGCGACGTCGTTGGCCAGGTTGAACTCCGGCTAGTAGACCGGCAGCCGGTCGCCGTACGGCGCGCCGCCGACCCAGACGACGGTGACCCTGCCCTCGATCAGCTCGCGCTCCAGCAGGAGGGCCGATGCGATGTCGGGGAGCGGCCCGATGCAGGCCACGAACAACGTCTCCGGGCTGGTGCGCGCCTCCTCGATGATGAGCCGAGCGCCGGGCGAGTCCTGCGCCGTCTCGGACAGCCCACGTCCTGGACGAGCATCAGCGGATCCGATGGCAGCGATCCGCCACCCGGGTTCGTCGAACCCTGGAACCACGTGGGGCGCTCAGGCCTCGTCCAAGCAGGGAACCACACGTGGGGACTGCCCTGCCCCCGCAACGGGTTCCGCGAGGAGGTCCGGAGTGAGGAAGCTACCTGTGTGGGCCGCCACCGCGGCGATGGTGATGTCGGCGCTCTCGGCCTGCAGCAGCGACGAACGGGCCACGGACGTGGCCACGTGCGGCGACTGGAGTCCGATCGGCGAGCAGCCCGAGGAGACGGCGATGCCGGCCGGCTGCTACGGGCTCGACCCTGCCACCGATCAGCAGACCGACCTCCCGGTGGCGGTGCTGAAGATCCCCGCCGACTACGCGCGGTTCGACACCTGGCTGGTGCTCCGCGGGACCGACCGGAGCGTCGCCGGCAACTTCCGAGGCGTCGCCTACCTGGCTCCCCTCACCGTGTACGCCGACCCCTGCCACAACGACGGGAAGCCCAAGAAGGAAGGCTCGTGGACGCCGATGGACCCCGGCCCGACCGTCCAGGACCTCGCCGACGCGATGCGCGCGCAGAAGGGCGCCATCACCACCTCGCCCGAGCCGGCCTCCCTCGACGGATACGAGGGGGTCCACTTCGACTACCGGGTCGATCTCGACATCGACTCGTGCGGGGACAAGGCCTTCGACATCTACCCGGGCTACTACCTGCAGCCGGGTCGCAACCGCTTCAGCGTGTGGATCCTCGATGTCGAGGGGCAGCGCGTGGTGATCGGCTGGTCCACCGGGCCCAGCGCCTCGGCCGACGAGCAGGACGAGGTCGCCGCCATCGTGGAGTCCGCGTCCTTCGTCGTGCCGAGGACCTGAACCTGGTGCCGTGCTCCCGCGTGGAGCGAGACCATGGGTCGCCCGTCACGATCGGAGGTGGTGCTCGAGGCGCCGGCGGTGGGGCATCCTGCTCACATGCGCCAGCCGGTCGACGCACCTCGAGGTCCGCGACATCTCGTGTCGCTGACGGGGCTGTTGATCTGGACGAACATCACCGTCCTGTTCGGCGGTCTGCTGCTCATCCTCGACCGTCTCGAGGACCAGACGTCGGCCGACTCGTTCACCCAGGACGTGTGGGGCCCGTTCCTGGTCCTCCTGTGGTCGCTGGGCGCGGTCAACGGCGCGCTGCTCGTCGCGTGGTCGCCGACGCGTCGCATCGGCCTCGGCGTCCTGGTGGGCACGCTCGCCGCCGTCGCGACGTACGTCCTCTGGCTTCTCCTCGTGGTTCTGCCAGGGCTCGCCGAACAACTGGGCTAGCTGCGGGTCGCGCTCATCGAGCCGTCGCCAGCGCTGGCGCCCAGCCGCCCCGAGGGACATCGTGGGAACGCTCAGTTCTTGCGACGAGGGGAGCTCACGATGCCCACCAGCACTGCCCGGAAGTTCCGCGTGCGCTACGCCGACGTGGCGGCCACCGCGGCGTTGGTCCTCGCCACCGGGGGGACGGCGTACGCCGCGACGGCGCTGCCCAGGAACTCGGTCGGCACCACCCAGCTCAAGGCGGAAGCGGTGACGGGCAAGAAGATGCACGACACCGCGATCGGCAGCCGGGCGCTCAGGGACGGCGCGGTGACCACCGCCAAGCTGGGCGACGGGTCGATCACGACGGTCAAGATCGGCGCGGGCCAGATCACCGAAGGGCACCTCTTCCCGGGCTCCGTGGGCGCGGCCGCCGTCGCGGACGAGTCCCTGACTGTTGCCGACCTCGTCGGCGGTGACGGCACGCCGCTGACGGCGGGGATCGGGATGACGGCCAACGAGTGCGTCCAGTTCAGCAGCCTGTCGGTGCCCGGCGCCGCCACAGGACAGGTGGCGCTGGCCGGCTGGCTGCAGGCTCCCCCACTTGGCGCGACGATCTCGGCCGTGCGTGTCGTGGGGGCCAACTCGGTCTCCCTCGCCATCTGCAACCTCACGGCTGGCAGCCTGTCGATCCCAGGCGGGGCCACGTTCCGCATCCTCACCTTCGGCTGAGGCACCTGCGCTGCGGCGAGAACGATCTGCTGCACGTCGAGTTCTCCAGTGTTGGGCGTTGGCAAGACGTAGCATTCCCGGCGCACTACTCACCCTTCCCGGAACGAGGCAATCGTGAGCAATGCTCAAGCAGGTTGGTACGACGACGGCGCGGGCAGGAAGCGGTGGTGGGACGGCGAGCGGTGGACCGACGACGTCCAGCCGCCGACTGCCAACCCCGCTGGTGGCGTCGCTGGAGTGGTCCGCAGGATCGAGGCCGAGGCGGTCGCCGGGGCCCAAACCCGTCCCGCTCCGCAGGGCGCAAGCTATGTCGTCCTCCAGGTGATCTTGAAGGAGAAGCTGTGGGGGACCGGCTCGGGAAATCTCACCGAGCTGGAGAAGGTGATCAACGCCCAGGCAGCCATGGGTTACCGGCTGCACACGATCACCACCGCTTCGTCGGGCAGTAAGGGTCTCGGTGGTGGTGACCGGATTCAGGCGACGATGGTCTTCGAGCGGCTCTCCTAGCGGAGTTGGAACTCGAGGTCGGAGCAGACCCGTAGCGTGCCGAGGGTGGGCATCCGTCTGAGGGAGATCGACGACGCGGACCTCGACCTGGTGTTCGCGTGGGAGCAGGATCCGGGGGCGATCGCCATGGCGGCGTTCACTCGAAGCGACCCGACCGACCGGGAGGCGTTCGACCGCCACTACGCGCGCATCCGCAGCGACCCGGCGTGCACGCTGCTGGCGATCGAGGAGGACGGCGCGTGCGCGGGGACGATCGGGAGCTACTCCCTCGACGGCGTTCGCGAGGTGACCTACTGGATCGACCCGTCACGCTGGGGGCGCGGCATCGCCTCGGCCGCGCTCCGGGCCTTCCTCGCCATCGAGACGACCCGGCCCCTGCACGGCCGGGTGGCCGAGCACAACGCCGGGTCGGCGACGGTGCTGAGGCGGGCAGGGTTCGTGCGCACCGGCGCCGACACCGCGTACGCCGCCGGCGTGGGCCGCGAGATCGTCGAGCACCACTACGCGCTGGTCGGCGAGGACTCCCGGACCACCCGGTAGCGCAGATGGTGGGCGTCGCGACCGTCGACGGCGCGCACCAGCTCGAGCTCGACAGGTGCGCCGTGGTCGTCGAGGTGGTCGAACAGCCGTCGACCGGCGCCGAGGATGACCGGCACCAGGTGGACCTCGATCTCGTCGACCTCCCCCGCCCGGAGCAGGGCCTGAGCGGCGCCGGCACCGTGCACCATGACGTCCCGGTCGCCGGCGCCGGCTCGGGCATCGGCGGCGCAGGCCGAGACGTCGGTGTAGAAGCGGGCGCTCCCGGGCGGGACGTCACCCTCGTCGACGTGGCTCGTCAGGACCAGGATCGGAACGCCGGCGTGGTGGTCGCCACCCCAGCGCCCCGCCAGCTCGAACGTGCGGCGTCCCGAGATGATCGCTCCGGTGGCGAGGCTGTCGGCGTACACGTCGTGGTCGGGGCCGGGCGCGTTGCGGTCGTCGAGCCAGTTGAACAGCCGGAAGCCGCCGCGGCCCATCTCCTGGCCGGGGCGGTCGTCCGGCCCGGCGACGAACCCGTCGAGGGACATGGACATGTCGAGTCGGATCGCGCTCATCTCACCGCTCCTCCTGGTCGGCAGCGTCGGAGCCCGCGGGTCGGAAGTCGTCGCGGGTCATCCCGGCGGGGTGGCCCTCGGGCCACTGCACGAGCTCGAGCCGGTAGCCGTCGGGGTCGGTCACCCAGGCGGTGCGAGGCCCGTCGGGTCCGCCCGGCGTCTCCACCCCACCGGGTGCGAGGCCGCCGGCCACCAGTCGGGCGCGAGTGGCGGTGAGGTCGTCGACCTGAACAGCCAGATGGTCGAACCCACCGGGGCCGACCGGGCCGTCGGCAGGACGATGCACCAGCTCGAGCGAGACCTCGGCCTCGTCGGGGAGCGCCAGCATCGCCAGCCGGGTATCGCCCCCGGGAGCGACGCTGCCCACGACCTCGAACCCCACCCCGCCATAGAAGGCGAGCGAGGCGTCGAGGTCGCTGACGCGGAGGGACGCGAAGAGGGTCTTCATGGTGGCTCTGACCCACTCAGTGCCCGGAAGTCATCGATGACACCCCACCCGGCACGCAGGACAATCGAGGCATGGAGCCCCGCCGGACGACCGTGGTCCGCTTCCGGCTGTGGCCGCCGGTCGCGATCGGCGCGCCGCTGCTCCTCGGCTGGGTGGCGACCCGCGTCTGGGGCGACCCGTACGTCCTCGGCTCGTGGCGCACGCCGGTCGGCTGGTTGCTGCTCGCCGCCTTCGCGGTGTGGAACGGCTGGGCGCTGTGGCTCTTCGGCAGGCACCGGACCGGACTGCTGCCCGGGCAGGCTACGGAGGCGATGATCGACGAGGGCCCCTTCGGACTCTCCCGCAACCCGCTGTACGTCGGCCTGCTCGCCCTCTACGTCGGCCTCGCGCTGCTGGCACCGACCGTGTGGGGGCTCGCCCTCCTTCCTGCGGCCGTGCTGCTGGTCCTGTGGGGCGCGATCCTGCCCGAGGAGCGGTTCCTGCGCGAGCGCTTCGGGGCGTCGTACGACGACTACGCGCGCCGCGTGCGCCGCTGGCTGTGAGGCAGGGCTATCGCGGGGCCCGGCTGAGGTAGCCCTCCCGGGCGGCCGCCCACGCCGCGGCCAGCACGGCCACGACCTCGGAGACGGCTGCCAGCCAGGCATACCAGCTCCAGCCGGTGTGGATCCCGAAGAGGCTGCCCGTGACGGCGATCAGGAACGCGCCCAGGGTGGAGGCACCGAAGCCCGCCAGCAGGAAGAGCGGCAGCCAGTGCTGCCAGCGCACGAGCATCGCGGCGATGGCCAGGCCGGCCACCACGTTGACCACGAAGAGGGCCCCCACGGTCCCCTGGTCCTTGACGCCGTCGAACCACAGGTACAGGTGGACGACGGCCGACACCACCGCGGCGGCGGCACCGATCCAGCGGATGGTCATCCTCGCTCCGATCCCGGCGGCTCGGCCGGCCCCGTGGCCTGGTGGCGCACCTGTGGAGGAAGACGAGCGGCGCCGCTGACCGGTTCACCGCGCGTCCTCAGTCCTCCTCGTAGACCACGACCCCGAGGTCCACCAGCTCCGGGTCGCCCCGCACCACGCGGAGAGTGACCAGATGCTCGACACCCGGCGTCAGCGGACCCCAGCCGCCCCGCCCGCCGAACGGGCCCTCGAGCTGGTCGGCCACCGGCTCTCCGTCGATCGTGAGCTCCAGCGTGGTGCGGCAGGTCTCCTCACCGGTCTCCTCCCAGCACCGCCGTGCCGCCTCGGTCGGCCCCGAGGTGGCCTGCGCGATCCGCGGGCGGTCCGAAGCCGCGAGGCGGAAGGTCAGCTCCCGGGCCGCGGTCGCAGCGGCCGCGACGGCGGTGACGGAGTAGTAGGTCCCGTTCCACTCGGCGCGTGCGGCTACGTCGGCTCCGAACAGGCGCGCCGTCATCGGACCCAACCGGTGCTCATAGACGCGCACCCCGAACCGGGCAGCCGACTCCGTGGCGTGCACCGGTTCGACCTCCTCGCAGCCCTCGGGCGGCGAGTAGGTGAAGCACTGCCGGAACTCGCGAGGACGCTGCTCCGTCACGAACATGCGCAGCGCTACCTCCTGGTTGAACTCGCTGTCCTCCAGGGTGACACCGCGTCCGTCGCAGGGCATCGCGTGGAAGTACGTCGCCTCGATGTCGATCAGGACGACGAAGAACGCCTCGGGGGCCCCCTCGCAGGACGCCTGCCAGGACACCGGCACGTCCGACGCGAGCGGGACCACGATCTCACTGCCGTCGTAGCGCGGATCGTCGCTGGAGAACGACTCCACGAGTCGCCGGCCCGGGCGCACGGTGGATCGCACGGTCGTGGGGACGACCATCTGCTCCGCCCGCTGCGACGGGATCGCGATCACTTCCTCCTGCGCGGGCGGGGTACTCGGCGTGTCGACCACCGGGTCGGACCTGTCCTCCCGACCGGGGGTGCTGAGAGCGGCAGCGAGGCCGATCGCGAGGGCCAGCACGGCCGCGCCTCCGGCGACGCGCCGGCGAACCTGCGCCCGGGCGGTCCCGCGGATCGCAGCCGGGTCGGGCGCCCACGGCTCGATCAGGTCGGTGTGCGCTCGGATGGCAGTCGCCACGCGCTCGTCGAGCTCCATGTCACCCGTCCTTCCTGAGGATCTCCGCGCCGGCAGCTGGGCTGAACGTCCCGGCCAGCGCCGCGCGCAGGTGGCTCGCGGCCGCGGCCGCCTGCGACTTCACGGTCCCCGGCCGGATGCCGAGGGTGTCGGCGATCTCGGCCTCGCTGAGTCCCTCGTAGTAGCGCAGGACGACGACGGCCCGTTGTCGCGGAGGCAGGTCCCCGATGGCGCGCCACACGAGCTGGTGGTCGACGACGAGGTCCTCCTGGGAGGCCTGCGGCACCTCGGGCAGCTGGGCCCTCGGCGAGACGGCCGACCAGGCCTTGCGCCGGCGCCAGCCCAGCAGCTCGTTGACCACCATCCGCCGCAGGTAGGCCTCGGGGCTCCGCGCCTCACGGACCCTCGGCCACGAGCGGTACGCCGACGCCAACGCCGACTGGACCGCGTCCTCGCCGAGCTGTCGGTCGCCGCACACGGCGTACGCCGTCCGGAGCAGCCCGTGGGAGGTGGCCGCGACGAGATCGGCGAACTCCGCCTCGTCCGTCGCCCTCATCGGCTCTCCTCACCTGTCCCGACCCTCTCACGTAGGAGATGCGGCCACCGCCGGTCCAGGTTCGTCGGCGGGCGAAGGAAGTCTGGAGCGGTCCGGTATCTCACCGTCGCGCGTGGCGTCCTAGTGGAGAGACACCGACCAGGGAGACGACATGACCAACGAGGGATTCGCAGCCGTCTGGCGCCCAGGCGACGGGACGCAGTGGTGGCGCGCGGGCATGAGCGACGCCGACTTCGCGGCCCAGGACCGCACCTACTTCGATCAGGGCCTCCGGATCCAGAGCCTCTCGATCCGCAACGGGCGGTTCGCTGCGGTGTGGCGGCCCGGAGACGGCACCCAGTGGGTGCACTGGGGCCTGTCCGGCGACGCCTTCGCCGCCCAGGACCGGACCTACTTCGACCAGGGCCTGCGGATCACGGCCCTCGAGATCGACAACGGCTGGATGGCCGGTGTCTGGCGGCCCGGCGACGGCACCCAGTGGGTGCACTGGGGCCTGTCGGTGCAGGACCTGGAGGCGCTCGACCGCGACTACTTCGCCCAGGGGCTCCGGATCGCCTGCCTGGAGGTCGACCAGGGTCGGTTCGCCGCGGTCTGGCGGCCCGGCGAGGGCACCCAGTGGTGGCGCGCCGGCATGTCCGGCGCCGACTTCGAGGCCCAGGACACGGCGTACTTCGCCGAGGGGCTGCGGATCGCCGCGCTCGCCATCGAGGGCGCCGGCTACGCCGCCGTGTGGCAGCCCGGTGGCGGGACGCAGTGGTGCAGCCACAGCCGGGGCGTCACCGACCTGATGACCGAGGACGCGACGTACTTCGGTCAGAGCCTGCGGCTCTCCACGATCGAGCAGCACGACCACGGCGCGGGCGCCTACCGCTACCCGTGGGCCAGCGGTGTCTCCTACGCCTGCAACCAGGGCAACAACAACCCCGGTGGCTCCCACAACGGCGTGCAGGCCTTCGCGTTCGACTTCGGCCTCCCGGCCGGTACGACGGTGCGCGCGGCACGCGGCGGCGTGGTCGAGTGGTTCCAGCAGGGCCAGACGGCGACCTTCGACCCGACCGCGCCGGTGAGCCCGACCAACCAGCCCTTCCCCGACAACGACCTGCGCAACTGGGGCAACGCCGTGCGGATCCGGCACCTGGGAGGCTTCACCAGCTGGTACTTCCACCTGCAGGCCAACAGCGTCTCGGTCAACGTCGGCGACGTGGTCGAGGCAGGTCAGCCGATCGCGCTGTCGGGCAACACCGGCCGCTCGTCCGGCGCGCACCTGCACTTCCAGGTGCAGGCCGACTCGGTGGACTGGGGCCAGACGGTGGCGATCAGCTTCGGCGAGGACTGCGCGGTCCCGACGGGTGGCACCACGGTCACCTCCGACAACGCCAACCCGCGCTTCCCGTAGTCGGCGGACGTCGGGGACCGTCAGGGGCCGTCCCGGGGGGCTTCCCGATGGTGGCCGGGGGCGGCTTCGGCCGATGCTTCGACCATGAGCAGACGGCTCTCGCCGCGGACCGATCGGATCACGCGCGCCGCGACCAGCCCGCTCGCGTGGGTCCTGGTCGCCGCCGCCGTCGCGATGCTGATCGGAGGCGAGGACGGCAGCCGGTGGTGGTGGACGACTCCGGCGCTGCTGGTGGGCTACGCCGGATGCTGGGTGTGGCGGCGTCGCGTCGGCGCGCCGAGGCCGCCGCGTCTCGTCGCGTGGACGACGTACGTCGTGGCGGGGCTGGCCGCGGGCGTCGTCTACGAGCTCGGCCTGACCGTCGACGGCACCGGACTCGGCGGGCTGCACCGCGACACCGCGACCTCGTTCCTGCTGCTGCCGGGCTACCTGGTGCCGGCGGTGGGGTTCACCCTGGCGGCGGTGGCGCGCTACGGGCTCGACGCGCGGCGGGCGTTCTTCGTCGCCGGCGGGATGTGCTGGGCCGAGGCGCTGCTCGTGGGCGGCCCGTCGATGCTCGCCGCGCCGTGGGCCGCGCCGCTGGCGGTCATGTTCTATCTCGCGAGCTACGCCGTCTACAACGGCGCCCTCGGGACGCTGCTCGTCGACCCCCGTGCACTGTGGGTCGCCCGGCCGCGGCCCGCGGGCGGCGCCTGGCTGACGGCGTACAGCCTGGTGACGGGCGGTGTCTCGTGGCTCTGCTTCGGGGCCTGGTCGCTGGTGGTGCCGGGGGTGTGAGGTGTGTGGGCGGCATCACTCACGCCGGGCAGCCGTCTCCTTCCTCGCCGCCAGGCCCGGGAGTAGCGTCGAAGTGGTGTTGCGCGATGCTCGGCTTGGACGCTTGCAGGAAGCCCCGGCCCAGGGACGCGCTGAGGAGCGCCGCTCCCTCGATCCCTGGTGTGCTCCGGGGGGCGAGGAGACCATGTCGCTGCCGGGTGTCCTCGGGCGGCGAGGCACGGGGGCGTGGCTGCTGCCGCGGACCGTGACCGGCGGCGTGTGCACCAGAGAGGAGACAGTCATGTCCACCATGGAGAGCCCCCACGTCGCCGACGAGCAGGCACTCGTCGTTCAGGTGCACCTCGAGGAGGCCGGTGCCCACTCGCTCAGGGGTGCGTTGCTCGGCGCTGCGGCGGGCGCCGGCGGCGGACCGGTCTATCGGTTCGTGGCGACCGCTGCCGGGACCACTCATACGGCGGACGATCACGTCGCCGCCGGTGTCGCCTTCCCGCTGGCTGCCTTCCAGGACCTCGACGAGCAGACCGATGACGAAGCGGCCGCCCGGGCGCGCCGCCGTCTCCACGAGCTCGACCTCGAGCTTGCCGCTGAGGGCTGGAAGCGCCTCCCTCAGGTCGGCCAGCACTGGTGGTCGCTGCGCTACGAGCGCTAGCTGACGAGCGCCGGGGCGAACTGGGACCCGGAGGCGGTCATGGCCTGAGGTCGAGCCGCTGGAGGTGCTCCCCCGTCTCGTCGACCTCGCCGGTGGGCACGAAGCCCAGCCCCGCGTAGAACCCCGCCGGACCGCCCTCGCCCGGCAGGTAGCTGGTCAGGAGCTCGGTCGCCCCGTGCGAGCGGACGAGCTCCGCCACGCGGCGGACGACCTGCCCGCCGTAGCCACGCCGCTGGAACCGCTGGTCGATGAGCAGCTTCCACAGGAACCAGGGTCCGTGCATCGACGGCGGATCGGGCTCGACGTCCCAGCGGAGCATCACGAACCCCACCGGCTGCTCGCCGGCAAACACGGCTCGGAACCAGGGGTTCGCGTGGGCGTAGGTGACGGCCTCCGCCAAGGAGACCGCCACCGGGCTCACGAACTGCTCCTGCTCGGGCGTCGTCCGCAGGGCCACCACGGCGTCGCGGTTGCCGTCGTCGATCTCTCGCAGGGTGATCGAGACCACCCGGCCACGCTAGCGACCCCCGGGCACGGGGGCGAGGTGATGGGACGCGGGGTGGTGACGCGCGTGCAAGGGTGCGTCGAGCGCGCGTCCCCCGGGAAGCCGCAGACCCCGCGAATGTGCGGAAACTGCAGGCCGCGGTCGGGTTTTGTTGACGTTTGAGCCCAAACGTCAACCAATCACGCCCACGGGGCGGCATAGACCCGCCGCCCGTCGACGAACGTCTGCAGGACCTTCGTGTCGGCGATGGCATCGGCAGGGCCGGAGAAGGGGTCCCGGTCGAGCACCACGAGGTCGGCCAGCGCACCGACCCGGATGCTGCCGGTGTCGTCGAGGCGGTTCACGTACGCCGACCCCGCCGTGTAGGCCGTCAGCGCGGTGCCGAGGTCGAGCCGCTGCTCGGGCAGGAAGGCGTCGTACTCGCCGTCGTCCTCGCGATGCTCGGGAGGCACCCGGCGGTTGACGGCGACGTGGATGGCCGCCATCGGGTCGGGCGAGGAGACCGCCCAGTCGCTGCCGGCCGCGAGCACGGCGCCGGCGCGGTGCAGGTCGCCGAACGGGTACTGCCACGACCCCCGCGGCTCGCCGAGGAAGGGCAGCGTCAGCTCCACCATCTGCGGCTCCAGCGCCGCCCAGAGCATCTGCATGGTGGCGACGACGCCCAGCTCGCGGAAGCGAGCGACGTCGTCGGGATGCACCACCTGCAGGTGGGCGATGTGGTGCCGCGCGTCGCGCCGGCCGCGCGCGCCCACGGCGTGCTCCACGGCATCGAGGCACTCACGCACCGCGCGGTCGCCGATCGCGTGGAAGTGCAGTTGAAAGCCGGCGGCGTCCAGCGCGACCGCCGCCGGGCCGAGCACCTCGGGGTCGACGAAGGAGATGCCCGCGTTGTCGGTCGGGTGCCCGTGGCCGTCGCAGTAGGGCTCGGTCATCGCGGCCGTGAAGTTCTCCGCCACGCCGTCCTGCATGATCTTGACCGATGTCGGCCGGAAGCGATCCGTCATCAGGGCGTCGCGGCGCGCCACCAGGTCGGGCACCTGCTCGAGCCCGCGACCGCGGTCCCACCACAGCGCCCCGACCACACGCGCGGTGAGGCTCCCCTCGACCGCCGCGCGGACGTACGCCGGCGCCGGGTCGCCGCCCTCGCCCACGTCGCCGACGATCGCGTCCTGCCACGCGGTGACGCCGACCGCGTGCAGCATGGCCTGCCCGCGTAGCAGGCCGTCGTAGAGCTCCTGCTCGGTCGTCGGCGGCACCAGCCTGCTCACGAGCGTCATCGCTCCCTCGTGGAGGGTGCCGCTGGGGCTGCCCGTCACGTCGCGCTCGATGCGCCCGTCGGCGGGGTCGGGGGTGTCGCGGTCGAGGCCGGCCCGGCGCAGTGCCGCACTGCTCACCCACGCCCCGTGTCCGTCCCGGTTGGGCAGGTACGCCGGCCGGTCGCCGAGCACCGCGTCCAGCGCGGCGGCGGTCGGCGTGCCGCCGGGGAACATCGCCATCGACCAGCCCGACCCGACGATCCACTCGTCGTCGGGGTGGGCAGCGGCGTACTCCCGGATCCTCGCCAAGCACGCATCGGCGGTGTGCAGGTCCGACAGGTCGCAGCGCAGCAGGTCGACGCCGGCCCACACGGGGTGCACGTGGGCGTCCTGGAACCCGGGCACCAGCATCCGGCCGCGCATATCCACACGCTCGGTGCGGGCGCTCGCCAGCTCGAGCACCTCGTCATGGCCGACGGCCACGATCCGGCCCGCTTCGACCGCCACGGCTGTTGGCCGCTCGCGCACCGCGCGCGAGGTGAACACGGGTCCACCCGAGAGGAGCAGGTCGACCATCGGGCCCTCCCAGGGCGCTGCGTCGGCGGGTGCGGCTGAGCGAATCTAGTGCCTGCGCGGCGGCCCCGCCAGCCTGCGCCGGCCCGACTCCTAGTGACCCGAGTGGCGGTCGGTCAGCCGGACCAGATCGGCCACCGTGAGCGGATGATGCCGGACCTGCTCGAGCCGCGCGCAGAGCACCAGGAAGACCTCGGCGGTGGTGAGCGCGTCGCCGAGCGCGTGGTGGGGAGTGTGCACCGGCAGCCCGAGATCGCGGGCGAGTCCCTCCAGCTGCGGCGCGCGAGGGCCGGCCGGGGCGAGACCCACGGCGCGCGCCAGGGCCGCGGTGTCGACCAGGTGGCGCGGCAGCCGCTCGCCCCGTGGCGCGAACGCCCGGTCGAGGAACCTCCGCTCCACCCAGGCGGCGTGGGCGACGATCACCCTTCCCCGCAGCTGCTCCCGGACCTCGTCGAGCACCTCTCCCAGCGGAGGCGAGGCGGCCAGCTCGTCGAGGGTGAGCGCGTGCACCTTGGCCGCCTCCACGTCGATCGGCTGCTCGGGCCGGACGGTGCGGTAGTAGCGGCGCGCGGTCATCCGCCCGCCCTCCACGGGAGCGACGCCGAGCGAGATGATCTCCCCGCCCCTGCCGAGGCCGGTCAGCTCGAGGTCGACGACGGCGTACGACGCCTCCCGCCACGGACCGTCCGCCGGGCCCGGCCACCGGCGCCGCGGGCTCAGCCGAAGCGCGGCAGCCATTCCCGCTCCAGACGCTCCTGGGCCTCGGCGATCGCCTTGAAGCTCTGCCGCAGCTGGCGGCGCGACAGGCTGTCGAGCGAGGTGGGGTCGAGGTACGGCGCCGGCGCGCGCCCGTGTCGCAGGTCCTCGACCTCGGCCTCGAAGACGAGCTGGTAGATCTCCTCGTGGGCGTGTCGCAGCGCCGCCGCGGTGTCGCTCGACAGGAGCTTGGCGTCGCCGGCGAGCCGGAGCCGGTCCTGCGTGGTGAGGGCGGCCTCGCCGGTGCAGACGGCCGCCCACCGCCCGATCTGGACGATCGGGTAGAGCGCCCTCCGCTTGAGGTCCAGGCGACCGCGGTGCTCGCCGTCGGACTCGACCACGAAGTCGCGCACGAAGCCGATCGGAGGCTTCACCTCCAGCGCCTCCGACAGCATGTGGCGGCGGAACCACGCCTGGGTCGGGAGCTTGCGGGCCTTGCGGTCGAACTTCCGGCCGAGGCTCAAGCCGGTGACCGGACGGCTGTCTGTGATCATCGCCACGAGCACCAGCGACTGCGGCCCCAGCGAGAAGTCGGTCCAGGTGCGGGTCGCCTCGACCCACCGCTCGTAGCTGCGGTTGAAGAGCGGGTTGGACGCGTTGGCGCCGGAGGCGCAGCGCTCGAGCCCGCACGCCTCGACCCGGTCGAGCACGTCGGAGGCCGCCTCCAGCAGGTCCTGCGGGCGGTCGGCGTACGCCGGGTCGCGCCAGATCAGCCCGGTGTCGACGTCGGAGGCCGGCAGCACCTCGCGCCGCGCCAGCGAGCCGAGGACCAGCCACGAGAAGCGCGCCTCGTCGTCGCCGGCGAACGGCTCGACCCAGGAGACGCACTTCTCGAGCACCGACTCGACCAGGGCCGAGACGAGGCCGCCGATGCGCAGGGCCGGGATGCCCGCATCGAGGAGGTCGACGGCCGCGGGGCGGATGGCCCCGGCCGCGGCCACCAGCTCGTCGAGCGTCCCGGCGGCGTCGATCGCGGCCCGCACCGCGAGGGGGTCCCGGATGTCGGAGCTGGCCAGGTCGACGATCCGGCACACCCCGACCGGCCGCTCGCCGCCGTCGACGAGCACCAGGTGGTGGACGCCGTGCTGCACCATCAGCTGGAACGCCATCGTGGCCGGCTCGGTGGCCTCGAGCGTGCGCACCGGCGTGGTCGCGACCTGCGCCACGGGCGCGTCGACACCGACCTCGCCGGTCGCGACCCGGCTGCGGCAGTCGCTGTCGGTCAGGATGCCGAAGGCTCCGTCGGGGAGCTCCACCAGCACGAACGACTGCCGCTGCTCGGTCATCAGCACCGCCGCCTCGCGGATGCTGGCGTCGCCGCGACACCACAGGAGGTCCCGGGCGAACTCCGAGGCCGGACGGAGCGCGTAGTCGGCCGCTCCCAGCAGCACGGCTCGCGACGCCTGCGCGGCCCGATGGAAGACCAGCCGCTCGGGGTGCTCGACGATCCCCCGCGGGTCGGGCAGCAGATAGACCAGCGTGTCGGCCGCGGCCCGGGCCGTGACCGCCGGCGGGATCCCGCTGAACAGCGACAGGTGGCCGAAGGTGTCCCCCGGTCCGCGCTCGTCGACGACGCGGCCCTGGTCGAGCAGCTGCACCAGGCCGGTCCTGACGACCGCCAGCCGCTCCAGCCGCTCCGCGCCCGGCTCGATGATCATCGCCCCGCGCGCGAAGAACTCGACCTCCAGCTGGTCGGCCAGGCGCTCGAGGTCCTCGGCGTCGAGCGCGTCGTACGGCGCCTGCTTGCCGAGGAAGTCGATGAACTCCTGCACGCGCGCAGCGTACGGCGTCAGAGCAGCGGCGGCTCGGTGGCGGCGCGGACCTCCTCCTCGGTGACATCCGGGGCGAGCTCGCGCAGCCTCAGCCCCTCGGGCGTCACGTCGATCACGGCGAGATCGGTGATGATCCGCTGGACCACCTCGCGGCCGGTCAGCGGGAGCGAGCACTCGCGGACGATCTTGTGGCTCCCGTCGCGGGCGACGTGCTCCATCAGCACGATCACCCGTTTGGCCCCGTGGACGAGGTCCATCGCGCCGCCCATGCCCTTGACCATCTTGCCGGGGATCATCCAGT
>CAZQCA010000047.1:0-17646 GCA_964591845.1 uncultured Nocardioides sp.
GTACGGTGCTGCCCAGCGGGTTGCGCATCGTCACCGAGGAGATGGCCGGCGCCCGTTCCACGAGCATCGGCGTCTGGGTCGGTGCGGGCTCGCGCGACGAGTCCCCCGTTCTCCACGGCTGCTCCCACTTCCTGGAGCACCTGCTGTTCAAGGGCACCCGCGAGCGGAGCGCGCTCGACATCTCGGTCGCGATGGACGCGGTCGGCGGCGAGCTCAACGCGTTCACGGCGAAGGAGTACACCGTCTTCCACGCGCGGGTCCTCGAGGAGGACCTGCCGTTGGCCGTCGACGTGCTGGGCGACATGGTGACCGGGTCACTGCTGCTGCCCGGCGACGTCGAGGCCGAGCGCGAGGTGATCCTCGACGAGATCGCCATGCACGAGGACGACCCCGATGACGTGGTGCACGACCTGTTCGCGGCCCAGGCATGGGGGGACTCACCGCTGGGACGCCGGATCGCAGGCACGACGGAGTCGATCACGGCGCTGACCCGCGACCAGATCCACCGCTTCCACCGGCGGCACTACCGTCCCGAGCGGATCGTGATCGCCGTGGCCGGCGCCCTCGACCACGGCACGGTCGTGCGACAGGTGAGGCGAGCGTTCGGCCGCGACGGCTTCCTCGACGGCGTCGCCGAGCCCGTCCTGGCGCCGGCGACCGTGCGGGCCCGGCCGGCACGCGGGGGTGTGGCCAGCGCCCGCCGTCCGCTGGAACAGGTCAACGTCGTGCTGGGGGTCGGGGGCGTCACTCGCAGCGACGAGCGTCGTTATGCGCTCGGCGTGCTCAACGCCGCGCTCGGTGGCGGCACCTCGTCGCGGCTGTTCCAGGAGGTGCGGGAACGTCGAGGTCTGGCCTACTCGGTCTATTCGTTCGCCAGCCACCATCGCGACGCGGGGCTGGTCGGCGTCTCCGTCGGCTGCCTGCCCGCCAAGCTGGACGACGTGCTCGCGACCGTGCGGGCCGAGCTCGCCGCGGTGGCCCGCGACGGGCTTCGGGACGAAGAGGTGGCGTGGGGGCAGGGTCAGCTGCGCGGTGGTCTGGTCCTGGGCCTGGAGGATCCGTCTGCTCGGATGTCGCGGCTGGGCAAGGCCGAGCTCGTCTATGCCGACCTGCTGTCGATCGACGAGGTCGTCGCTCGGATCGAGCGGGTGACCCCTGCCGACGTGCGCGCGGTGGCGGCGACGCTGTTCGCCCGGCCCGAGATCCTGGCCGTGGTCGGGCCCGGCGTCTGACGCGCGGTCAGGGGATCAGCGCCAGGCCGACGCAGGCGACCGCCCACAGCGAGCTGGCGAGCGTGCCGATGATGAACCGCTCCGCGGCGCCGGAGTCCTCCTGCACCCGGAGCTCGGGATAGCGCCCGAGGCCCTTGAGCGCGAGCAGCACCGCCAGGCCGGAGGGCCACCCTGCGACGAGGGTGGCATAGATGGCGGCGCGCTCGAGGGCGCCGATCCAGGCGCCCCCTCGGAGCACCTCACCGGCCGAGCCCAGGGAGCCCTCTCCCTCCCGGGTGTCGCGGTCGGCGACCGCGAACACCGCCGTGGCCACCGGGCCCCCGCCCAGGACCGCGAACGCGCCGGCGACGACGAGAAGTACGGCGCGGGTGGCGGCGTCGACCTCCTCCTGGTCGAGCAGGGCGAACAACACGGCGCCGGCCAGCGCTGCGCTCGCCGCGCTCGCGGGGAGGGCCGGCTTGGGCAGCACCCAGCCCGCGAAGGCGGCCAGACAGCCGACGCCTGCCAGCAGGATCGCCGCGGCGGTCACGAGACACCCTCCTGGGCACCCTTCTGGGCAGGGGTGCCGAGCAGCTGTCGGGCGAGGTGTGCGACTAGTTCTCGGCCGCGGCGCCCTTCGGCGATGCCCGCGGCCCGGGCACGCTGGCTGACCGCGGACTGGGTGACGCCGAGCTCGCGGGCCACCTGGTCATAGGTGAGGTCCTGGTCGATCAGGTCGGCGACCTCCCAGCCCTTCGCGCTGCGTCGGCCGAGGACCGCGGCCCACAGCCACAGGGCGCTCTCGAGGTGTCGGGCGCCGTCTGCTCCGCCGACGACGCGCAGGTGCCAGGGAGTCGACTTGGCCGCCGTGACGGCCTCGCGGGCGCGGAGGAAGGCCGGGCCTCGTCCGGCTCGGGTCTGCGCGGGGAGGGGGCGCTCCACCTCGCCCACGCCCAGGCCCAGGTTCCACGAGCCGGCGCGCAGCAGGCGCTCCAGGGCGTCGACCAGCGCCAGCTCGTCGTCGACGACCCCCTGGAGCTCATCGCCTGCGGTGCGCTCGAACGGGCGGAGCGCCGGCACGCCCTCGAGAGTCGCCAGGGCGTCGGGCACCAGGTCGGGTCCGCGACGGCTCGACCGTTGGTCGACGGTCAGGACGAAGACTGCCACCGCTTCACATTAGGTCAGAAACTGATGTCGTTCAACATCAGGCTCCATCCTGATCAACGGCGGCCGATCAGCCCGATCACCGGGGGCGCCTTCTGCTCGACGACCGTCACCTCCGTGAAGCCGGCCGTCGTGAGCGCGGCCGAGGTCTTGCGCACGATCTCGGGGACCAGCTCGGGACGCGCCTCGAAGAACAGATAGATGGAGCCGCCGGGGACGATCCGCTCGTGCAGCAGGGCGACCTCGGCGGCGCACTCGCGCACCCAGAACAGGTTGACATTGAAGGCGAACACCTTCGTCAGACGCTTCACCGGAACCCGGAGGGTGGCCAGGTCGATCTGGCGGACCGTCAGCCGACCCGCGTCGACGTGCTTCTGGTTGCGCCGGCGGGTGCGGTCGACCCCCGACTCCGACCGGTCGATGGCGAACAGGCGCCCCTTCTCGAGCCGCTCGCAGATCGCCTCGGCGCCGGCTCCCGGACCGCACCCGATCTCGAGCACCTGGTCGTCGGGCTGGAGGTCCATCAGGTCGACCGCCCACCGGATCCGGGGCGGGATCTGCTGCCGTGACATGGGTCCAGCCTGCCACCACTCGGCCCACGAGTCAGGCACCGCCACCAGCGGAACGCTCCGGGCGGCTACCGTGAGCGCCAGGTGACGTCGTACGCCGTGAGGCGTGGGCAGGAGAACAGCGGTGACGGGCGGGTCGGTGGGCCGGGCGGAGTCCCGGACGAAGGTGGGCGTCCTGGGGTCGCGGGGCAAGGTCGGGGTCGAGGTGTGCCGAGCGGTTGCCGCGCAGCCGGATCTCGAGCTGGTCGCCGAGGTCGACGCGGGCGACCCGCTCGACCGGCTGGTCTCGGGTGGGGCCCGGGTCGTCGTCGACTTCACCCATCCCGACGTGGTGATGGACAACCTGCGCTTCTGCCTCGACCACGGGATCCACGCCGTGGTCGGGACGACCGGCTTCGACGACGAGCGGCTGGAGACGCTCCGCGGCCTGCTGGCGTCCAGGCCCGACGTCGGCGTGCTGGTGGCCCCGAACTTCTCGATCGGTGCGGTGCTGATGATGCGCTTCGCCGCCCAGGCGGCGCCCTACTTCGAGTCCGTGGAGATCATCGAGCTCCACCATCCGGACAAGGCCGACGCGCCGTCGGGTACCTCGGCGCGCACCGCCCACCTGGTCGCCGAGGCGCGCCGGGCGGCGGGCGCGGCGGCGATGCCCGATGCCACGTCGACCGGGCTGCCCGGCGCGCGCGGCGCGACGGTGGAGGGCGTCTCGATCCACAGCGTGCGAGCGCGCGGACTGGTGGCCCACCAGGAGGTCGTGCTCGGCGGCGCGGGGGAGACGCTCACCCTCCGGCACGACTCCCTCGCGCGCACGTCGTTCCTCCCGGGGGTGCTCGCCGGCGTGCGCGCCGTCTCCCGCCGCCCCGGACTCACCGTCGGCCTGGAGGAGCTCCTCGACCTGAGCTGATCGACCGGCGAGCAGCCACTACTCGCTCAGCTGGCTCTCGAAGAGCGCCCTCTCTGCCGCGTCGTTCCACGTGTCGCCGGGCCCGAGCGCCTGGGCGACCTCCGGCAGCTTCTCGTGGAGCTCATGGAGTCCCATGAGGGGGAGGTCGTGGATCTGGGGGAAGATCAGGACCTTCCCGGAGTAGCTGCCGTCGACCAGGGCCTGGAGGCCGTCCTTGGCCGCCCGCATGCCGCCGACCGCGCCCACGATGGACCCCGGCGACAGCTCACCCCGGTCGGCCAGGTCCACCACCAGCTGCTGATCGTGGATGGTCAGTCCCGACGTCCCGGTGTACTGAGCGTTGTCGAGATAGACCGCGCTCAGGTTCAAGGGCGCCAGCGTGCCGTTGGGCACCCCGGCGAAGAAGACCAGCATGCCGTCGGGGTTCATCACGGTGTCGGCCTCGGCCATCACCGCGGAGATGGGGACGCTGACGACCACGTCGTCGGCCCCCCGGTCGTCGGTGATCCCCATGACGAAGTCGCGAAGCGACTGGTCCGCGGTCTGGGAGTTGAAGGTGATCAGCTCGCAGTCGTTGCTCTCCGCCAGGTGGGCCAGCCGATCCTCGAGGCTCTTCAGGCGTTCGTCGCTCACTTCCGTGGCGACGATCTTGCTGGGACCGTTGGGCTGCTGAATGGCGCGCTGGACGTGCATCAGGCCCATCGGGCCGCCGGCGCCCACGAAGACGGTGGTGCCCCGGGAGCGCAGGTCACAGCGGTTGCGCGCCTCGCCGTACGACGCGGCGATGTCGGGTCCGCGGCCACCGAGATAGGCGGTGTAGTCGTAGTGCAGGCGGCCCACGTCGGTGTCCACCAGCCCGTCCAGGGCGGTCTCGCCCACCAGGTTCAGGGTGCCCCGCCGGGCGATGTGCCTGGCCACGGCTCCCACCGTGGCTGCGGAGCGGGGATCGAGCATGACGATGTCATCGAAGCCGCCGCCGTCGGTCAGCTCCTCCACCAGGGCTTGGAAGCCGTCGGCCCCGACGCCGTTGCGGACGATCTTCGTGGCCGAGGACTGCTCCACCAGCTTCTCCACCGAGGCGGGCACGTCGGTCATCACGATGGTGGCCGGGGCGTCCAGGCCAGCGGAGAAGAGGTACTCCCGCTCGTCTCCGGGTCGACCCACGATCCACATGGTCCCGCCGGTCCTGGGGTGCAGCCGGCGTCGTTGGGTGTAGGCCGCCATCACGCAGCCCCACGGCTCGAGCGTGGACGCCTCGGCGTACCCCATCGTGTCAGGAAGGGGCAGCAGGCACGCACCGTCGTCGGTGTCGAGCATCTCCGACCCCATCAGGTGGTACTGGATGAGTCCGCCGGGAATGGTGTAGCCGTAGGCCGTGCTCTTGCCGTCCTGGTAGATGTCGGGCTGCACGGCCAGCCGCTGGCCGGGGTGGTAGCGGTCCTTGAGGTTGTCGCCGACCTCCATCACCGTGAGGCTGACCTCGTGCCCCAGGCGGGTGGGCTCCTTGGCCAGGTCGCGGTTGTAGAGCTTGGGGTGGCTGCCGCCCTGGCGCATGATCTTCACGTCGGAGAAGCAGAGCCCCACGCTGTCGATGCGCACGAGCATGTGATCGGCGTCCGGTCGCGGGACGGGCACCAGCTCGGGCCGGTCGTCCTGGCCCATGTTCTCCTCGCCCGCGCCATGGAGGTTCCAGGCCCAGGCCCGTCCCGGCGTGTCGAGATCGGCCGCGCGATACCGGTCGTACGTTGATGCCATGGTTCCTCCCTGATGAGGCAGAGCCCGGCGAGGCCTGCCGGAGCCACTGGTCGAGGCATGGTCGCCGCAGCGTGGGCGATGACCTGGATGACCGCGACACTACCGTTTCTGTGTGAATTGTTGGAAGTAGTTTGCTTCAGCCTCTTGACGAAGGCAAACGGGGCCCGATACAAAGGAATTCACAGATCCTTGTGAGTCAGGTCACCCGAGCTGGGTACCTGATCGACCGCAGGGCCTGGAGTCCACCGGTCGCGTCCCGAGACGTGTCCGAACGCAAGAAAGGACCAGCATGGCGAGCGCCACTTCGACCCCGGCCACCGGCGTAGGTGCCCGGGTACACATCCAGAGGTTCGGCACCTTCTTGTCGAACATGGTCATGCCCAACATCGGCGCGTTCATCGCCTGGGGCCTGATCACCGCAATGTTCATCCAGGTCGGATGGATCAACCTCGGCGGCGGCGACCACGCGTGGCTCGCCGACGACAGCTGGGTCGCCAAGATCGGCGGCTGGGGCGCCTACGACGGTGGCGGCATCGTCGGCCCGATGATCAAGTACCTCCTGCCCACCCTGATCGGCTACACCGGCGGCAAGAACGTCTACGACACCCGAGGCGGCGTCGTCGGCGCCATCGCGACCTTCGGCGTGATCGCGGGCACCGAGATCCCGATGTTCCTCGGCGCCATGATCATGGGCCCGCTGGGTGGCTGGTCGATGAAGAAGATCGACGCGATCTGGGACGGCAAGATCCGCCCCGGCTTCGAGATGCTGGTCAACAACTTCGCCGCCGGCATCTGGGGCGGCTTCCTGGCCACATTGAGCTTCTTCGCGCTGAGCGACCTGCTGACCTGGATCGCCGAGCGTCTGGGAGACGGCGTCGAGACCCTGGTCAACAACAACCTGCTGCCGTTCGCGTCCTTCGTGATCGAGCCGGCCAAGGTGCTCTTCCTCAACAACGCCCTCAACCACGGCGTCCTGACGCCGCTGGGCATCCAGGAGTCGTCGGAGTCCGGCAAGTCCATCCTGTTCCTGCTGGAGGCCAACCCGGCCGCCGGCGCGGGGCTGCTGCTGGCCTACATGATGTTCGGCAAGGGGCTGGCCAAGGCCTCCGCTCCCGGCGCGTTCATCATCCACTTCTTCGGCGGCATCCACGAGATCTACTTCCCCTACGTGCTGATGAAGCCGAAGCTGATCGTGGCCATGATCGCGGGTGGGTTCACCCAGATCCTGATCAACGTGATCTTCGGCAGCGGTCTGCGCTCCCCGGCCGCACCCGGCTCGGTGTTCGCGGTCTACATCTCGGCACCGACCGACCTCACCAACCTCCTGGGCATCACCCTGTCGATCATCGGCGGCGCCGCTGCGTCCTTCGCGGTCGCGGCGATCCTGCTGAGGACCGACAAGACCGAGGAGGCCGAGGACCAGCTGGTCCACGCCACGGACCAGATGGAGCAGCTGAAGGGCAAGGAGTCCTCCGTGTCCTCCGTGCTGACCGCCGGCGCGGCGACCGCCGTGGCCACCCGGCCCGTCGAGAACATCGTGTTCGCGTGCGACGCGGGCATGGGCTCCTCGGCGATGGGCGCCTCGGTGCTGCGCAAGAAGATCCACGACGCGGGCTACACCGGCGTCACCGTGGTCAACAAGGCCATCGCCAACCTCCAGGACGACCAGGACCTGGTGGTCACCCACCAGGACCTCACGGCCCGGGCTCAGATGCAGTCGCCGTCGGCGATCCACGTCTCCGTCGACAACTTCCTCGGCAGCCCGCGTTACGACGAGATCGTCGAGATCGTCCGTGAGTCCCACGGGGAGGCGAGCGGCTCGTGACCGCGCTCAGTGAGGAGTCCGTCCGGCTGCAGGGGACGGCGACGTCCCGTGACGGCGCCATCAGCGAGGCCGGCGAGCTGCTGGTCGCCGCGGGCGCCGTCACCCCGGCGTACGTCGACGCGATGCACGAGCGTGAGACCTCGGTGTCGACCTACATGGGCAACCTGCTGGCGATCCCGCACGGCACCAACGAGGCCAAGTCGTCGATCCTGCGGACGGGGCTCTCCTTCGTCCGCTATCCCGACGGCGTGGACTGGAACGGCAACCCGGTCAAGTTCGTGCTCGGCATCGCCGGCGCGGGCGACGACCACCTGGCGCTGCTCGGGCAGATCGCCGAGGTGTTCATGGACACCGACCGGGTCGCCCAGCTCGAGTCCGCGGGCACGGTGTCCGAGGTGCTCGCGGTCCTCGGAGCCGTGAGCTAGGCGGTCTCCTCGACGAGCTCAACCCCCCACCCCCCGAGGTGCCGTCCCGGCCGACAGGCCGGGGCGGCACCTGTCCGCCGGGGGCCTGTCAGAGGGCCAGCCGCGCCAGGGCCGCCACCAGCGCCGCGCCGAACACCACGACCAGGAACGGTGCGCGCAGCAGCAGCGCCACCACGGCGTACGCCAGCGCCACCAGGCGCGCGTCGAGCGTCAGCCGGGTGCCGTCGGCGAACACCTGGACCACGACCAGCGCCGAGAGCAGCGCCACCGGGATCCGGTCGGCCACCCGCTCGACCACGGGATGCTCCAGCACCTTCGGCGGCACCGACATGCCGGCGAGCTTGAGCAGGTAGCAGCCGACGCCGGCCAGCAGGATCGCGGCCCAGGTCATGACCGCTCCTCGCCGGGGGGCGTCGGGAGCTCGGTGGCGTCCGGCCGCCGCGAGAGTACGCCGGCCAGCAGGGCCACTCCGCCGGCGGCCAGCACCGGCACCCCGGCCGCGGTGACGGGCACCAGCCCCAGGGCGACGGCGGCGGCGAGCACGGCCACCAGCCGGTTCGCAGGATCGCGCAGTCGCGGCCACACGAGCGCGAGGAAGGCCGCCCCCACGGCGGCATCGAGCCCGAACGTGCGCGGGTCACCCAGGGCGGACCCCGCCAGCGCCCCCACCAGGGTCATCAGGTTCCACAGCGCGAACACCGAGAGGCCCGTCGTGAGGAAGCCCACGCGCGCGGCGCGACGGCTCTCCCGGGTCACCGACATCGCCGTCGACTCGTCGATGAGCAGCTGGGAGGCGGCGAGCCGTCGCCAGCCCGTCCACCCGAGCAACGGGGCCATCCTCAGGCCGTAGAGGGTGTTGCGGGTGCCGAGCAGCAGCGCAGTGACGGCGGCCGACACCGGGGCGCCGCCGGCGGCCGCGACCCCGACCAGCGCGAACTGCGAGGCGCCGGTGAACATCACCAGCGACAGCGCGCAGGTCTGCGCGACCGTGAGGCCCGCGGCGACGCTCACCGCCCCGAACGAGATCCCGTAGAAGCCCGTGGCGACCCCCACCGCCCAGGAGTCGCGCACGATGGCGGCGCGCTCGGTGGGCCAGCCGTCGTCGGGGCCTGGCACCGGGTCGCTCATGCGAGCGCCGTGTGGAGCCGGACCTGCCGCACCGTCACCGACCCGTCGCCCGTGAGGTCGAGCGTGCGGTGGGCGCCGTCGGCCGCCCAGCCGGCCCCGGTGAGGAACGCGCGGGTCCGGTCGTCGGAGGCCACCAGCCAGCAGACCGCCCGCGTGAACCGGTCGGCGCGCATGGTGTCGACCGCCGCCTGCACCAGGCGGGAGCCGTGGCCCCGGCCCCGGTCGTCGGGCAGGACGGCGAGCTCCGAGAGCTCGGCGTCGGCGACGGGGTCGCAGTCGGGGTCGCCGGCGGGCTGGCTGACCGCGACGCCTGCCACGCGCTGCCGGTCGAGGGCGACCAGGACCCGGTTGCGGGCGTCACCGGGCCGCTGCAGCGAGCGATGCCACTGCGCGGCCGCCGCCTGTGCCGTCGCGCTGTCCTCGGGGTCGGGGAGGGCCGCGGCCGGGAGCAGGCCGGCGTACCTCTCCCGCCACGCGGTGAGCTGCACCGCCGCGACGGCCGAGGCGTCGTCGACCCACCCGACGCGCACGGAGAGGTCGGCGCGCGGGTCGGGGGCAGCGGTCATGCCCCCGATCCTGTCAGGTGGGGAGGGCGACGACCTTCGAGGCACGTGACAGGCTGGTCCGGTGAGCTCGCGTCCCGCCACCTTCCACCCGCTCCGGGTCGCGGCCATCGACGAGCTCACCGACGACGCGGTCGCGCTCACGCTCGAGGTGCCCGAGGAGCTGCGCGAGGACTACGCGTTCACCGCCGGGCAGCACGTGGCCATCCTCGGCCCGGACGACGTACGCCGGCTCTACTCGCTCGCCTCGACGCCGCGCTCGGGCGTGCTGCGCGTCGGCATCAAGAAGCTGGCCGGCGGCACGTTCTCCCAGGGCGTGCTGCCCGGGCTGGCCGTGGGCGACACGCTCCAGGTGATGCGGCCGACCGGTCGGTTCACGGTGGTCCCCGACCCCGCGGCGCATCGCCGCTATGCCGCCATCGCGGCGGGCTCGGGCATCACCCCCATCCTGTCCATCGTCACGACGCTGCTGGAGGAGGAGCCGCACGCCCGGGTGACGCTGGTCTATGCCAACCGCACCCGTCGCTCGGTGATGTTCGCCGAGGAGGTCGCGGCGCTGACGGAGCGCTTCCCCGAGCGGTTCCGCCTCAGGCAGGTCTTCTCACGCGAGGCCGGCGACGACGGCCTGCCTCCCGGGAGGCTCGACGGCATCAGGCTCAAGGAGATCCTCGACTCCGAGCTCCCGCCGGACCGCGTCGACGCGTGGTTCCTCTGTGGACCGCAGGAGATGGTCCTCGACCTGCGCGACGCCCTGGTCGAGGCGGGGGTCGCCTCGTCGAGCGTGCACGGCGAGCTCTTCCACACCGAGCCCGCCGAGCTGGCTGCCGTCGCAGCGGGGCCCGACGAGCGGGCGTGGCCCGACGACGCGCACGTCACGATCCGGATCGAGGGGCGGGAGACCGACTTCCGGCTGGCCCACGACGGCCAGCCGATCCTGCACGCGGCCTTGGCCGTGCGGCCGGACCTGCCGTTCGCCTGCCAGGGCGGGATGTGCGGCACCTGCCGGGCGCGGCTGGTCCACGGCAGCGTGACGATGGACGCGAGCTGGGCGCTGGAGCCCGAGGACGTGGCCCACGGCTTCGTCCTCACCTGCCAGGCGCACCCCACGTCGGACCGCGTGGTGCTCGACTACGACCTCGACGAGGAGGGCGCCTAGCAGGCCGGTCGGTCGGGGGTGAACGTCGCGGGTCGGTTGGATCTACTGGTGCGTACGACGCGGCGCCGGCGATCTACTGGTGCGTACGACGCAGCCCCGGCGATCTACTGGTGCGTACGCCCGGCATATGCGCCGTACACACCAGTAGGTCCGGCGGACGGCGCCCCAGCGCGCCGTACACACCAGTAGGTCCGGCGGACGGCGCCCCACTGCGCCGTCCACACCAGTAGGTCCCGCCGGTCGCGAGGGATCGCGTCGTACGCACCAGTAGACCCAAGCGGGCCGGCCTCACGCCCAGCCCGGGCACCGGCCGGGCCGCGCTACGACGCGTCGGCGACCTCACGGGCCAGACCCGGCTGCGGTGCCCCGACGAACGCCGCGCCCAGCATCGCGAGCACCAGTCCGATCCCGACGGCCACCCACCATCCGTCACGTACGCCGTCGCCGAGGGCGAGAACGCCGAGGACGCCGGGGATGGCGGTCTGGCCCACGACCATCGGCGCCGTCACCGTGCTCACGCCACCGCGGGCAAGGCCGGAGGAGTAGAGCCAGAAGCCGAGCAGCCCGAAGACCGACACGGCGACGGCCGCGAGGAGCACCAGCGCGCCCACGGGCCAGGTGACCCCGCGCACGGCGAGCGCGGACCCGGCATAGGCGAGCCCCGAGAGGGTGCCGAACCACTCACCGCGCGGGTCGTCGCCCAGGGACGAGGCCAGCAGCAGCGCTCCGGCTCCGGCGTACAGCGCCAGCACGAACGTGCCGGACACCCGCACCGCGCCCGGCTCGCCGGCGCCCCCGGCGAGCAGGAACAGGCCGGCGACCACCGCGGCCACGGCCAGCCACTGGCGTGCCGTGGCGTGCTCGGCGACGCGGCGGGCCGCCAGCGCCGAGATCGGCAGCGACAGCGCGATGCTGGCCTGCGCCAGATAGAGGGGGAGCAGCCAGATGGCGACGGCGTGCAGCACGAAGCCGCCGAGGTAGGCGGCCACGACCACCAGGATGAGCGGGTGCCGCACCGCGTCGGCCACGAAGCCCGTCAGGTGTCGGGCGCCACCCTCGAGCTGGCGCACGGCGTGGGCCTGGAGCACCGCCGCGGTGCCGAAGAGCGCGGCCGCGCCGAGGCCGGCGAGCAGACCGAGGAGCACCGGGAGCCGTTCGCGTCAGCGGTAGTGCTCGGGCAGCTGCTGGCCGATCTTGACGACCGGTTTGGGCATCCGCATGAACCGCATCTGGAGGCCCCGCGTGATCGCATAGAACGTCAGCCCCCGGGTGGACTCCTCGGGGAACCGCCGGGTCACCTCGCGCCGCACCCGGACGCGGGTGAGCAGGGCCTCGAAGATGATGGTGATGAGCGTGGCGTAGAGCAGCATGTTGCCGATGACCACGAGCCTGGTCACGCCGCTCCACCCGAAGATCAGGGTGAGCACGAGGATCGGGATCATCAGCTCGCCGACCGAGAGCCGGGAGTCGATGAGGTCGCGCACCAGGGCCCGCACCGGACCGGCGTCGCGGGCCTGCAGGCGCGTCTGGCGCTCGGTCGCGGCCAGCTGCCGGCGGGACTTCGGCGACGTCTTGGCGCGCGCCCGGGCGGCCGCCTCCGCCTCCTTGCGGGTGGGTGTCGGCCGGCCCTTGCCGCCGGGCTTGGCCGGAGGCTCGGTGGGCTCGGACGCGGACTTGGTACGGCGGAACACGGGCACGGCCTTCGGTCGCAGGGGAGAGGGGTCCACCCTAGCGGGATCGCGGGCGCGGCCGAGCGCGTGAGAGGGGGCCGCGCACGGCCGCGAACGCCCCCGGGGGCCGCTCGCCGCGTCTTGGGGTTTGAAACTAGGGTGGGGCCCAGGAGGTCGCCGCCAGGTGACCGTCAGACGGAGGGACACGCGGCCCATGAGCCTGTGGCAGCGCATCACCATGCTCTTCAAGTCCAAGGCGCACAAGGCGCTGGACAGGGCGGAGGACCCGCGCGAGACGTTGGACTACAGCTACCAGCGGCAGACCGAGCTGCTCGCCAAGGTGCGCCGCGGCGTCGCCGACGTGGCGACCAGCCGCAAGCGGGTGGAGATCCAGGTGACGCAGCTGGAGCAGCAGTCCGCCAAGCTCCAGGACCAGGCCCAGAAGGCCATCGACATGAACCGCGAGGACCTCGCCCGCGAGGCGCTGACCCGCAGGTCCGGCCTGACGGCGCAGATCACCGACCTCAAGGGTCAGCTCGCGCAGCTGCAGGGCGAGGAGGAGAAGCTGACGCTCGCCCAGCAGCGACTCGCCGCCAAGGTGGAGGCCTTCCGCACCCGCAAGGAGACCATCAAGGCGACCTACACCGCCGCCGAGGCGCAGACCCGCATCAACGAGGCCGTCTCCGGCATCGGCGAGGAGATGGGCGACGTGGGCATGGCCATCCAGCGCGCCGAGGACAAGACCGCCCAGATGCAGGCACGGGCCGGAGCCATCGACGAGCTGATCGCCTCCGGCGCCCTCGACGACGTGACCGCCGTCGGGCGCGGCGACGACATCGCCCGCGAGCTCGAGGCGATGAGCTCACAGGCCGACGTGGAGGCAGAGCTGGCCCGGCTGAAGGGCAAGGCGGCTCCGGCCGCGATCGAGTCCCCGGTCGACGGCGGCGAGATCCTCAAGGTCGAGGAGCCCGCCGAGGCCGAGCGCCCCGGGGAATCGTCGTGATCGTCCGCATCCTCGGCGAGGGTCAGTACGACGTCCCCGACGACGTCGCCGACGCGCTCAACGAGCACGACGCCGCCGTCGAGGCGGCCGTGGAGGCCGGCGACCAGGCGGCCTTCGCGTCGGCGCTGGCGGGGCTGCTGGGCGTCGTCCGCATGTCCGGCACGCTCCACGCGGTCGAGTCGCTCGACGAGGCCGACGCGATCCTGCCGCCCGGCGACGCCACGATCGACGAGGTGCGCGCGATGCTCGCCGACGACGGTCTGATCCCCGGCTGAGCAGGTCCGACCCGCCGATGGCTCGTTCGCGCTTCCTCAGGGACACCGGGCTCACGCTCCGGATGACCTCGGTCATGTTCCTGCTCGGAGGGCTGTTCGTCGCGTTCGTCGTGACGCTCATGTATCTCTTCCCCGACTACGTCCTGCTGATCGGGCTCATCGGCATCGGCGTCGCCTTCTTCCAGTGGTGGACGAGCGACACGGTGGCGATGAAGGCGATGCGCGCCCGCGAGGTGACGCCCGAGCAGGCCCCCGAGCTGCACGGCATGATCGACCGGCTCTGCGCGCTGGCCGACATGCCCAAGCCGCGGGTCGGCATCGCCGACATCGACCTCCCCAACGCCTTCGCCACCGGCCGCTCGCCCGACCGCGCCGTGGTCTGCGTGACGACCGGCATCCTCGGCAAGCTGACCGCCGAGGAGCTGGAGGGCGTGCTCGCCCACGAGCTGTCCCACGTGGCCCACCGCGACGTGCTGGTGATGACGATCGCCTCCACGGCAGGCATCGTCGCCGGCATGCTGACCCGCGCGGCCCAGTTCGGTGGCATCGGCCGGTCGCGCGACAACAGCGGCGCGGTGCCGGCGTACCTCCTGGCGCTGATCGTGAGCCTCGTCGTCTATGCCGTGAGCTTCCTGCTGACGCGGATGCTGTCGCGCTACCGCGAGCTGTGTGCCGATCGGTCCGGGGCCTACCTGACGATGAAGCCGCAGGCGCTCGCGACGGCGCTGCAGAAGATCACCGGCGAGATGGCCGCCATCCCGCAGCGCGACCTGCGCTCGAGCAGCGCGATGAACGCCTTCTTCATCGCCCCGGCGATCAGCGGCGCCACCCTTCGCACGCTCACCTCGACCCATCCCTCTCTCGAGCAGCGGCTCGAGCAGCTCGCCCGCATCCAGGCCGAGCTGTCGCGTCCACAGGACTGACCGGGGCCTTCGTCATGGGGTTGTGGGACGCCGTCACGGGGCGCCGCCGGGTCAAGGGGCCCGACCTCGACGCGCTGTTCGGCGTCCCGTCCGCGGCGGTGACGCTCCAGGCGGCCGCCGGGTTCGTCCCCACCGGCGTCGGTTCCGTCTGCTTCCGGGCCGCGGGCGGCGCGGCCTTCGCCGCGCTCCAGCGCGACGTCGTCGAGGTGATCCAGGGCGACGACGACAAGCCCGACGTCGAGGTGAGTCACGACGACTTCGGCTACTCCTGGCTCACCGTGCACCGCGAGCCCGACGACGTCACGGGCCTGTGCACCGACCTCCACGTCGTCAACACCACGCTCGAGGCCCAGGGCTTCGCGACCGGGCTGCTGTGCACGCTGCTGCCCTTCGGCGACCCGGCCGGCCAGCGGTTCGGGCTGGTCTACCTCTACCAGCAGGGCACGTTCTATGCGTTCGCCCCGGCGGGGGAGCAGCAGCGCAACAACCTCCTCGAGATCTCGGTCCGCGACCTGCTCGCCGGCGAGCTGCCGATGGAGCAGGACCTGTCGCGGTGGCTCGCCGTGTGGGGCGCCCCCGGTCTCTGACCGACGCGGCTCGCCGCCCGTCCCTCACAGGAGCGTGGGATGCGGGACGTACGGCGCCGGCTCGCGCATGCCGCGCAGGGCGAGGAACCCGTGCGGGTGCACCTCCAGCCTGGCCGCCACCGCCACGTCCAGCGCCCACTGGTTGCGGGGGGACACGTGCGGGATGCGCACGTCCACACCGGGGTCCGACCCGGCCAGGCCCTCCCACAGGAGGGACCGGGCCGCCTTGCGGTGCGTCGCCGCCAGCGCGACGGTCGAGCCGGAGCCGTCGACGTAGGCATAGCCCGACGCGGCCGGCCGGTCGGTCACCAGCAGCCGGAACTGGCCGGCCATCAGGGCGTGGTCGGGTCCGTGCGCGGCGCCGCGGGTGCGACGGTCGAGGGAGTCCATCAGCTCGAAGTCCGCGTCGGTGCCCTCGCGCACGTGGCGGACGAGCGGCAGGTCCGCGCGCGCCACCCGGCCCCACAGCAGCATCTGGGGGAGCAGGTCGAAGCCCGCGCGGCGGTAGCGCCGGACGGCCCGGGCGTCCTGCGAGGAGTTGAGCATCGCGCGCAGGCAGCCGCGGCCGTGCGTCGCCGCGGCGTCCAGCAGGGCCCGGCCGATGCCGCGGCCCTGCAGCCCCGGACGGACGGTGTACGAGCCGAGCACCCACAGCAGCTCGCGGCGCAGCGAGACCGCCATCCCGACCACGTCACCGTCGACGTCGGCCACCCAGCAGCCTCCCGGGTCGGTGAGGAGCAGATGGGCGGTGCGGTCGCGCCAGGCCTGCGACCTGGCGGCCGGGCGCGGCGCGGGCTCCGGCTCACCCCGGCGTGTGTGGCGCCGGTCGACCTCGAGGTAGGCCACCGCGCTCAGCCGCTCGGCCGCCGCGATGTCGTCGGGGAGCATCGGGCGCACGAGCACACCCCCGGGGGAGGGCGGGACGTCGTGCGATGCGGTCGCCATGGCGACCCGAGCGTATGACGCAGGCGGTCGCCCGGGCAGGATGGCGACCATGCGCGTGCTGATCGCCCCCGACACGTTCACCGGCACGCTGACCGCCGTCGAGGCGGCGCGGGCGATCGCCGACGGCTGGTCGCGGCAGGCGCCGGGCGACGACCTCGACCTCGCGCCCATGTCGGACGGAGGCCCCGGCTTCGTCGACGTGCTCGCGGCCACGGTGGGCGGCGAGCTGGCGGCGGTCACGGTCGGCGGGCCCTTCGGGGACCCGGTGCCCGCCACGATGCTGCTGGTGGGCGACACGGCGTACGTCGAGAGCGCGCAGGCCTGCGGACTCGACCTCACGGGCAGGGACCGCCCCGAGGAGGCGACCTCCTTCGGCGTCGGCGAGCTGGTGGCCGCTGCGGTGCGCGGCGGCGCGGCCACCGTGGTCGTCGGGCTGGGCGGCTCCGGCACCACCGACGGCGGCGCCGGCCTGCTGGCGGCGCTGGGTGCCACCAGCGACGCCGACCTCACCCGGGGCCCGCTGCCCTTGGCCGCAGCCTCCACGGTCGACCTGGCGCCGGCCCGGGAGCTGCTGGCGGGCGCCCGCCTGGTCGCCGCCACCGACGTCGACAACCCGATGACCGGGCTCTTCGGCGCCGCCAAGACCTACGGTCCGCAGAAGGGCCTGCTCGAGGAGCGGATCGCCGTCGTCGACGCTGCCCTCGAGCACTTCGCGACCGTGGTGGACCGCCGCACCTCACTGCTCCCCGGCGCCGGATCGGCGGGCGGCCTGGGGTTCGCCCTCCTGGCCTTGGGCGCGAACCGGGAGCCCGGCATCTCGCTGGTGTCCGAGGCGGTCGGCCTCGTGGCGCGCGCGCGAGACGCCGACCTCGTGGTGACGGGGGAGGGGGCCTTCGACTTCTCCAGCCGCGCGGGCAAGGTGCCCTACGGCGTCGCGGAGGTGGCAGGCGAGGCGCTGCGCCCCTGCATCGCGCTGGCCGGGGACGTCCTGGTCGGGGCGCGCGAGATGCGCGCCCTCGGCATCGAGTCGGCGTACTCGCTGGTGGAGCTGGTGGGGCGCGAGCGTGCCCTGGGCGACCCCCATGGGGCGCTCGCCGACCTCGCCGCCCGCGTGGCCCGCACCTGGTCGCGGTGACCGGCGCGGCGACACCTCCGTGTCCGCGGAGGGCTCTCGCGGCGCGGACACCCGGGAATAACCGTCCGTGTGGGACGATTGGACCTCGTGGGCGGCCATCCGGCCCACCCAGGCTGCAGTCCCCGCCCGCGACCGCCGACCGCACGAGACGCCGCATCCAGGAGCCAGCATGACCGACCAGGTCCAGACGACCGACGAGCGCCGCACCGACTCGATCAACCTCAGCCCGGTGGCCGCCGCCAAGGTCAAGAGCCTGCTCGAGCAGGAGGGCCGCGACGACCTGCAGCTGCGCATCTCGGTGCATCCGGGTGGCTGCTCGGGCCTGCGCTACCAGCTGTTCTTCGACGAGCGCGACCTCGACGGCGACGTCGTGACCGACTTCGACGGCGTGGCCGTCGTGGTCGACCG
>CAZQCA010000048.1:0-17258 GCA_964591845.1 uncultured Nocardioides sp.
CCGAGCTTGCGACGCTGCACGCGCGTCTTCTTCAGCAGCTTGCGGTGCTTCTTCTTCGCCATGCGCTTGCGACGCTTCTTGATGACAGAACCCACGAGTGACCTTTCACGGACCGGCGTCGCGCGCGCGGGACTCGCGCGGACCACGACAGCGTAGCCGCCCCATGTCTCGGGGCGACAATCGCGGTACGCCGGGGCGCGCGGGTCAGCCGGCGGAGTAGAAGCTCTTGCGGAGGTACTCGTCGACCTCGTTCTCGGGCACCCGGAACGAGCGGCCCACGCGGACCGCGGGGAGCTCCCCGGAGTGGACGAGCCGGTAGACGGTCATCTTGGACACGCGCATCATCGCCGCCACCTCGGCGACGGTCAGGAAGTTCACGCCGTGGACGTCACCAGGCGAGCCGCCGTGCGAGCTGGTAGCCATCGTGCACCGGTTCTTTCTGTGCGGGCACGCCGCCGGCTTCCCCACCGACGACCAACATGCACGCCTGGTGGTGAGAATAGAGCCTGGTGTGACTCGTGGGGAAGAGAATGACCAAAGATTCTGCCCGTTTGCGGCGTGTTGGCTTGCCTCGCGTGGGCTGAGGGCACCTAGCCAGGCCGGATGGCGGCCTCAGGGCATGGGATCGAGGCCGTGCAGGGGGAAGACCTCCTGCCGGGTCGCGTGGATCGCCCGGTCCAGCCAGGTGTCGGGGTCGTAGCCCTGGGTCCAGTCGCGCCACGCGGCCAGCCGGCCGTCGGTCAGGTGGTGGGGTGCGTGCTTGCCGAGCCGCTCGCGCACGTGGTCGCGCCACGACATCGGGGTCTCGGTCATGGGCTCCAGCGGACGTCCGCCCACGATGGCGAGCAGGTGCGTCCAGGCGCGCGGCACCACGTCGACCAGGGCGTAGCCGCCACCCCCGGTGACCACCCACCGGCCACCCGCGACCTCGTGCGCGAGCTCGTGCAGGGCGACGTACGCCGCCCGCTGCCCGTCGACGGTCAGCATCAGGTGGGCCAGCGGGTCCTCCATGTGGGAGTCGCAGCCGTGCTGGGTCACCAGCACCTCCGGCCGGAACTCACGCAGGAGTGGCGGCACCACAGCGTGGAAGGCCCGCAGCCACCCCGCGTCGGCGGTGCCCGGCGGCAGCGCGACGTTGACGGCGGAGCCCTGGGCGTCGCGTCCGCCCAGGTCATGGGGGAAGCCGGTGCCCGGGAACAGCATCTGCCCGGTCTCGTGCAGCGAGATGGTGAGCACGCGCGGGTCGTCCCAGAAGATGCGCTCCACCCCGTCGCCGTGGTGGACGTCGACATCGACGTAGGCGACCCGCTCGGCACCCTGGTCGAGGAGGTACTGGATGCCGACCGCGATGTCGTTGTAGATGCAGAAGCCGCTCGCGGCGTCGGGCATCGCGTGGTGCAGGCCGCCGGTGATGTTGGCGGCGTGCAGCGACTCGCCCGTCCACACCTGGCGGAACGCCTCGAGGCTGGCGCCGACGACGTGCGCGGCGGCATGGTGCATGCCTTCGAACACGGGGTTGTCGTCGGTGCCGAGGCCACAGCCGAGCTCGACGTGACCCGGCCGCGAGCCGCAGGCGGCGACGGCCTCGATCAGCCGAGCGGAGTGAACCGTCGCGATCTGGTCCTCGGTCGCCACGGGCGCTGGGACCGTGCGCAGCCCGTCGAGCACGCCGAGATCCTGCGCCAGTCGCATCGTGAGGTCGACCCGGATCGGCGCCATCGGGTGCGCCGGCCCGAAGTCGTACTCCGTGAGCGACCGGTCGAAGACCACCGTCGCCGGGCCGTGGCACTCCATGCTCCGAATCTACCCAGCCTGTCTGTGGCGGCCGTCACGGCGGTGCGCCGACTGGCGTATCCTGGGGACGTGCTCACGCGACCGACCCCGACCACGTACGTGGTCACCTGGTGGCCCGCCTGACGGCGGACCACCGATCGAGCACACCCTCATCCCACGGCCGCCTCCGGGTGGCCGTTCTCGTCGTACGACGACGCCGGGCGCCCGCGGCCTCGACCGAAGGAGCACCCGATGACCCTCACCCACACCCCGCTGCGCGGCGGCGGGACCGCGCCGCCGCGGACCGCCCGCGCGCTGTCGCTGTTCAAGCCGACCGGGCACCTCACGCTCGGCAACTACCTCGGGGCGCTGCGACCGATGGTGGCGGCCCAGGCCTCCACCGACGGCGTCTACGGCGTCGCCGACCTGCACGCCCTGACCATGCCTCACGACCCGGCGCGGCTCCGCGCGCTCACGAGGGAGGCGGCGGCCCTGCTGCTCGCCGTGGGTCTGGAGAGGAGCACGTTGTTCGTCCAGAGCCACGTGCCTGCCCACTCCGAGCTCGCCTACCTCCTGGATTGCACGGCGTACACCGGTGAGCTCAGCCGGATGATCCAGTTCAAGGAGAAGGGACGGGGCCGGCCCGGCACCCGGGCCTCGCTCTACACCTATCCCACGCTGATGGCGGCCGACATCCTCCTCTATCGGCCCGAGGCGGTGCCCGTCGGCGACGACCAGCGGCAGCACGTCGAGCTGACCCGCGACCTGGCACTGCGGTTCAACGCGACCTACGGCCCGGTCTTCACGGTGCCCGAGATCGTCACGCCGCCGGTCGCCGCGCGGGTGATGGACCTGGCCGACCCTCGCCGCAAGATGGGGAAGTCGCACGAGGACGGCTCCGGGATCCTCTACCTGCTCGACCCGCCCGACGTCGTCCGCCGCAAGGTGCAGCGCGCCGTGACCGACTCCGACACCGGTGCCGAGGCGGTGCGCCGCGCCCCCGGCAAGCCCGGCGTCACCAACCTGATCGACATCCTCGAGGCATGCGCGGGCGCCGGCGCGGCGGCCGGACTGACGACGTACGGCGCGCTCAAGGGCGCCGTCGTCGACGCGGTCGTGGCGACGCTGGAGCCCGTCCGCTTGCGGTATGCCGAGCTGGCGAGCGACCCCGGCGCCGTCGACGCCGTCTATGCCCAGGGGGCGGCACGGTGCCGGAGCCTGGCCGAGCCGGTCCTCGTCGCGGCCAGGGAGGCGATGGGCCTGGGACGGATCGCGCCGTGAGCGAGCCGAGGTGACCGAGGCGGCTGGAGTCGGACTGGTCGCCAGGGCCAGGGGGTCGGGCCAGGGCCAGGGCCTCACGATTGTGCCGAAACGACAGCCCCCGGCCCGGATTTCCTGACGTTTGGGCTCAAACGTCAGGAAATTGCGCCGCCTAGGAACCCTCGGCGAGCTGCCGGCTGCGGTCCCGGGCAGCCTCCATGGCGGCGAGGAAGGCGGCGCGGACCTTGTGGATCTCCAGCTCCCGCAGGGCCGACGCGGTGGTGCCGCCCGGGGAGGTGACCTGCTCGCGGAGGACCACCGGATGGGTGCCGGTCTCGCGCAGCATCTTGGCCGACCCCACGACCGTCTGGACCACGAGCTCGGTGGAGGTCGCCCGGGGCAGCCCGAGGTGCACGCCCGCCTCGATCATCGACTCGACGACGAAGAACAGATAGGCCGGCCCCGAGCCGCTGATCGCCGTGACGGCGTCCTGCTGTCGCTCGGGGATGCGCAGCACGCGTCCGGTCGAGGCCATCAGTCCCTCCGCCTCCAGCAGGTGGGCCTCGTCGCAGTGCGAGCCCGGGGAGATCGCGGCCATGCCCTCGTCGACCAGGGCCGGCGTGTTGGGCATGACGCGTACGACGGCCACGCCGGCGGGCACCCGAGCCTCGATGAACGCGGTGGTGATGCCGGCGGCGAGCGAGACCACGAGCTGGCCCGGCCGCAGCTCGGGCGCGATCTCGTCGAGCACCGCGGCCATGTCCTGGGGCTTGACCACGAGCGCCACCGTGTCGGCCTTGCGTGCCGCCTCCACGTTGGAGACGACCGAGACGCCGTAGCGCTCCTCGAGCTCGGCGGCACGCTCGGGCCGCTTCTCGCCCACGAGCAGGTTGTCGACGCGGCGCCCGGCCCTGACGAGGCCGGAGAGCAGGGTCTCGCCCATCACCCCGGCGCCGATGATGGCGGTCTGACCGGCGGGTTCGCTCATGGGGACCTACTTCTTGGAGATCAGGGACCGGAGGAAGAACGTGAGGTTCTGCGGCCGCTCGGCGAGTCGGCGCATCAGGTAGCCGTACCACTCCCGACCGTAGGGCAGGTAGACCCGGACCGTCTCGCCACTTTCGACCAGGCGCCGCTGCTCGGCGGGCCGGCAGCCGAAGAGCATCTGGAACTCGTAGGAGCCCTGGGCCCGCCCGTAGCGGCTCACCAGCGACGAGGTGATCTCGATCATCCGGGGGTCATGGGTGGCGACCATCGGGTAGCCCTGGCCCGCCAGCAGCACCTTGAGGCAGCGCACGAACGACCGGTCGACGTCGAGCCGGGACTGGAAGGCGACGCTCTCGGGCTCCTGGTAGGCCCCCTTGCACAGCCGCACCCGCGACCCCTCGTAGGCCAGCGCGCGACAGTCGGCCTCGGTGCGGTGGAGGTAGGCCTGGAGCACCGCCCCGGTCTCAGGGAAGTCCTTGCGCAGCTCGCGCAGGATGCCGAGGGTCGAGTCGGTGGTCGTGTGGTCCTCCATGTCGAGGGTGACCGTCGTGCCGGCGTTGCGCGCGGCCCGGCAGATGGCGCGGGCGTTGTCGAGGGCGATCGCCTCGCCGCTGCGGCCCGCCGTGTCGGGGAGCGCCTGCCCGATGGCGGAGAGCTTGACCGACACCTCGGCCTTGCGCGCGTGGCCCCCGGCCGCGAGCGCCTCCAGCAGCTGCTGGTAGGCGGCCACGCCCGCCTCGGCCTGGGCGAGGTCCTCGACGTCCTCCCCGAGGTGGTCCAGCGTCACGTGCATGCCCTCGGCCAGGAGGTCGGCGGTGGCGGCGACGGCGGTGTCGGTGGTCTCCCCCGGCACGTAGCTGTGCACGATCCCCGCCGAGACGGGCATGGTCTCGACCAGCCTCTTGACCTGGCCGCTCCGGCTGAGCAGCAGCAGCGGCTCGCGCAGCAGTGCCATGACCCTCCGTCCGATCACGCGTCCGATCTCCGCCGGCGGTCCACCCGCCGCCGACGACGGACAGGCTAGCCCGTACGCCGCCGCAGCGTCGCCGCACCCAGGGCCAGCCCCGCGACCACGAAGGCCCCGACCACCGCGAGCTTCTGCCACACCTCGCCGGTGTCGGGGCTGCGCACGAGGTGCTGCATCGCGTCGACGGCGTACGACAGCGGCAGCACGTCGCTGATCTGGCGCAGGACGTCGGGGAGCTGGTCCCGGGGGACCAGGAGGCCGCACAGCAGCATCTGGGGGACCACGACGGCCGGCATGAACTGCACGGCCTGGAACTCCGTCTGCGCGAACGCCGACACGAAGAGTCCCAAGGCCGTGCCGAGCACGGCGTCGAGAACGGCGACCACGCTGAGCAGCCAGACCGGACCACGGAGGTCCATGCCGAGCAGCCCGACGCTCACCGCGACCGCGAGCACCGACTGCAGCGCCGCCATCAGCCCGAAGGCCAGGGCGTAGCCGATGAGGAAGTCGAGCTTGCCCATCGGCATGGCCAGCAGCCGCTCGAGCGTGCCGCCCGAGCGCTCGCGCAGCGTGGTGACGCTGGTGACCAGGAACATGATGAAGAACGGGAAGAGCGCCAGCAGGCTGGGGCCCACGCCGTCGAAGACCTGGCTGGGGGTGTCCTTGAACATCCACCAGAGCAGCGTCATCAGGAGCGTCGGCAGGAGGAGCAGCATCGCGAGCGTGCGGTGGTCCCTGCGCAGCTGGGTCAGCACGCGCCGGGCCACGGCCAGGGTGATCCGGGGGTTCATCGGTCCTCCTCCTTGGCGCGCTCCGTCGCGTGCCGGCGGGCATGGGAGGCCACCAGCTCCAGGAACGCGTGCTCAATGTCGTCCGCCCCTGTGCTCTGGCGGATCTCCGCCGGGGTGCCGTCGGCGATGATCTCGCCCTCGCGCATGAGCAGCAGCCGGTCGCAGCGCTCGGCCTCGTCCATCACGTGGCTGGACACGAAGACGGCCGATCCCTCGTCGGCGAGCCGGTGGAAGATGGCCCACAGCTCCTGGCGCAGCACCGGGTCGAGGCCCACGGTCGGCTCGTCGAGCACGACCAGGTCGGGCTCGCCCAACAGCGCGACGGCCAGGCTGGCGCGCGACCGCTGCCCGCCGCTGAGGCGGCCGACCACCTGGCGGGCATGGCTGCGCAGCTCGACGGCGTCGAGCGCGCGCTCGGCAGACTCGTGCGGCAGGCCGCGCACCCGGGCGAAGAAGTCGAGGTTCTCCATCACCGTCAGGTCGTCGTACACGCTGGCGGCCTGGGTGTGGTAGCCGACGCGGTGCCGCAGCGCCGGCGTGCCCGCCTCGTCGCCGAACACGGTGACGCTGCCGGCCTCGATCTGCTGGACGCCGACCAGGCATCGCATGAGCGTGGTCTTGCCGCAGCCCGAGGGCCCGAGCAGACCGGTGACGCCACCACCGATGTCCAGGTCGAGCCCGTGCAGGACCTTGAACTCCCCGCGCGTGACCCGCAGGTCGCGCACCTCCACGGCGTTTTTCATCATGTGTTGAATAATCCTCCTGTCGGGCGCGATGCGCAAGTCAGGACAGGAACGGCAGGTCCCCGGTGAGGTAGCGCTGCAGGGTGGGGGCGTACGCCGCCACGAGGTCGTCCACCGACAGCGAGGCCAGGGGTTCGACCGCCAGGACGTAGCGGAGCAGGATCAGCCCGAGCACCTGCGAGGCCAGCAGGGGCATCCTCACCTCGGGATGGTCGATGCCCAGCGCAGCCCCCACGGGGCCGAGCACCACCGGGATGAATCCCTCGGCCATCAGGCGGCGGCCCGAGGGGTCGATGGCTCCGCGGACGACCGCCACCAGGTGGAGCTGCAGGTCGGGATCGTCCCAGGTCTGGAGCATGACGCGGAGCATGCGCTCGGCCGCACCCTCCGGGCCCTCGGCGAGCACTGGCGCCAGGACTGCTCGCGGGTCCACCGGCAGCTCCAGAGCGGCGAGGAAGAGCTCGTCCTTGCTGCCGAAGTAGTGGTGCACGAGGGCCGGGTCGACGCCGGCCGCCGAGGCGATGGACCGGATCGTCGTGCCGCCGTAGCCCTGACGCGCGAACGCCTCCCGCGCCGCATCGAGGATGACCGCGCGCGTGTCGGGCGCCCCGGGTCGCCGCCCGCGGCGGGCCGACTCGCTCATCGCGCCGGGACCCGGAAGTGCTCGCGGGCGAAGTCGAGCGACTCCGCGAGGTCACGCTCGCGCTCCTCGGCCGTCTGGCACCGCCGGGTGTTGATCTCGACGACGATGTGACCGGTGAAGCCGCGGTCGGCGAGATGCCGCAGGAAGGCGTCGGCACCGGTCGCACCCCGGCCCGGCACCAGGTGCTCGTCCTTGGCCGAGCCGGTGCCGTCGGTCAGGTGCACGTGGCGCAGCCGCTCACCCATCCGGTCGGCCATCTCGACCAGGTCCGACCGCGCGATCGCCGCGTGTGACAGGTCGATCGTGAGGTTGGCGTAGGACTCCTCGGACGGGTCCCAGCCGGGGGCGTACATCTCCATGCCGCGGCGCGAGGAGGCCCGCCACGGATACATGTTCTCCACGGCGAAGGCGATCCCGGTCGACTCCTCGAGAGCCGCGATGCCGTCGACGAAGCCGGCGGCGTACTCCCGCTGCCAGCGGAACGGCGGATGCACGACCACGACCTCGGCCCCGAGCTCGGCGGCCATCTCGGCCGAGCGCTCGAGCTTGCCCCAGGGGTCGGTGCCCCACACCCGCTGGGTGATCAGCAGGCACGGCGAGTGCACCGCGCAGACCGGCATCGCGTGGTGCTCCGAGAGCTGCTTGACGGCGGTCACCTGCTGGCTCAGGGAGTCGATGCCGACCATGACCTCGACCGAGTCGTAACCCAGCCGGGCCGCCCAGCTGAACGCGTGGGCGGTCGACTCGGGATAGGTGGACGCCGTGGACAGGGCCACCCGCACCGTCGGAGGTCTCACGGGCGACCTCTCACCCCAGCACGCTGATCTGGTCGAGCCGCTCGAGGATCACGCCCTCGCGCAGCGCCCAGGGGCAGATCTCGAGCTCCTCGAGCCCGAAGATGTCCAGGCACGCCTCGGCGACCAGCGCCCCCGGGACGATCTGGTGGGTCCGGCTCGGCGAGACCCCCGGCAGCGCGGCCAGCTCCTCGGCGCCCATCGTCAGCAGCCGCGGCAGCCAGTCGTCGAGCGCCTCGGCGGGCAGCGTGCGCGGGACCAACGGCCCGTTGCCCGACGGCGCCGCGCCGCAGATGCGCGCCAGCGAGCGGAACGTCTTGGACGTCGCCACGGCCCGGTCGGCCGAGCCGGCCCGCAGCAGGTGACCCGCGTCGCGCGCGATCTCGGCGCGGATCTGCTTGCGCAGCCCGCGCCAGGTCTCGTCGTCGAGCGGGCGGCCGGTGAACCACTGCCGCGCGAGGCGGGCCGCGCCGAGGGGCAGCGACCAGGCGACGTCGGGGGCTTCGTCGGAGCCTCCCGCGATCTCGAGCGACCCGCCGCCGATGTCGAAGACCACCAGGCGGCCGGCCGACCACCCGAACCACCGGCGTACGGCGAGGAACGTCAGCCGCGCCTCGTCCTCCCCGGACAGCACCTGGATCGCCACGCCGGTGCGCTTCTCGACCCCCGCGAGGACGTCGTGGGAGTTGACCGCGTCGCGCACCGCGGAGGTCGCGAAGCCGAGCATCTCCTCGCAGCCCTTGTCCTCCGCGACCACCAGGGCGGAGGCCACGAACGACGTGAGCGCCTCGATGCCGGTCTCCGACACCGCACCCCTGTCGTCGAGGTGCTCGGCCAGCCGCAGCGGCTGCTTGTGGGAGAACGCCGGGAGCGGCGCCGCCCCGCCATGGGCATCCACCACGAGCAGGTGGCCCGTGTTGGAGCCGATGTCCAGGACGCCCAGGCGCATGGGACCAAACTACCGGCAGCCGGTCCGGGCGACCGCCCGCCGCCGGTCCCCGGATAGCGTGGGCCCGTGCCCGAAGTCGCCCTGGGGTTCCCCCGCGCGTTCGTCGAGTTCGCCGACCCCGCCGACGACGGCCAGGTGTTCCGCTGCGACCTCACCTGGCTCACCTCGCGCTACACCTGCATCTTCGGGCAGGGCTGCCGCGGCATCTACGCCGACTCTCCCGACACCGGCTGCTGCACGCTGGGGGCCCACTTCTCCGACGCCGACGACGAGCGCCGGGTTGCCGGCTTCGTCGCCCGGCTGACGCCGGAGCTGTGGCAGCTGCGCCCCGCGCGTCGCCGGATCACCCGCGCCGACTGGGTCGAGACAGACGAGGAGGGCGCCCGCAAGACCTCGACCGCCGAGGTCGAGGGCCAGCGCGCCTGCATCTTCCACAACCGCCCGGGCTTCGCCCTGGGCGCGGGCTGCGCCCTCCACGCCCTCGCCCTCCAGGAGGGCCGCCACCCGCTCGAGACCAAGCCGGACGTCTGCTGGCAGCTGCCGATCCGGCGCACGTTCCGCACCGTCGAGCGGCCGGACGACACGTCGTACGTCGAGATCAGCATCGTCGAGTACGACCGCCGCGGCTGGGGACCGGGCGGCCACGACCTCGACTGGTACTGCTCCGGCAACACCGAGGCCCACGTGGCCGCGGAGCCGCTCTTCCTGACCAGCGCCGCCGAGCTCGTCGAGCTGATGGGCCAGCCGGCGTACGACGTGCTGGCGCGGCTCTGCGAGGAGCACCTGCGCGGGCGCTCCCCCGTCCGCCACCCCGCGGACCTCGTCGAGTGACGCCGGACGAGAGCCTCTTGACGTCAAGACAAACCGGACCCCCTGTCACCACCTCCCGCCATCCGGGACACAATGGCGGGCATGCGCCTGGACCACCTCTCGTACGCCGCGGGTCCTGACGGACTCGCCGGCACAGCCCAGCGCATCGGGGGCCTGCTCGGGCGGGAGTTCACCGATGGCGGAGTCCACCCGCGCTTCGGCACGCGCAACATGATCCTGCCGCTCGCGCGCCACACCTACCTCGAGATCGTCGAGGTGCTCGACCACCCGGCGTCCGACAAGGCGCCGTTCGGCCAGGCGGTCCGGGCCCGGTCGTCCCTCGGCGGCGGCTGGCTCGGCTGGGTCGTCGCGGTCGACGACATCTCCACGATCGAGCAGCGGCTCGGTCGCGAGGCGGCCCCCGGCAACCGGCACCGTCCCGACGGCACCGAGCTGCAGTGGCGGCAGATCGGCGTCAACGGGCTCCTCTCCGATCCTCAGCTGCCGTTCTTCGTGCAGTGGCTGACCCCTCCCGAGCTGCACCCGAGCGTGGGCGCCGACGAGCACTACTCCCTGGCGGCGCTCGAGATCGCCGGCGACCCGCTGCGCGTCAGCGAGTGGCTGGGCGAGACCGTCGAGGCCCCGCTGGAGGACGTCAAGGTCGAGTGGGTGGCGCCGCACGGCACCCCCGGCATCCTCGCCGTGCAGGTGCAGACACCGAGCGGACTGGTCCGCATCTGAGCGGCGGACGGTTCCCACCCGGGGCCATCCGGAGCCCCAACATCTGGGAGCACCCCGGGGTCTACGAGCTCGAGAACCACGCCTTCGACCCCGACGGGCTCGTCGCGGATGCGGTGGGCGCCGTGGCCCCCTGGTCCGGACGCGACGTGCTCGACGTCGGCTGTGGCACCGGCTTCCACCTGCCGTGGCTGGCCGACGGCGCCCGCTCGGTGGTCGGCGTGGAGCCGCATCCCGAACTGGCGGTGCTGGCGACGCGGCGGACGCGGCGGCTCGACCACGTGCAGGTCGTCCAGGGCACCGCCCAGTCGCTGCCGCTGCCCGACGCCTCGATCGACGTCGTCCACGCGCGGTGGGCCTACTTCTTCGGACCGGGGTGCGAGCCCGGGCTGCGCGAGCTCGCGCGCGTCGTACGCCGCGGCGGCACTGCGGTCGTGATCGACAACGACGGCTCCCGATCGACGTTCGGGGCCTGGTTCCGCCGGGGCTATCCCCATCTGCCACCCGCCGAGGAGATCGAGCGCTTCTGGTCGACCCAGGGCTGGACCCGCACTCCCGTTCTGACCCGCTGGCGGTTCGGCTCGCGCGCCGACCTCGAGGCCGTCGTCCGCATCGAGCTCCCGACCGACCTCGCGGAGCAGGTGCTCGGCGAGCACGCGGGCCTCGAGGTCGACTACGCCGTCAACGTGTGGTGGCGTCGCTACTGACGCCGGGTGTCCGGGGAGGTCCCGACCGGGGCGGCGCGCTCGCGCCCCCGAGACGCACCCGCGACTCGCTCGGCCCTACGACGCGCTGGAGCCGCGCACGACCAGCGTGGGGGTGAGCAGCGCTCCGGGGCGGATCACCCGGGGGACGCCCAGCAGACCCTCGAGCGCGCGCACGACCTCGACCGCGACCTGTTCGAGCGGCTGCCGGACCGACGTCAGGCCGCCGGGCGTCAGCTGGGCGACCTGCGAGTCGTCGAAGCCGACCACGGCGACGTCGGCGCTCGGCCGCAGTCCGCGGTCGGTGAGGGCGCCCAAGACCCCCATGGCCAGGGTGTCGGAGGCGCAGACGAAGGCAGTCGGGGAGGCCTCGTCGAGCAGCACCTCGGCGGCACCACGGCCGGAGGCCACGGTGTCCTCCACGCGTGAGGCGAGCCCGGTGGTGGGCAGCTGGCGCGCGTGCAGCGCACCGGCCCACCCGGCACGACGGTCCTCCCCGATCACCGAGTCCTTGCGCCAGCCGATCCAGGCGATGCGCGTGTGGCCGCGGTCGAGCAGGTGGTCGGCCGCCAGTCGGGTGCCGGCGGCACCGTCGACGTCCACCCAGGGATGCCGGGGGTCGTCGGCGACCCCGCCCGGGAGCCAGGGGCGGCCGAAGGCGACGAACGGGACCCCGCGCGCCTGCAGCCAGGTCGCCTGGGGGTTGCCGAGGTAGGTGTCGGTGATGACGAACGCGTCGACCGCCGTGGACCGCACCAGCTCGTCGTAGCCCGAGACCGACTCCGGCTCCTCCTCGCCGGCGAAGAGCAGCACGTGGTAGCCGGCCTCGCGGGAGGCCTCCACCAGGGTGTGGACGAAGCGGTCCATGGTGGCGTTGGCGGTGCCCTCCTGGGCCGGCGCGAACCGCAGCCCGATCAGGTGCGTCGACCGGGTCCGCAGGTTGCGGGCGGCGCGGTTGGGTGTGTAGCCCAGCTCCGCGATCGCCTCCTGCACCCGGTGCAGCGTGTCGGGCCGGAGCAGCTCGGGGTTGTTCACGGCGTTGGACACGGTCTGGCGCGACACGCCCGCCCGCTCGGCCACGTCCGCGAGCGTGGGCACCGCGGCGTACGCCGTCGGCATGCGGCGCACCGTCCTCCCCATCACACGCCCCCTCTTGATCGTTCCAATTCAGGATACCGTCGTGTCGCCCCGCCCTGTCGGCGGCTCCGCCTAGCCTGTCGCGCATGAGCAGATCCACACCCGCCCGAGCCCGCGCGCGCGCCTCGTTCCGATGCGCGGAGTGCGGCTGGGAGACCGCCAAGTGGGTGGGGCGCTGCGGCGAGTGCCAGGCCTGGGGGTCGGTCGCCGAGGCCGCCGCCCCGCGGTCGCGGGTCGCAGCGGGGCCCGTCAGCGCCGCGGCGGTCCCGATCGGCCAGGTCTCGCTCGAGCAGGCCGCGTTCCGCGGCAGCGGCGTCCCCGAGCTCGACCGGGTGCTCGGCGGCGGGCTGGTGCCGGGCGCCGCGATCCTGCTGGCCGGCGAGCCCGGCGTCGGCAAGAGCACGCTCCTGCTCGAGGTGGCCGCGCAGACCGCGCGGGCCGGGCGGAGGTCGCTCTACCTCACGGGTGAGGAGTCCACGGCGCAGGTGCGACTGCGCGCCGAGCGCACGGGCGGGGTGCAGGACGACCTCTTCCTCGCCGCTGAGACCGACCTCGGGGCGGTCCTGGGCCACGTCGAGCAGGTGCGGCCCGAGCTGCTGGTGATCGACTCGGTGCAGACGATCGGGGCCGCCGACGTCGACGGCGTACCCGGCGGGGTGAGCCAGGTCAAGGAGGTGGCCGCAGCGCTGGTGCGGGTCGCCAAGACCCGCGACATCACCACCGTGCTCGTCGGCCACGTCACCAAGGACGGCTCGATCGCCGGGCCCCGGGTGCTGGAGCACCTCGTCGACGTCGTCCTCCACTTCGAGGGCGAGCGCAACTCCCGGTTCCGCATGGTGCGCGCGATGAAGAACCGCTTCGGCCCGGTCGACGAGGTGGGCTGCTTCGACCTCTCCTCCGACGGCATCAATGCGGTCGCCGACCCCACCGGACTGTTCGTCGAGAGCCACCACCAGCGGGTCCCCGGCACCTGTGTCGCCGTCGCGCTGGAGGGGCGCCGCCCGCTGCTGGCGGAGGTGCAGGCGCTGGTCACCCCGACGGCGTCCGAGCGGCCCCGACGCACCACCTCGGGTCTCGACTCCTCACGGGTCGCCCTGGTCACGGCGGTGCTCCAGCAGCACTGCCGGCTGCGCTTCCACGCCGCCGACGTGTTCGCCTCGACGGTGGGCGGAGCGCGGCTGACCGAGCCCGCGGCCGACCTCGCCACAGCGCTGGCGCTGGCCTCGGCCCACCACGGCGTGGCGCTGCCCACCGGAGTGGTGGCCATCGGCGAGCTGGGCCTCGCCGGCGAGCTCCGCAAGGTGCGCGACCTCCCCCAGCGGCTCGCCGAGGCGGCCCGGCTCGGGTTCACGGTGGCGGTCGTGCCCGGGGCGCCGTCGTCTGGTCCCCGGGCCCTGGAGGTGGCGCCCGTCGAGGGGCTGCGCATCCTCGAGGTGCCCGACCTCGCCGGCGCGCTGCGGGTCATGCGACTGACCGACGGCTGACGGACCGACGGCTGAGGGCGCACCCCGTCGGGCTCACGTCGGTTCCCCTAGACTGGCGCCCGCGGGGGGGTCCTCGCGACACCAGGCGAGAGGAGACGCGACGTGCCCATCGACCGGTCGGCCGAGCAGCTGCGTCTGCGCGCCACCCTGGCCTCCATCGCCCCCGGCACCGCCCTGCGCGACGGCCTGGAGCGCATCCTGCGAGGGCGCACCGGAGCCCTGATCGTGCTCGGCTACGACCGTCAGATCGAGGCACTCTCGACCGGCGGCTTCACCCTCGACGTGCCGTTCACCGCGACCGGACTGCGCGAGTTGGCCAAGATGGACGGCGCGATCATCCTCGACCGCGACGTCACGCGCATCCACCGGGCCGCCGTGCACCTGATGCCCGACCCGACGATCCCCTCCGAGGAGACCGGCACCCGTCACCGCACCGCCGACCGGGTGGCCCGGCAGACCGGCTTCCCCGTCGTGTCGGTGTCGCAGTCCATGCAGATCATCGCGGCCTACGTCGGCGAGACCCGCCACGTCCTGGAGGACTCCGGTCAGATCCTGTCCCGCGCCAACCAGGCCCTGGCGACCCTCGAGCGCTACAAGCTGCGGCTCGACGAGGTCGCCAGCACCCTGTCGGCGCTGGAGATCGAGGACCTGGTCACCGCCCGCGACGTCGCGGTGGTCGCCCAGCGGCTCGAGATGGTCAGCCGGATCGCCCGCGAGATCGAGGACTACGTGCTCGAGCTCGGCACCGACGGCCGCCTCCTGTCCCTGCAGCTGGAGGAGCTGGTGACCGGGGTCGACAACGAGCGGGAGCTGGTGATCCGCGACTACCTCCCCTCGGGCCGGCGCTCCAAGTCCCCCGAGACCGTGCTGGCACGCCTCGAGGCGCTGTCCGCGGGCGAGCTGGTCGACCCCGCTGCCGTGGCCCGGGCCCTCGCCCTGGCCGGAGGCGAGCACCTCGACGCCGCGGTCACTCCCCGCGGCTACCGGCTCCTCGCCAAGGTGCCGCGGCTTCCGGCGCTCGTGGTGGACCGCCTCGTGGAGCACTTCGGCACGCTCCAGAAGCTGCTGTCGGCCAGCGTCGACGACCTCCAAGCCGTGGACGGGGTCGGCGAGCTGCGAGCCCGCAGCGTGCGCGAGGGCCTGTCCCGGCTGGCCGAGTCCAGCATCCTCGAGCGCTACGTCTGAGCCTCGGCGTTCACGTCGACGCGATCCTGACCGGGGACGGATCGGAGACGCGCAGGCTCAGCCGTTGGGCTCGACGGCTCCCGACGGCTCGCCCCCGGCACCGCCGTTCGTGTCGTTCTTCTGGTCGCCCTTCGTGCCACCCTGCTTGTCGTCGCCCTTCTTGTCGCCCTTCTTGTCGCCCTTGTCGGGCGCCGTGACGACCTCGGCCTCGGGTCGACTGAGCTTGAACTGCACGTCCTCCGGCTCGCCTCCGAGGGGCGCCACGGCGACGTGGTACCAGCCGGGCATCGCCCACTCCGTGGTCCGACTGCACTCCTCGTCGGAGCGCTTGGCCGACCAGGTCATCGACAGCCAGCTCGCCTTGCTGCGGCGCAGCACCAGGTCCTTGGTCGGCACCGCGCGCAGGCACTGCTGGCTGGTCCAGATCAGGTCGCGACCCGACGTGATCTTGAGCGTCAGGGTGTCGGGCGATGCCTGCCAGGTGCACGCGAGGCTCATCCGGGTCACGATCCGGAAGCGGAGCCGCACGTCGCGCCCCGCGACGGCGTCCTTGACGACCGGGGTCACGTCGATGTCGGAGGCCAGGCAGGGTCCGCTTGGTTCGGGCAGGTCGGGCTTCTTGTGCTTCTTGCGCTTCTTGTCCTTCGTGCCCTTCTTGTCCTTCTCGTCCTCCGACCCCGTGGAGTCGGCGCTGCCCGTCGCGCCGGGCGAACGGCCGGAGGCGGCCGGGGTCACGGCTCCGTCGCTGCCGGAGCCGTCGGACAGGCGGGAGAGCGACATGCCGAGTGCCACGGCGAGCACGAGCGCCGTGCCCAGCACCATGATCCGGCGGGTCCAGTAGACCCGGGGTGGCAGAGGGCCGCGCGGGCGGGTCAGCGCGCTCATGCGGACAACGTAGCCAGCCGAACGCCCCCACCGCGGGTGACACTCCGGACCGCCCACCACGGCCCCGGGGGCGGCTTCTACGATCGGTCCCGATGGACGAGCCCGACGGGGACCTGGTGGAGCCGCTGCTCCGCTGGTACGACGACCACGCCCGCGACCTGCCGTGGCGGCACCCTTCGGCGTCCGCGTGGGCGGTGATGGTGTCGGAGTTCATGCTCCAGCAGACACCCGTCGCGCGCGTGCTGCCGGTCTACGAGGCGTGGCTCGACCGCTGGCCGACCCCGGCCGCGCTGGCGGGCGAGCCGGCCGGCGAGGCGGTGCGCGCCTGGGGCCGGCTGGGCTACCCGCGGCGGGCGCTGCGCCTGCATGCCGCGGCGACCGCCATCGTGGCAGACCACGCCGGGGCGGTCCCATCCGACCTCGGCGACCTGCGGGCACTACCGGGCGTCGGCGACTACACCGCCGCCGCGGTCGCGGCGTTCGCGTTCGGCCGCCGGCACCCGGTGCTCGACGTGAACGTGCGGAGGGTCCTGGCCCGCCTGCGCCACGCGCAGGAGCACCCGCCCTCCGCGGTCACCCGCGCCGAGCGCGGCGAGGCCGAGATGCTGCTGCCGGCCGACGGGGCGACGGCGGCCGCGTGGTCGGTCGCGCTGATGGAGCTCGGTGCGCTCGTCTGCAGGGCCTCGGGACCTCGCTGCGAGGCGTGCCCCGTGCGGGAGCAGTGTGCCTGGCTCGCCGCCGGTCGTCCGGCGTACGACGGTCCGCCGCGACGTGTCCAGCAATGGGCCGGCACCGACCGCCAGTGCCGGGGCCGGCTGATGGCGGTGCTGCGCGACGCCGAGGGCTCGGTCAGCCTGCTCCGGCTGCGGTCGGCGTGGCACGACGACGCGCAGCGAGAGCGCTGCCTGCAGTCACTGCTCGACGACGGGCTGCTGGTCCGCGCGGGTGACAGCCGCGTGCGGCTGCCCTGACGGACCGTCACTCGGTGTCGACGGGTGGCTCTCCCTCGAGCGCCGCGAGCGGGTCGTCGCCCAGGTCCGCGGTCTCCAGTGGCGGCAGGTCCGGCAGCTCGGGGTTCTTCGAGCCGGCGAACGTGAACGTCGCGTCCGGCTGGTCGCTGGTCACGTCGACGAGCACGATCTGGCCCGGGCCCACCTCGCCGTAGAGCATCTTCTCGGCGAGCACGTCCTCGATCTCGCGCTGGACCGTGCGCCGCAGCGGACGGGCCCCCAGCACGGGGTCGAAGCCGCGGCTCGCCAGGAGGTTCTTGGCGGCCTGGGTCAGCTCGATGCTCATGTCGCGATCCTTCAGGCGCAGCTCCACCGCGGCGATCATGTTGTCGACCATGGAGATGATCTGCTCCTGCGACAGCGGCGGGAACACGATGATCTCGTCGACCCGGTTGAGG
>CAZQCA010000049.1:0-12178 GCA_964591845.1 uncultured Nocardioides sp.
AGCTGGGTGAGCACCCACTCGGCACAGTTGGGAGCCCAGATGCCGACCCGGTCGCCGACGCCGATCCCCGCCGCGATGAAGCCGCGCGCCACCGCGTCGACCTCGCGGTCCAGCTCGGCGAAGGTCCAGCGACGACCGCTCGCCGACTCGACGAGCGCCTCACGGTCGCCGTGGGCGGCCACCGTGCGCTCGAAGTTCGCGCCGATCGTCTCCTCCAGGAGCGGAGGACTCGTCTCGCCGGCGGCGTAGGACTCCATGACCCGTGACGCTAGCCGCCCGGACTCCCCACCGCCAGGCGCGTCCTGGTCTGGTCACCCACCCTCGGGGGCGGCCCGTCGGCTTGCCCCACCGGACCGGAGAATGGCACCCTGCACGCGCGCCGGGTCCCGGGCCCGCGCGCCGAGGCACAGTTCGGGGAGCCCCATGCACGCCAGCCCAGCGACCGCGGCCGTCCGCCGTCCAGGACGCACCGCGCCGTACGCCGCCCGCGCGCGCCGGGCCTCGGTGCTCGCCCTCGCCGCGGTGCTGACGGCCGCTCCGGCGGCCCGCGCCGACAACGGGTTCGACGTCAGCTCGGAGAGCAGCTACACGCTCGAGGCGAAGAAGGACGCCGTCAGCGCCACCATGACGATCACGGTGCGCAACGACCGGCCGAGCGTGCGCACCGGCAACTACATCCAGTACTACTACCTGCCGCTCATCACCATCCCCCTGCCCGCCGACGCCGAGCAGGTCACCGCGATCTCGAACGGCGCGTCCCTGTCCGTCACGCAGGAGCCGACCAAGGACCCGAGCACGGACATCGCCACGATCAGGTTCCCGTCCAACCTGCTCTACGGCCAGAGCCGGACGATCACGGTCCGGTTCGTGCTCAAGGGAGAGAAGCCTCGGTCCCCGAACCAGACCCGGGTCGGACCCGGCTACGCGACCTTCGCCGTCTACGGGCCCGGGGACGCGGGCCAGAACACCGTCGAGGTGGTGCTCCCCGCGTCCATGAGGTTCGACGCCACCACCGACCTGTTCTCCCGGGACAAGAACGGCGCTACCCGCACCTACACCGCCACCGAGAACAACGTGGACGCAGGCTTCTGGGCCGTGATCTCGGCCCGTGACCCCAAGGTCGCCAAGACCGAGAAGGTCGAGATCGGCGGCAAGGACGTGAAGGTCCGCGCCTATCAGGACGACCCCCGGTGGCTGTCCTTCGTCACGTCCCGGATGACCGAGGGCGTGCCCGTCCTGGAGGACCTCATCGGCACGCCCTGGCCGGGCGGGCTGACGACCGTGCGCGAGGACCGCTCGGTCAACGTGCGCGGCTACGACGGGTGGTTCGACGCCCGGGCCAGCGAGATCGTCATCGGCGAGGAGCTCGACCAGGAGACGCTCTACCACGAGCTGACCCACGCCTGGGCCACCTCGGCCACCCTCGGTGAGCGCTGGATCTCCGAGGGGATCGCCCAGGAGCTGGCGGCGCGTGCGGTGACCGAGCTGGGCGGCAAGCCGCGCAAGCAGCGTCCGGTCTCACCGCGTGGCAGGGCCGCGATCCCGCTCAGCACCTGGGGCGCGGACCCCGACGGACGCGCGCAGGCCGCCGACGCCTACGGCTACCCCGCGTCCTACCAGGTGGTGCGGACCCTGCTGGCGGACCTCGGCGAGAGGAAGCGGAGCAGGATCCTCGCAGCCGCCGTGGCCGGGGAGAGCGCCTACAGCGCCCCGGGCGAGGGGCCGCTCAGCTCGGAGGGCAACGGCTGGCGACGCTTCTACGACCTGCTGCAGATCGTCGGCGAGAGCGACCAGACGGCGCCGGTGTTCTCGAGGTGGGTGCTCACCCCGCAGGAGCAGGCGCTGATGGTGCCCCGCGCGTCCGCGCTCACGGCCTATCGCGAGGTGGACCGGGCCGACGGCGCCTTCGTCCCCCCGATCGGGCTGCGCCGGGAGATGACGGCGTGGGACTTCCCCGCGGCCCGCCAGGCGCTCCGGGAGGTCCAGGACCTCGGCCCGGCCGCCGCCGACGTCCAGGAGGCGGCCGAGCGCTACGACATGGAGGTGCCCGAGCAGGTCGCGGGGCTCTACCAGCTGGCCGAGGACACCGACGAGTACGCCGCGCTCGCGAAGACCCTGCCCGAGGCCGCCGCGGCGATCGCAGCCGTCGGCGAGGCCGACCGTGCCGCCGCTGCCGACCGCAACCCGTTCGCCGCGCTGGGCGCCCGGCTGCTCGACGTCGACGGCAAGACCGCGAAGGCCGACCGGCTGCTGGCCGACGCCGAGCTCGAGGAGGCGAGCGCCGCTGCCGACGAGGCCCGGTCCGCCGCCCGATGGACCACCTGGCTCGGGCTCGGGATCGTCGTCGGCGGGCTTCTCCTGCTGACGGTCCTCGGGCTCCTGACCAGGCTGCTCGTGCGGCGGCGTGCCCGACGCCGTACGGCGGCCGCGGCCGCGGCCCACGTCGCGGCGTCCCCGGTCGAGGGCGAGGGGGCCGTGGTGCCGGCCGGTGCCCCCGCACGGCCCGACGAGGCCGTCCTGGGCACGGCCGAGGAGCAGCCGCCCGCCGGGGGATGATCCCGATAGGTTGACCCCGTGGAGACCGCCGAGGTGATGCGCCTGCTCAAGGACGTCGCCGCCGAGGTGATCACGCCGCGCTTCCGCTCCCTCGGATCCGGGCAGGTCCACGAGAAGCGTCCGGGAGACCTGGTCACCGTCGCCGACCACGAGGCCGAGCGGATGATCAGCGAGGTCCTGGCGGCCGCCTATCCCGGGGCGGTCGTGCTCGGCGAGGAGGCGGCGTCGGCCGACCCGGCGCTGCGCGACCGGTTCGCCGAGGCCGCGCACGCCTTCACCGTCGACCCGCTCGACGGCACCAAGAACTTCGTCCATGGCTCCGCCGACCACGCGGTGATGGTGGCCGAGCTGCGCGACGGGCGCACCGAGCGCAGCTGGATCTGGCACCCGCAGCACCTCTCGGCCTATGTCGCGGAGCGTGGCCGCGGAGCGTGGCGCAACGACATCCAGATCTTCCGTGCCGTCCCCCCACCCCGGCCGCTCGACTGGCGCGGGGTGACGGCCCGCCGGGCCTGGGTGGGCCGCGAGCTGCCCGGGCTGCGGCCCCTGGCGCTGACCTGGGTGTGCAGTGGCGTCGACTTCCCCCAGCTGATCCGCGGCTCGGCCGACTTCGCCGTCTATGCCCGCTCCCAGCCCTGGGACCACGCACCCGGGGCGCTGCTGCTCACCGAGGCCGGTGGCTACGTCGGCACCCTCGACGGCGAGGACTACGACCCGCGACGCTCGACCGGAGGCCTGGTCGCCGCCGCGCGACGCGAGGTCTACGAGCTCGTGGTGGATCGACTGGCCACGACTCCCCCGGACGCCCGCCCCGGCCGGGTGTGACCAACGGGTCATGCTCGCGCCCTGCCCGGGGAGGTCGGCACCGGTCTAGCGTGAGGACCAACGACTCGCGGACAGGAGCCGGCCCATGGACCTCACCACCACCTACCTGGGCCTGACGCTCCGCAACCCCCTGGTGGCGGCCCCGTCACCGCTCCAGCAGACCCCGGGCGGCGTGATCACCCTGGTCGACGCGGGTGTCGGCGCCGTGGTGCTGCACTCCCTCTTCGAGGAGCAGGTACGCCGCGAGCTCGAGCCCGACTTCGAGGCCGACCACTGGTTCACCAACCCGGCCGGCCCCGGCGCGCCGGCACGCTATCTCGAGCTGATCGAGAAGTCGGTCGGGAGCGTCGACGTCCCGGTGATCGCGAGCCTCAACGGCACCGGCAGCGGACCCTGGACGCGCTTCGCGCGGCAGGCGCAGGACGCCGGAGCCGCCGCGGTCGAGCTCAACTTCTATGTCGTCCCCGGCCAGTTCCGCGGCCAGGGAGAAGTCGTGGAGGACGCGCTGGTCGACCTGCTCGCCGCGGTGCGCGAGGCCGTCACCGTGCCCGTGGCGGTCAAGCTGTCGCCCTACTTCTCCTCGCTCAACGAGCTCGCGGTGCGGCTGGTCGAGAAGGGGGCCGACGGCCTCGTCCTCTTCAACCGCTTCCTCCAGCCCCGCATCGACGTCGACATGCTGACCGTGGAGCCGGTGATCGACCTGTCCGGCGCGGGCGACGCCCGGCTCCCGCAGACGTGGATCGCCGTGCTGCGCGAGCAGGTGGAGTGCTCGCTGGCGGGCACCGGGGGCGTCGACACCGCCGACGACGTCGCGGCCTACCTGCTCGCGGGCGCGGATGTCGTGCAGTGCGCCTCGACGTTCCTGCGGCACGGCCGCGACCATGCCGCCACCCTGCTCGCCGACCTCGAGGCCTGGGGTGAGGAGCAGGAGTTCGAGTCCGTCTCCGACCTGCGCGGACGGCTCTCGGTGCCCTGGCGCGTGAGCACCGACCGCTACGAGCGTGACGGCTACGTGTCGGCGCTGCAGATCGCGCGCCGGGCCTACGTCTGGAAGTAGCGCCATGAGGAGTCGCGTCTGGCCCGCCGCGGAGGTCGCGGTCGCCATCGTGGTCGTCGCGTTCGACCTGCTGATCCCGTCGCTGGTGCTCTGTGCGCTCGGCGGGCTGTCCCTGCTGGCGCGGCGGGAGCGGCCGTCGACCGTGGGCGTGCGGCGGCTGGCTCCGTTCGGTCGCGCGGTGGCGGCGGTGCTGGCCCTGGTCGTGGCGTGGACGGCGCTGCAGCTGGCGCTGCTGATGCCGCTCGCCGAGCGGGTCACGGGTCAGCGCCAGGACGTGAGCGCCTTCGCCGAGGTGGAGGGCGACCTCCCGCTGCTGCTGGTGCTGCTCGCGCTGTCGTGGACGCTGGGCGCCTTGGTCGAGGAGCTGGCGTTCCGTGGCTACCTGATGGCCCGGGTGGCAGCGCTGCTTCCGCCGGGAGCGGCCTCCGTGGGCGCCGCCGTGGTGTCGGCCGTGCTCTTCGGGCTCATCCACACCGAGCAGGGCCTGGTCGGCGTGCTGCTGACCACCGCCGACGGCCTGTTCTTCGCATGGCTCCGGCTGCGCTTCGACTCGGTGTGGGCCGCGGTGATCGGCCACGGGGCCAACAACACGATCGGCCTGACGGCGTACTTCCTGGTGGGCCCGGTCTACGCGCTCTGGTGAGCGGCCGCGCCAAGGCCGCTCCGCGGGTCAGCCGAGAGCGGCCGCGCCGGCGGCCGCGATGTCGGCATCCTGCTCGGCCGTCCCGCCGGAGACGCCGACGGCCCCGACGGTGACTCCGGCGACCTCCACCGGGACGCCTCCGGCGAAGATCACCAGCCGGTCCCGGTGGACGATGCCCTCGCGCAACGCGGGCGCGTCCTCGATCATGGAGAACCATCGCTCGGTGGGGATGCCGAGGAACGCCGCCACCGTGTATGCCTTGTCGCGAGCGATGTCGGCCGACAGGAGCGCGGCGCCGTCCATCCGGGCGAAGGCGATCTCGTGGCCGGCCGCGTCGCACACCGAGACGTTGACGGGCACCCCGAGCGCCTCGGCCGCCGCCAGCGCGGCGTCGAGAGCCGCGCGCGCGCCGGCGAGGGACAGGGTGCGCGTCGCGCGGGTGGGCTCGGTCATCGGGTCCTCCGATCGGTGGCGAGCAGCGCCGGCCCGCCCCCGCGGGGCGGACCGGCGCCTGTGGGGGGATCAGGTGCTGACGGTCATGAAGCGCTCGTTGAGCTCGCGCGCGTGGTAGAAGACGCCCTTGCCGATCTGCTCGGGGGTCCAGACGCTGACGGGCCGGTCGGGGTAGGCCGGGTAGCCGCCTGCGAACACCTCGTTGCGGTTGCCCGACGGGTCGAAGAAGTAGACCGTCTGGCCCCGGGTGATGCCGTGGCGCGTGGGGCCGATGTCGATCGGCACGTCGTCCATCGCCATGATGTCGGCCGCGCGCCCGACGTCGCTCCAGTCGCCCAGCTTGAAGGCGAAGTGGTGGAGCCTGGACTGCGGACCCTCCAGGACCGCGATCTGGTGGATCTGGTTGTTGTTGGTCAGCCAGGTCGCGATCAGGTGGGCGTCGTCGTCGAGGGTGGTCTGCACCCGCTCGGTGGCGAAGTAGCCGAACAGCTCCCCGAACATCGCCTGCATCGTGGCGACGTCCTCGGCGAGGATCAGCGCGTGGTCCAGGGCGGGGACGCCGATGCCCACGAGGTGGCGCGGGAAGGACTCGGGGTTGTGGGTGCCGACCTCGGTGCCGATCAGGGTCTGGGCGTGGTAGACCTCCAGCACGTGGTCGGAGGGGGTGAAGATCCGCAGCCCGTCGGAGACCTCGGGGTTCTCGCCCGCCGTCATGCGCTCGGTGGTGACGCCGAACTTCTGCGCCTTGAGCTCGATCTCGTCGATGTCCTCGGCCCTCTCGACCTTGAACCCGAACTTGACGACGCCGACGCCGCCCTCCTCGAGCACGACCGAGTGGTGGTCCCACTCGTCCCAGCCCTTGTAGTAGACGCGGCCGTCCTGCTCCAGGGTCTGGTAGAGCCCCAGCGTGTTGGCGTAGTGGTCCTTGGCCTCCGCCATGTCCGTGACCCGGACGTGGGCGTAGCCCATCCTCATGACACCCATCTCGGTTACCTCTCTCGTTGAGCTGTGACGGGTTGGTGGTGCGTCGGGGATCCCGACGCTCGGGGGGTGGTCCCCGACGACTGGGCGGACGGTGGCGGTGGCGGTGGCGATAGTGGTGGAGGTGGCGGTGGAGGGTTGAGGTAGCGCAGCAGCCCCGGCGGGGCGGCGGTGAAGTCGCTCTGGTCGATGTGGAGCACCACGTCGCCCTCGGGGACGGCGCGGCAGGTGAGGCAGGTGCCGGAGGCCCGCTCATCGGCGGACAGCACGGTGTCGGCTACGACCTTGTCGTAGGTCACCCGGCCGGACACGAGGGTGATCTTGCAGATCCCGCAGCCGCCTCGGCGGCAGCCGACGGTGCGGACGGTGATGCCGCAGCGGTTCAGCCCCGGCAGGATCGCCTCGCCCGGAGCGAGGTCGGCACTCAGGCCGCTGGGTTCGATCCTGACGTGGGGCACCGGGTCACTCCCGCCGGTCCGCCGGGATCGCGTTGATCTGCATCACGACGGCCTTGGGCTCGGTGAAGAACTCGCGGCTGAAGGTGCCGCCCTCCCGGCCGACCCCGGAGTGGCCTACGCCGCCGAACGGGGCACGCAGGTCGCGGATGAAGAAGCAGTTGACCCACACCGTGCCGACCCGCAGCCGGGCCGAGACCCGGTGGGCCTTGTGGAGGTCCTCGGTGAACAGCTGCGCGTCGAGGCCGTACGGCGTGTCGTTGGCCAGCGCCACCGCCTCGTCCTCGGTGTCGAAGGGCTGGATGATGGCCACCGGGCCGAAGATCTCCTCGCACATGTGCGGGCTGTCGGCGGGCATGTCGACCAGCACGGTCGGGCGGACCGACCAGCCGTCGCCGACTCCCCCGGTGACGATCCGGCCACCCACCTCCTCGGCGGTGTCGACGTATCCCTTGACCTTGCGGAAGTGCTCCTCGCTCGCCAGCGGTCCGAACTCCGTGGCAGGGTCGCTCGGGTCGCCGATCCGCATCGCGTCGGCGGCCGCGCTGAACCGGCGTACGAACTCCTCGAAGATCGGCCGCTCGACCAGCACGCGGCTGCCCGACAGGCAGATCTGCCCCGCGTTGCGGAAGATGGACTGGATGGACCAGCTCACCGCGTTGTCGAGGTCGGCGTCGGCGAAGATCAGGTTGGAGTTCTTGCCGCCCATCTCCAGAGACACGGGCGTGAGGTTGTCGGCCGCGGCCCGGCTGATGATCGAGCCGGTCCGTGACTCGCCGGTGAAGGTGATCCGGTCCACCCGCGGGTCGCGGGTCAGGGCCTCGCCGACCGAGTCGGGGCCGTAGCCGTGGACCACGTTGAAGACGCCCTCGGGGATCCCGGCCTCCAGCGCGAGCCGGGCCATGATCGTCGCGGACGTCGGGGTGTCCTCGGCCGGCTTGAGGACGACGGTGTTGCCCGCGGCCAGCGCCGGCGCGACCTTCCAGGACTCCAGCATCATCGGGAAGTTCCACGGCGCGATGGCGACCACGACGCCCGCGGGCTCGTAGCGGGTGTAGGCGTGGTGGCCGGAGTCCATGGGCAGCGTCTCCGCGGTGGCCATCACGGCGTGGTCGGCGAAGAAGCGGAAGTTCCACGCCGTCCGGGCGACGTCGTGGACCACCTGCGACGTCGGCTTGCCCATGTCGCGGGTGTCGGCGCCGCCGAGCTCCTCGCCGTGGGCCTCGATCAGATCGGCGAACCGATGGAGCAGCCGCTGCCGCTCGGCGTATCCCATCCGTGGCCACGGACCGTCGTCGAAGGCGGCCCGGGCAGCGGCCACCGCCGCGTCGGCGTCCGCCTGTGAGCCGAGCGCGACCTGCGCCCACTGCTCCCGCGTCCACGGGTCGATGCTGGCGAAGCGGGCCCCTTCGGCGGACTCGACCTCCTTGCCGCCGATCACGTGGCCGAAGAAGGGAAGGGTGCTCATGAGGGCTCTCCTGACGACTCGAGGGCGGCCGCCTCGCGCTCGGCGATGGTGACTCCGCCGGCGGACCAGTGGGTCTTGGGGACCTCGCGCAGCACCACCCGGATGCTGTCGAGAGGGGCACCGAGGCTGCCGTGCGCCGCGTCGGTGACCGCGGCCATCAGCGCCCGCAGCTGCTCGGGCGTTCGCCCTTGCGCGAGCGTGATCTCGATCAGTGGCACCTCAGGACTCCTCTCCGCAGTGCAGCTCGACGTCGCCGAGGGTGGAGAAGCGGCAGGAGACGGTCGCACCCGGCGTCGCGAACACGGCGTCGGTGATGCCCCCGGTGAGGACGGTCCATCCGGCCTCCACCGCCAGGCCGCGGCGGGCCAGCTCGTTGACCGCCAGGGCGAGCGCCTCGGCCGGGTGGCCGAGCACGTCGGCGCCGGTGCCCTCGTGGACCAGCTCACCGTCGACCTCGACCCGCACCGACTCGCCGACGAGGTCCACGGCGCCGGGAGGTACGCCGTGGGGCGCGACGACGTAGGCCCCGGAGGAGGCGTTGTCGGCCACGACGTCGCCGGCCGTGAACCGGAAGTCGCGGTAGCGGCTGTCGATGACCTCGGCCCCCGCGGCGACCGTGGCCACCGCCGCCAGCGCCTGCTGGGCCGTCACGCCCGGGCCGCGGAGCCGCTCCCCCAGGACGAAGACGATCTCCGGCTCGACGCGGGGGTGGATGAGCTTGCCCTGGGGCACCGGGTCGCCCGGCCGGAGCACCATATCGTCGGTCAGCCAGGCCACCAGCGGGGTGTCGACCCCCATCCGCTGCTGCTTGGCCTTGCTGGTCAGTCCCAGCTTGACCCCGGTGACCACCTCACCGCGGGCGAGCCGCCGCCGCAGCGTCTCGTCCTGGATGCGGTAGCCGGTGTCGACGTCGAGCCCGGGCCACTCGTCGGTGAACTTCGCGCGGTCACGGCGCTCGGCCTCACAGGCCAGCAGCTCGGTCGCGACGGACTCCTCGGTCCACACGGTCACGCAGGCTCCTCGGTCGTCGGCAGGTGCCGCTGACGCTAGGAACCGGGAGACCGTTTGTGTCCAAACGTTCTTCTCTCCGGAACGACTCAGAAGGGGCCCGAGAGCGACCGCGCGGCCGCGACGACCAGCTGGAGGTAGTGCGGCCCCTGCTTGCGGAAGGCCTCCGTGGGCCCCACCAGCGAGACCGACGCGATCGCCTCACCGGCCGGTCCGTGCAGTGGTGCCGCGCAGGAGGACACCCCGACCCGCGCCTCGTCGTAGGAGAGCGCTCCGTGCTGCCTCCGGGTCTCGTCGAGGACGCGGTCCCACTCGTCGGCCGTGGTGAGGGTGTGCGGCGTGCGCGCCGGGAACCCGAGCCGTCGGCGGGCGTCCGCGAAGGCGGGGCTGTAGGCCGCGATGGCCTTGCCGGAGCTGGTGGTGTGGGCCGGCAGTCTGAGCCCCGTCTGCTGCATCAGCGTCACCCCCAGCGTGGTCTCGAGGCGCTCGGTGTAGAGCACGTCCCCACCGTCGGGCACCGCCAGCTGGACGGTGAGCCCCGAACGGCGGCGGAGCTCGGCCAGCACCGGGAGCGCCACGGCGCGCAGCCGGTTGCCGGTCATCGCCTGGTGGCCGAGCTCATAGAGACGCATACCGAGCCGGTAGCGGCCGGTCTCGGCGTTCTGCTCGACCAGGCCGCGCGCCGCCATCGTCGTGAGCAGCCGGTGCGCGGTGCTCTTCGCCATCCCGAGCTCGCGGGCCACCGCGGAGACGCCGACCTCCTCGTGGCCCGCCAGGACGTCGAGCACGTCGAGCGCGGACCCCACCGACTGCAGTGTCTCGGCCATAGGTCAAGTCTCGCGCGCGACCGTGCACTCGCGGTCGCCGAAGCGGATCCGGTCGCCGTCCAGCAACGTCGTGGGGCGACCCTGGGCCAGCTCGCGCGAGACGCCCTGGCGGATCAGCACCGACCCGTTGGTGGATCCGCGGTCGGTGACCACGAGGACGCCGTCGACCACGTCGATCGATGCGTGGGTCTTGGAGACCGTCATGTCGCGCGAGCTCAGCGGAAGCAGGTGGCGCACCTGCTCGCCGGCCCGAGGCGCGGGCACCCGTCCGACGAGGGCGAGACCCTCGATCACCACCGACTCCCCGCTGTCGACCGTGAGCCGCCACCGCCCGGAGGGGCGAGGGCCCGGCGCGGCCGCCCGGTCCGCACGAGGAGGCGGCGCCGGTCGGACCGCCGATGTGGCGTCGGGAGCCGGCACCAACCGGGCGGCGGTCAGGTTGACCATCGGGTGCCGCACGTCGGGCACCGGGGCGGACGGCGCGGCCACCGGTCGCACATCGATCACGAGGGAGCCGGCGACCCGGTCGTGCCAGCCGCGCCGCAGGCCCGCGGGATCGGAGACGGCCGTGAGCGCCAGGGTCGCCAGTCCGAACCCGAACGTCGGGAGGCCGCCGAGCGCGACCAGGAGCGTGCGGAGGTAGGCCCGGCCGACGCCGATCGGCTCGGTCGTGCCCTCCGCCACGACGCGCAGCCGCAGCGCCGCCTTGCCCGGGGTCCGGCCGGTCAGGCCGAGCGCGACGGCGTACGCCGAGAGCACGAGCAGGGCCGTCCCGAGGACCACCGCCAACCTGGCGACCCACCCGTCGAGGAGCCCCGCCAGCGTGACTCCCAGCGCCACCACCACGCCACCGAGCAGCTGGTCGCCCACGGTCGCCGAGAACCGCCGGTCGAGGTCCGCGACGAGTACCGCCGGGAGCTCGCTGGCGGGTGGTGTCACGACGCGGGGTCGGTCACGGCTGGGTGACCTGGATGGTCAGACCGTCCCCGAGGTCGATGATCGCGCCCGGCACGAGCTGGACGGCGATGCCGGGCTGGAGGTCCTCGGGTGGGAGACCGGGCTGCACCAGCACCGTGCCGTTGGTGGAGCCGAGATCGGTGACGACCGCCGTGCCGTGGTCGGCCCCGACTCCGGGACGCACCTCGAGATGGGTCGAGGAGATCTCCTGATGGGGACTGGGCACGGGCACCAGCCGCGGGTGGTCGTGGGCCGCGAAGCGACGCACCTCGGGCGACCGGCCGACCAGGATCGGGCGGTCGACCGCGACGACCTCGCCGCTGGAGAAGAGCAGCTGGGCGACCACCGGTCCGCCTTCGGCGGGCTCGGTGCCGGATGCGATGCCGGGCTGCGGGCGCTGGAACTCGTCGGGCTGCCATCCCCCGCCGGTCTGGCCGTCGTGGTCGGCGGGCTGGTCCACGGCGGGAGCCACGGCCGCCGCGGCGGCGGGGTAGGCGGGCGCCGGTGTGGCGAAGCTGTCTCCGCCCGGTCGCCAACCGGACTCGGGCTCCTCCGCGGGCTGCTCGGCCCACGGCGGGGGCGGCTCCTCGGCCACCGCGGGGGCGTCGACGACGGTGTCGTCCAGCACCGGCTCCTGCTCGTCCGGCTCGACCTCGGCCGGGGCGGCGGCGTCATCGGTCGGGGGCTCGTCCTCCAGCGCCTCCGGCACCTCGACGGCGGACTCGTCGGTCGGCGCCTCGAGTGCCTCGTCGGCCGGTGACTCCTCGCCTGAGTCGTGCCCCTCGGCGACCTCGTCGTCGGAGATCTCGGCCTCGGCGACCTCGTCCGGGGTGGCCTGGTCGGCGGGCTGCTCCTCCACCGCGACCGGCTCCTCGTCGACCGGCTCCTCCTCGGTCGGCTGCTCCTCGACCGGCTCCTCGGCGGGCTGCTCCTCCTCGGCCACCGGCT